>JACSRM010000243.1 GCA_014879745.1 Burkholderiaceae bacterium | reverse complement strand
GCGAGGTCGGGCACACCACCAGCACGCGCGAGACGCCGAAATGCCGCGCCAGGATCTCCGCCGCCGCGACGGCCTGGATGGTCTTGCCCAGGCCCATCTCGTCGCCGATCAGGGCGCGGCCGGCGCGCACCGCGAACAGCGCGCCCTCGGCCTGGTATCGGTACAGCGGCGTCTTCAGAAGCCGCGCGAGCCTTGTGTCGGACGCGCCGCGCGGGAACAGGCGATCGAGGGCAGCCGCCCGATGCGCCGCATCGCGCCGGCCGGCGATGAAGTCGAGCGCATCGTCATAGGCCCGCAGTTCGTGGCCGCTCTTCGCCGCCGTCGCGAGCAAACGCTCCAGGGCGACGAAGCGTTCCTCTGGCAAAACGCCGCCGCGCGACATGTCGAACAGCTCGGAAGCCGCTTTCACCACGCACGGCGGGCAATCCGTTCCGGCGCGAAAGTGCACCGCGCGTGCACCGTCGTTTCGCAGGTAGATCTCGGAGAACGCCGGACGCCAGCCCCGTGCAAAGGCGGTCTTCGCGCCGCGCTTCTTCAAGAGTCTGGCGAGGACGAACTCGATGTGCTTGCAGGTACCCAGTTCGTTGCTGGCGTAGTCCGGGCACGGCAGTAGTTGTCGCCGGCATCGAGCCCGCGTATCGCCATCCGGTAACCGGCCTTCGACAGCGGATTGCCGACGCGAAACTCGGAGAAGAACGGTTGGTCGCCCAGATTCTCGAGCGCGAACGCCTGGCCGCGCCCGAACTGGCGGCGCAGTGCGCGCTGCCAGTCGGCGGCAGCGACGCCCGCCGGCGGATGGGCGCGAGAAAGCTTCGGCTCCTGGTTGGACCGTTCGCCAGCAGGCTGCCGCTTCATTGTTGATCCCCTTCCAGAAGTGCTCGATCGAGCGGGCGTCCGACATCGTCCGCTCGTCCAGCGTCCGCATTCGAGCGAACGGCACCGGCAAGCCCAGCGTGCAAGGGCGCGGATCGGCGAATCACTCCCACTCGATCGTCGCCGGCGGCTTGCTGCTCACGTCGTAGGTCACTCGGTTGATACCGCGCACCTCGTTGATGATGCGGTTGCTGACCTTCTTCAAGAGGGCATACGGCAGTTCGGCCCAGTCGGCGGTCATGAAGTCGGTCGTCTGCACTGCGCGCAGCGCGACGACGTGGTCGTAGGTGCGGTCGTCGCCCATCACGCCGACGCTCTTGACGGGGAGGAAGACGGCGAAGGCCTGGCTCGTCAGGTCGTACCAACTCCTGCCGGCTGCGGGATCGATCGTCGCGCGCAATTCCTCGACGAAGATCGCGTCGGCCCGGCGCAGCAGGTCGGCGTACTGCGGCTTGACTTCGCCGAGGATGCGAACGCCCAGGCCGGGACCGGGGAACGGGTGGCGGTGGACCATCTCCGGCGGCAGGCCGAGCGCGATGCCGAGCGCGCGCACCTCGTCCTTGAACAGATCGCGCAGCGGCTCGAGCAGCGCGAGGCCCAGCGTTTCGGGCAGACCGCCGACGTTGTGGTGGCTCTTGATGTTGGTCGCCTTCTTCGTCTTCGCGCCGCCGGACTCGATGACGTCGGGGTAGATCGTTCCCTGCGCGAGCCACTTGGCGTCCTTCGCCTTCGCCGCCTCGCGCTGGAAGACCTCGACGAACTCGCGGCCGATGATCTTGCGCTTGGCTTCCGGATCGGCGATGCCTTCGAGCGCAGCGAGGAACTGCGCCGACGCATCGACATGCACGACCTTCGCGTGCAGTCGCCCCGCGAACATGTCCATCACCATCTGCGCCTCGTTCAGCCGCAGCAGGCCGTGGTCGACGAAGACGCAGGTGAGCTGGTCGCCGATCGCGCGCTGGATCAGCGCCGCGGCGACGCTCGAATCGACGCCGCCCGACAGGCCGAGGATGACCTCGTCGGCTCCGACCTGGGCGCGGATGCGCGCCACCGCTTCGCTCACGTAGTCGCCCATCACCCAGTCGCCGCGCGCGCCGCAGATGTCGCGCACGAAGCGCGTCAAGAGCGCTGCGCCCTGCTTCGTGTGCGTCACCTCGGGGTGGAACTGCACGCCGTAGTAGCCGCGCGCCTCGTCGGCCATGCCGGCGATCGGGCACGAGGGTGTGGAGGCCATCAGCTTGAATCCGGGCGGCAGCTTGGTGACCTTGTCGCCGTGGCTCATCCAGACCTCGAGCATGCCGTGGCCCTCGGGCGTCGCGAAATCCTCGATCCCGGAGAGCAGCCTGGTGTGGCCGTGGGCGCGGACCTGGGCATAGCCGAACTCGCGACGGTCGCTCGCCTCGACCTCGCCGCCCTGCTGCACCGCCATCGTGAACATGCCGTAGCAGATGCCGAGCACCGGCACGCCGAGGTCCCACACCGCGCGCGGCGCGCGCAGCTCGTGCGCCTCGTAGGTCGATGCGTGGCTGCCGGAGAGGATGACGCCCTTCGGCGCGAACTCGCGCACGAACGCGTCGCTCACGTCGTTCGGGTGGATCTCGCAGTAGACCTGCGCCTCGCGCACGCGCCGGGCGATGAGCTGGGTGAGCTGCGAGCCGAAGTCGAGGATCAGGATCTTGTCGTGCATGGTTCAGGCGGCTGCGGCGACGCGCAGCGTACGTTGACGGCGAAAGTGCGCGATCGCGATGCCGGCGCCGATCGCCTGCAGCAGCGCGCAGAAGAAGAACGGCAGCCCGATCCAGATGTCGCCCTGCGGCCGGTGCGCGACGACCCCCAGCAGCGGCGCGCTGATCACCGGCGCGATCACCGCCATCATGCTGGAGAGCGCCGTCACCGACCCCATCGTCTTGCCTTGCGACTGGGCGTCGGCGGCGTTCGAGACGAGGCTCTGGATCGACGCCTGCGCGCCGCCGCCGATCAGCGTGCCGACGATGATCACCGGATAGATCATCCAGCCCTGCGGAACGACCGCGAAGCCGAAGTAGGTCAGCGCCGAGGCGACGAGGCCGATCGCCGCCAGCCGCTTGGGCGAGAAGTGCGCCAGCAGGTACTTGAGCAGGAAGCCCTGCACGATCGCCGACATGACGCCGACAGTGAAGAGCGAAGCGCCGTTCTGTGCCGGGCCCCAGCCGAACTTGAAGGTCGTAAAGAGCACCCAGCTCGTGCGCAGCGTGAAGTCCGACAGCGCCGCGAGCGCGATGACGGCGACGAGCGGCCCGACGCCGTGCAGTTGCGACAGCCCGCGCAGCGCGCTGAACGGGTTCGCGCGCCGCCAGTCGAAGGCGCGCCGGCGCTCGGCCGGCAGCGACTCGGGCAGCACGAAGAAGCCGTACATCCAGTTGATGATCGCCAGCGCCCCGGCGACGAAGAACGGCCAGTGGATGTCGATCGCGCCGAGCAGCCCGCCCATCGCCGGGCCGAGCGTGAAGCCGACGCCGAACATCGCGCCGAGCAGGCCGAAGCGGCGCGCGCGCTGGTCGGCCGGCGTGATGTCGGCGACGTAGGCGCTCGCGATCGCGACGTTCGACTGCATCGCACCGCTGAAGATCCGCACCGCGATCAGCATCCACATCGCCGTCGCGAGGCCGGTGACGATGAAGCTCGCCGCGAGGCCCGAGAAGCCTAGCAGCAGCACCGGCCGGCGCCCGTAGCGGTCCGACAGTGCGCCGAGCACCGGCGAGGCGAAGAAGTTGGCGATCCCGAACGACAGCGTCACGGCGCCGAACCAGAAGGTCTGCGCGGCCGGCGAATCGGTGAACTGGCCGACGATGAGCGGAATCACCGGCACGATGAGGCCGATCGACACCATGTCGATCAGCACCGTCAGCATGATGAACTGCATCGCCGCCTCGCGCTTGCGGGCGTGCGGATGCGCGGGCGGCGGCGTGCTCAAGGCGTCTGCGTCGCGTCGTGCGCCGGGGCGCGGCATGCGGGCGGTCGCCGCACGCCTACTCCATGCGGTAGTTCGGCGCTTCCTTCGTGATCTGCACGTCGTGGACGTGGCTCTCGCGCATGCCGGCCGAGCTGATCTCGACGAACTCGGCGCGCTCGTGCATCTCGGCGATGTTGGCGCAGCCGCAGTAATGCATCGCCGCGCGCAGGCCGCCGGCCATCTGGAAGATGATCGTCAGCACCGAGCCCTTGTACGGCACCTGGCCCTCGATGCCCTCGGGGACGAGCTTGGTCGTCGCCGGGTTGTTGCCGCCGTTGTCCTGGAAATAGCGATCCGCCGAGCCCTGCTGCATCGCGCCGATCGATCCCATGCCGCGATAGCTCTTGTAGGTGCGGCCCTGGTAGAGGATCGTCTCGCCCGGCGCCTCCTCGGTGCCGGCGAAGGCGCTGCCCATCATCACGCTGTCGGCGCCGGCGGCGATCGCCTTCGCGAGGTCGCCCGAGAAGCGCACGCCGCCGTCGGCGATGAGCGGCACGCCGCTGCCCTTCAGGGCCTTGCTGACCCCATCGATGGCGAGGATCTGCGGCACGCCGACGCCGGTGACGATGCGTGTGGTGCAGATCGACCCCGGCCCGATGCCGACCTTGACCGCATCCGCTCCCGCCTCGACGAGGGCGACCGCCGCGGCGGCGGTCGCGATATTGCCGCCGATCACGTCGACCTGCGGGAAGTTCTTCTTCACCCAGCGCACGCGCTCGATGACGCCCGCGCTGTGGCCGTGCGCGGTATCGACGACGATCGCATCGACCCCCGCCTTCACCAGCAGATCGATGCGCTCCTCGCTCTCGGGTCCGACGCCGACCGCGGCGCCGGCGCGCAGCTTGCCGTGGCCGTCGCGCGCGGCGTTCGGAAAGTTGGTCTGCTTCGTGATGTCCTTCACCGTCATCACGCCCTTCAGTTCGAAGGCGTCGTTGACGACCAGCACCCGCTCGAGCTTGTGGCGGTGCATCAGCGCCTTGCCGTCGGCGAGCGTCGCCGACTCGCCGACCGTGACGAGGCGCTCGCGCGGCGTCATGATCTCGCGCACCGGTGCATCCAGCCGCGTCTCGAAGCGCATGTCGCGGTTGGTGACGATGCCGACGACGACCGGCCCCTCGAGCACCGGGAAGCCCGAGATGCCGTGCTGCTGCGACAACGCCTTGACTTCGCGCACCGTCACGTCGGGCGTGATCGTGATCGGGTCGCGCAGCACGCCCGACTCGAAGCGCTTGACGCGCGCCACCTCGGCCGCCTGCTGCCTGGGTGTCAGGTTCTTGTGGATGATGCCGATGCCGCCCTCCTGGGCGAGCGCGATCGCGAGCCGCGCCTCGGTCACCGTATCCATCGCGGCGGAGACGAGCGGCAGGTTCAAGCGGATATTGCGCGTCAGCGGAGTCGAGAGATCGGTGTCGCGCGGTAACACCTGTGAGAACGCCGGCACCAGCAACACATCGTCGAAGGTGAGCGCTTTGCCGAGTAGGCGCATAGACAAGCTCCAGTCGCAAAGGCGGATTATAAGAAGCGGCCATCCCCGGGCCCGGGGCCCGCGGTGCTCTGCGCCGGGCCGCCGGCGCGGTGCACGCGACCCTCGGCGCTTTGCGCCGAACCTCGAACGCCGGGTGCCGGCCGATCGCCAAGTGTGACTTTGTTGGCATCCCGGCGCGCGACGGGCGAAGCGCGCTGTCACCGCGGGGCTCTGGCTCGCCGATACACTGCGCGCCAATGTCCCGTTTCGAATCCGCCATGAGCCGAAAGACTTCGCGCCACGCCGCGTGGCTGCCCGCGCTCGCCGTCGCGCTTGGCGCCGTGTTTGCCGCCGCGCCGGCCGACGCGCAATGGAAGTGGCGCGACAAGTCCGGCATCGTCCAGTACAGCGACCGGCCGCCGCCGAGCGGCACGCCCGAAGCCGACATCCTGCAGCGTCCCGCGCCCGGCAGCGAGGGTCGCGTCGCGCCGGTCGGATCCGCCGCCTCGGCGGCATCCGCCCCGCTGCTCGTGCCGAAGGCGGCCGAAGCGGCGTCCGCCCCCAAGCCGAGCAAGGCCGAGGAGGAAGCGGCGGCGAAGAAGCAGGCCGACGCGCAGCGCGACGCGCAGATCCGGCTCGACAACTGCTCGCGCGCCAAGGCGCAGCTCAAGGCGCTGCAGGAAGGGCAGCGCATGTCGCGCATCAACGCCCAGGGTCAGCGCGAGTTCCTCGACGACAAGGGCCGAGCCGAGGAAACGCAGCGCACGCAGGGCGTGGTCGCCGCCAACTGCAACTAGTACAGCAACCCGGAAATATCGAAACATGAAATCGCGTCTTCGCACGCAGGGCGGCGTTGCAAATCCTCGCGATAGCTGCGGCTATTGCTGCGGTTTGCGCCTTGCCCTGCGCGCGAATCCATCGGTTTCATTCTGTTCCTCTACTTCCAGGTTGCTGTACTAGTCGAGCCGCCTACTTGGCCGGCTTTCGCGCGCCGTGCTGGCGCCGGCGCCGCGCTTCCTTCGGATCGACCGCGAGCGGCCGCAGCAGCTCGAGCCGGTCGCCGTCGCACAGCGGGTGCGATGCGTCGCGCACCCGGCCCCAGACGGCGCTCGCCCAATCCGCGGGCGGCGCAAGGCCGCTGTGCGCGATCGCGTCCGCGATCGTCGCACCCTGCGGCAGGCAAAGCATCGTGCGCTGCGTCTCGCCGGCCCGCGGGCTCCAGGCGAGCTCGACGCGGATCGCTTCGTCAGCGCGGCCCATAGACCTGCTCGGCGCGGCGCACGAACGAATCGACGAGCGAGTTGGCGATGCGGCCGAAGACCGGGCTGATGACGGCCTCGAGCGGGCCGTTCGCGAACTCGTAGCGCATGTCGAACTCGATCTTGCACGCCTGCTGCACCGCATCGCCTGACCCACCGCCCGCACCCAGCGGCAGGAACTGCCAGTGTCCTTCGAGCAGCGAGAACGGCCCGTCGACCAGGCTCACCCTGACCGCGCGGTCCGCGTCGTGCCGGTTCAGCGTCGTGAACGCATGGCGCACGCCGCTGAACGCAAGCGTGAGCCTGGCCTGCATACCGTCGTCCGACCGCGACAGCACGTGCGCATCGGCGCACCAGGGCAGGAAGCGCGGATAGTCCTCGACGGCAGTGACGAGCGCATACATCTCGTGCGCCGAGTACCACAGCAGGACCGACTTGCGGACGTGCTTCATCGGCCGCGCCGCATCGCGTCTTGCGCCGTTGCGAGCGATCCGCCCTGGGTGCGTGCTGGAAGGCAGTTCATACAATCCGCAGTGTATGGGCGCCCGCCGCGACGGCCGCGCGCCCGCAACCGAGCCCCTGCCTTCATGTCGATCGCCGAGAACCGCCGTGCCCGCTTCGACTACCAGATCGAGGAACGCTTCGAAGCCGGCGTCGTCCTCACCGGCTGGGAGATCAAGGCGATCCGCGCCGGGCAGGTCCAGTTGAGCGACGGCTATGTCGTCATTCGCGACGGCGAACTGCACCTGATCGGCTGCCGCATCAACGCGCTCGCGAGCGCGTCGACCCACGTCAAGGCCGAGCCCGATCGCACCAAGAAGCTGCTGATGCACAAGGCCGAGATCCGGCGCCTGATCGGCAAGGTCGAGCAAAAGGGCTTCACGCTGGTGCCGATGCGGCTGTACTTCAAGGGCGGCCTCGTGAAGGCCGAGATCGCGCTGGCCAAGGGCAAGGCCCAGCACGACAAGCGCAATACCGAGAAGAAGCGCGACTGGGAGCGCGAAAAGGGCCGGCTGATGAGACACAAAGTCTCATCGAGCCCGAAGGGCTGACCGACGCAGTCGGGCAAGA
>JACSRM010000305.1 GCA_014879745.1 Burkholderiaceae bacterium | reverse complement strand
ATCGACGGCGGCGGCCGCACGCTGATGCCGGGGCTGATCGACGCCCACTGGCATGCGATGCTGGCGCGGCCGACATTTGCAGGCTTGCTGACGGCCGATGTCGGCTACCTCAATCTGCTCGCCGGGGCCGAGGCGACGGCGACGCTGATGCGCGGCTTCACGACGGTGCGCGATATGGGCGGGCCGACGTTCGGCCTGAAGCTCGCGATCGACTCCGGCGTCATCCCCGGGCCGCGCATCTTCCCATCCGGCGCGATCATTTCGGTGACCAGTGGACACGGCGACTTTCGCCAGCCGTTCGAGCTGCCGCGCACGATCGGCAAGCCGCAGTCGCACGGCGAGAAGATCGGCGCGGCGATGATCGCCGACAGCCCCGACGAAGTGCGCGTGCGGGTACGCGAACAACTCATGCTGGGGGCATCGCAGATCAAGCTCACGGCCGGCGGCGGCGTGGCGTCGCCGCACAGCCCGCTCGACGTGAGCACCTTCACCGAGCCCGAACTGCGTGCCGCGGTCGAAGCGGCCGCGAACTGGGGCACCTACGTCACGGTCCACGCCTATACGCCGGCGGCGATCCAGCGTGCGATCGCGGCCGGCGTCAAGTGCATCGAGCATGCCCACCTGATGGACGACGCGACCGCCCGGCTGATCGCCGAGAAGGGCATCTGGCTGAGCACCCAGGTCTTCCCCGACGAGATGGCCAATGCCTTCCCGCCCGGATCGTCGCAGCGTGCGAAGGCGCTGGAGGTATTCGCCGGCACCGACCGCGTGCTCGGACTAGCAAAGAAATACAAGATCAAGACCGCCTTCGGTACCGACATCCTGTTCTCTCCCGGGCTCACGAAGCGGCAGGGCGAGATCCTGACGATGTGGACGCGCTGGTTCACGCCGGCCGAGACGCTGTCGATCGCGACCGGCACGAATGCCGAGTTGCTCGCCCTGTCGGGGCTGCGAAGCCCGTACCAGGGCAAGCTCGGCGTCGTCGAGGAGGGCGCGCTTGCCGACTTGCTGCTGGTCGACGGCGATCCGCTTGCGCACATCGAACTGCTGGCGGACCCGGCAAAGAACCTTCTCGTCATCATGAAGGATGGCGTCGTCGTGAAGGATGCGCTGCGCCGGTAGGCTTGCTGGCGTGGCCCCTGCGCGGCGGCGCGGGCAGGGCGGCCGCGAGCGTGGCGGGCAGCCGCTACCATCGCCGCATGAGCATCCTGTTCGGCTTTCACGCCGTCACTGTGCGGCTGAAGACGGCGCCGCGGTCGGTGCAGGAGGTGCATGTCGATGCGAGCCGCCGCGACGCCCGCATGCGCGCCTTCGTGCAACGCGCGCAGGACAGCGGCGCTGCGATCGTCGAGAGCGACGCTGCGCGGCTCGACAAGCTCGCCGGCACGCCGCGCCACCAGGGCGTCGTGGCGCGGGTGACGGCGTTGGTGCGATCGCATTCGCTCGACGACACGCTCGACGCCGCTCTCGCCGATGGTCGCGGCCCGGCGTTGCTGCTCGTGCTCGACGGCGTGACCGACCCGCACAACCTCGGCGCCTGCCTGCGCGTCGCCGACGGCGCAGGCGCGCACGCCGTCGTCGCGCCGAAGGACCATGCGGTCGGCATCAACGCGACGGTCGCCAAGGTCGCGAGCGGGGCGGCCGACAGCATGCCGTATTTCATGGTGACGAATCTGGCGCGCACGCTCGCCGAACTGAAGGAGCGTGACATCCGTATCGTCGGTACCGCCGACGATGCGCCGCATTCTCTCTACGATGCGGACCTGCGCGGCCCGGTTGCGATCGTGCTCGGCGCCGAAGGCAAGGGCATGCGCCAGCTCACCGCGCGCCACTGCGACGAACTCGTGCGCCTGCCGATGCTGGGCGCGGTCGAGAGCCTGAACGTCTCGGTCGCGGCCGGCATCTGCCTGTACGAGGCGCTGCGCCAGCGCATGGCGGCGGCACGATGAGAGGCGCGATGAGGAGGCTGCGATGCCGGTGATCGACGTCAGGCACCCGCTCGTCAAGCACAAGGTCGGCCTGCTGCGCGAGGAGGGCATCTCGACGAAGAAGTTTCGCGAGCTGACGAACGAACTCGCGCGGCTGCTCGCCTACGAGGCGACGGCCGACTTCCCGCTCGAGAAGACCACAATAGCCTGCTGGAGCGGGCCGGCCGAGGTCGAGCGCATCCGCGGCCGCAAGGTGACGGTCGTGCCGATCCTGCGCGCCGGCCTCGGCATGCTCGACGGCGTGCTCGACATGATCCCGAGCGCGAAGGTCAGCGTCGTCGGCCTGTCGCGCAACCACGAGACGCTGCAGCCCGAGCACTACTTCGAGAAGTTCGTCGGCCACCTCGACGAGCGCACCGCGATCATCATCGATCCGATGCTCGCGACGGCAGGCTCGATGATCGCGACCGTCGCGATGTTGAAGCAGCGCGGCTGCAGGGACATCCGCGCGCTCGTGCTCGTCGCCGCGCCCGAAGGCATCGCCGCGCTCGGCGCAGCGCATCCCGACGTGCGCTGCTGGACGGCGGCGATCGACAGCCACCTGAACGAGGTCGGCTACATCATCCCCGGCCTCGGCGATGCGGGCGACAAGATCTTCGGCACACGATAGGAGATTCGACATGCAGCGACATGACAGGGTGGCGATCGTCACCGGCGCGGGCAGCGGCATCGGCAGGGCGGTCGCCCTCGCGCTGCTGGCCGACGGCTGGCGCGTCGCGTTCGCCGGCCGGCGCCAGGAGCCGCTCGAGGCGGCGATCGCCGAGGCCGGCGTCGATGCGTCGCGCGCGATCGCGCAGCCGACCGACGTCGGCGTACCCGACTCGGTGCGCGCGCTCTTCGATCGCACCGAGGCGGCGTTCGGGCGCCTGGACCTGCTCTTCAACAACGCCGGCATCGGCACCTTCAACGCCGCGCTGGAGGACGTGCCATTCGAGCAGTGGCAGGCGGTCGTCGACACCAACCTGACCGGCGCCTTCCTGTGCACGCAGCAGGCATTCAAGATCATGAAGCGCCAGCAACCGCGCGGCGGGCGCATCATCAACAACGGCTCGATCTCGGCGCATTCGCCGCGCCCCGATTCGGCGCCGTATACCGCGACCAAGCACGCCATCACGGGGCTCACGAAGTCGACTTCGCTCGATGGCCGGCGCTACGACATCGCCTGCGGCCAGATCGATATCGGCAACGCGCTGACCGACATGGCGCGCAGCATGACGACCGGCATGAAACAGGCCAATGGCGAGGTCGCGATCGAGGCGGTGATGGACGTGCGCCACGTCGCCGACGCCGTCGTTCACATGGCGAGCCTGCCGCTGGACGCCAATGTGCAGTTCATGACCGTGATGGCGACCAAGATGCCGTTTGTCGGCCGCGGCTGACGCCGGTTCGGGCCGCCGGCGGCGTTACGCAAACTTACGATCGGTCGCCGATTGACATCCGCCAGACACAAAGCTGGGCGATAGTCTTTGCTCGCAACCCGGTCGCGCGCAAGCCCTTCGAGGCGGCGCGGTGACCGGGGCCGGGTCTGGGCCGGCCTCCGGCGTCGAAGGCGGCGCATCCGGTCAATTGGGGCAGTTCGAGGAACAGGAGCACTACGATGAAGAATCCATTGCGCTTTTGGCGCACCGGAGCAGTGGCCGTCGTGCTGGCAGCGATCGGCGGTGCGGGTTTCGCCGACGACGCGGATGCGATGGTCGAAGGCTCGGTGCTGTGCATCACGAGTCCGTACGATGTCGACGAGACGGTGCATCGAATCGAGCTCAGTGCGCGCCAGCGCGGCGTGGCGGTATTCGGCTGCTTCGCGCAGGGCGGCCACGGGGCCGGGGTCGCGCGCAGCGAAGGCGGTGCGGGCGAGGTGAGGGTGGTCGTCCTCGAATCGGCGCAGGGCGGCACCCCGGTCTGGATGACGGCGGACGAGGCGCATGCGTCCGAAGGCCGGATCTTCGAGCTGCCGCTCGGCATCCGGGTACGCCCCGGCGGCGATGGCCGGGCCGAAGTCTGGGTCGAGGCGCGCAACGCCGGTAACGAAATGCCGCAGGGGTTGGAGCGCGACCTGGCTGCGCGAGACGAGGTCGTGCGCGCCGCGTTGCGCACCTGATCGTCGCGCGCCAGCGCGGCGAGCGCGCCCTCAGGCCCAGCCGAGGGCGCCGGCCAGCATGCCGCCCGCCACCAGCCACATCGGGCCGAGGCGGGTGCGCAGGCACAGCCAGACGGTCATCGCGACGAGCACGAGAACGCGCCACGAGACGCGCAGCGGATCGGCCAGCACCCAGCCGGTGGCGAACAGCAGACCGATCGTGAGCGGGGCGAAGCCGGCCTTGAAGGCGCGCACGAAGCGCGTCTTCGCGCGCCGCTCGCCCCAGCGCGTCGCCCACAGCGCGAGCGTCGTCGACGGCAGCATCATGCCGAGCAGGGTCACGAAGGCGCCTGACGCACCGGCGACGTTCCAGCCGAGGACGGCGACGAACAAGACATTCGGCCCCGGCGCGGCCTGGGCGATCGCGACCGACGCCGTGAACTGCGCATCGGTGAGCCAATGCTGATCGACGACGAGGTAGCGGTGCATGTCCGGCGCGGTCGTGATCGCGCCGCCGACCGCGAGCAGCGAGAGCACCAGGAAGTGCCCGAAGAGCGCGAGCATGTCCGATGCGCCGATCAACGCAGCCTCCACCACGCCAGCGCCATGCCCAGCGGCCCGAGGCTGCAGACGACCCAGACCAGCGGCACGCGCCACGCGATCACCGCGGCGAAGGTCGCGGCGCCGAGGGCGGCGCAGATCGGCGTGCCGAGCGGGCTCGAACGCAGCGCCCAGGCCAGCCGCAGCGCGGTCGCGATGACGAGCCCGGCCGCCACCGCCCCCATCCCCCGCAGCGCGCCGCTGACCGCGGGCAGGTGCGCCCAGTGGCTGTAGATCGCGGCGAGCAGCAGCACGATCAGCAGCGGCGCGGCCATCATGCCGCCGAGCGCGGCGAATGCGCCGCGCCAGCCGAAGAAGCGGTCGCCGACCATCAGCGAGAGGTTGCACACGTTGGGCCCCGGCAGCACCTGGGCGATCGAAAGCGACTCGACGAACTCCTCGCGCGTCAGCCAGCCCGAACGCTCGACAAGTTCGATCTGCGCCACCGCGAGCACGCCGCCGAAGCCCTGCAGCGCCATCCGGTTGAAGAGGCGAAAGAGGTCGGCCGGCGACCGTGGCTGGCGTCGCGCGCTGCCCGCGTCGATCGCGGCGCCGGAGTCGTCGCTCATAGCTTCGATCGGCGCGCGTCGCCTTTGCCCCGGAGCGCTCGGCGGGTGCGCCTCAACGCGGCACGCGCAGGGCCTCCGGGTTGACGATATTCGTCGGGTTGCCGGCGATGAAGTTGACGACGTTGTCGAAGGCGGTGCTGAACAGCAGCTCGTAGCTGTCCTGCTCGACGTAGCCGATATGCGGCGTGCAGACCGCATTCTCCAGCCGCAGCAGCGGCTGGCCCTGCAGCACCGGTTCGCTCTCGAAGACGTCGACCGCCGCCATGCCCGGGCGGCCGCGATTGAGCGCGCCGACGAGCGCCCCTTCCTCGATCAGTTCGGCGCGCGAGGTATTGACGACGAGCGCGGTCGGCTTCATGCGCGACAGGTCGGCGAGCTTGACGATCGCGCGGGTCTCCTCGGTCAGGCGCAGATGCAGCGACAGCACGTCGCAGGTCTCGAAGAACTCCTCGCGCGACGCGGCGGTCTTGTAGCCGTCGGCGCCGGCGCGCAGGCGCGACGCTTCGCTGCCCCAGACGACGACGTCCATGCCGAAGGCGCGGCCATAGCCTGCCACCAGCGTTCCGATCCGGCCATAGCCCCAGACGCCGAGCGTGCGGCCCTGCAGGATCATGCCGATGCCGAAGTTCGGCGGCATCGACGCCGCCTTCAGCCCCGACTGCTGCCACGCGCCGTGCTTGAGATTGCCGATGTACTGCGGCAGACGCCGCATCGCGGCCATGATCAGCGACCACGTCAGCTCGGCCGGGGCGACCGGCGATCCGGCGCCTTCGGCGACCGCGATCCCGAGGCGGGTGCAGGTCGCAAGGTCGATATGCGCTCCGGCGCGGCTGGTCTGCGAGATCAGCCTGAGCTTGGGCAGCTTCTCGAGCAACTGGCGTGGAAAGTGGGTTCGCTCGCGGATCAGCACCAGCACCTCGGCGTCGCGCAGCCGCACCGAAAGCTGGCCGATTCCCTTGACGGTATTGGTGAAGACCTTGGCGTTGAGGTGATCGAGCTTGGACGCGCATGCGAGCTTGCGCACCGCGTCCTGGTAGTCGTCGAGAATGATGATATTCACTGCGGCGTGCGATGGGGTCGTGGCCGACATTGTGCACGCCCACCGTCGCTTCCCCGGCGTTGCACTACCATCCTGCGCTGTCGGCAACCGTGAACCCGCGAGGACCACGAACCATGTCCATCTCGATGTATTCGGCCAGCGTGCCGGTCTACTCCCACACCCTCGGCAGCCTCGAGCGCATCCTCGACAAGGCCGAGGCGAGTGCCGCGGCGCGCAAGTTCGATCCGGCGGTGCTGCTGGGGCTGCGGCTCGCGCCCGACATGCTGCCGCTCGCCAAGCAGGTGCAGATCGCGTGCGACGCCGCCAAGCTGTCGGTTGCGCGGCTGGCCGGCATCGATGCGCCGAAACTCGAGGACAACGAAGCCTCGATCGCCGATCTGAAGGCGCGCGTGCGCAAGACGATCGAATTCCTCGCAACGGTGCCCGCCGCGAAGCTCGACGGCAGCGAAACGCGCGAAGTCCGCGTGCCGCGGCGCGATGGCGAGATGAAGTTCGACGGCGAGACCTACCTCAAGCACTACGCGCTGCCGAACTTCTTCTTCCATGTGACGACGACCTACGCGCTGCTGCGCCACAACGGCGTCGATCTCGGCAAGGCCGACTACCTCGGCGCGCTGCAGTAGCGGCGCGCCGCTTCAGCGCTGCCGGGCCGGGCGACGCGGGGCGGTATCGCTGCCGGGCTCGAAACTGCCGAACCCCGAGCGCGGCGCGCGGGTCGGGAAGTGACGGTTGAGCCGGTCCAGCCGGGTCTGCGCTTCGTACTGGCTGTAGCGCAGCGCGACGAGCTTGAAGACCTCGGGCCGCAGGTGCCACAGTTCCTGCAACGAGCGCGCGACACGAACGCGATGTCCGAGCATGCCGGCCTGCTGGGTCCGGATGTCGCTCACGGACTGCAGGAACTCGGCCCGCACGGCGCCGAGCGGGTCACTCGCGGGCCGTTGCTGCGGCGGCAGCGTGCGGCCGGCAGGGCGCGCCCAGCCGGTATCGAGCCAGTCGCGCAGGCTGGCTCGCCAGCCCGGCGCCGAAGCGGCACGCGCCAGCATCGCCGGCGGGCAGACTTCGACCCGGCGCGAGACGGGCGCGCGCTCCCCGCGTTGCAGCATGCGGCGCAGGAAGATGGCAAGCGAGGCGGTGGACACGGCGGCGGCGGGCGATGGAAGCAACGGCGCCAGTGTCGGCCCTGCGACGCGGCCTCGAAAGCGTGAATAGCTGCACGAATCGACGCCAGTTCACGCCGTGGCATCGAAGCGCCGTCGCGCATGCAGTGGGGCCGGCGCGGGTCAGATCCGGCCGAAGCGCTGCTTGCGCAGCGGCGTATAGGTCCACCACGGCGCGGGCGGTGCGCCGCGCATGAAGTCGGTGATCGCGAGGAAGGT
>JACSRM010000369.1 GCA_014879745.1 Burkholderiaceae bacterium | reverse complement strand
GGCGGCGTGATGAGCCCGACTTCGACGACGATCAGGACGAGGACGCCGAACCAGATCGCCGTATGCTCGGGCGAGAGGCCGAAATCGAGACCCGAGACCATCGGGAAGAAGATCGGGATCGTCAGCAGGATCATCGACAGCGAATCCATCACGCAGCCGAAGATCAGATAGAAGACGAGGATCGCCCACAGCACGGCGTACGGGCTCAGCCCGAGCGTGCCGACCCAGCCGGCAAGCTCCTGCGGCAGTTGCGACAGGGCGAGAAAGCTGTTGTACGCGGCGGCGCCGAGGACGATCAGGAAGACCATGCCGGTGCCGCTGGCGGTCGCTTCGAAGGCGCCGAGCAGCTTGTTGCGGGTGAAGCCGCCGCGCCACCAGCCGAGCAGCCCGGTCGAGACCGCGCCGACCGCGGCGCCCTCGGTGGGCGTGAAGATGCCGGTGTAGATGCCGCCGATGACGACGACGAAGATCATGGCCACCGGCCATACCGCAATCAGCGCTTCGACCCGTTGCGGCCAGGGCATCGGCGCCATCGTGCCCGCGCTGCCGGGCCTGAGTCGAACGACGATGCCGATCACCGCCATGTAGCCGAGCGCGGCGAGAATGCCCGGAACGAACGCCGCGGCGAACATCTTGGCGATATTCTGCTCGGCCAGGATGGCGTAGATGACGAGCACGATCGACGGCGGAATCAGGATGCCGAGTGTGCCGCCGGCGGCCAGCGCGCCGGTGGAGAGGCTGCCGCTGTAGCCTGCGCGGCGCAACTCGGGCAGCGCGACCTGGCCCATCGTCGCGGCCGTCGCGAGCGACGAGCCGCAGATCGACCCGAAGCCGGCGCAAGCGCCGATCGCCGCCATCGCCACCCCGCCCTTGCGGTGGCCGAGAAAGGCCTCGGCGGCCTTGAACAGCGCGTGCGACATGCCGCCGAGCGCGGCGAACTGACCCATCAGCAGGAACAGCGGGACGATCGACAGCGAATGGGTCGAGAACGTGCTGTACGCCAGCGACTTCATCTGGTTGAGCAGCGGCGCGGCGCTGCCGTAGGTCTGCCACGATCCGATCAATCCGATGACGAGCATCGACAGGCCGATCGGTACGCGCAGGAAGATCAGCAACAGCATGACCGGAAACGATGCTGCCGCGAGCCACAACGGATCCATCAATGGGCACTCCCGGCTGAAGTGAGCCCTGCCGGCGGGGTCGCCAGTCCGAGCGACTCGAGCAGCCGCCACGCATAGGCAAGACATCCGAACGCGGCCGGCAGCATGGACGCGGCATAGCCCCACCAGACCGGCATCTGCAGGATGAAGCTGACCTCGCCGTTGGCGTGGTAGTCCATCAGCGAGATGCTCATGCGCCAGGCGAGGAGCAGCCAGACGACGAACATCAGCCCATCGGCGAGGATGTCGAGCGCGCGCTTCATGCGCGGCGGGAACCAGGGCCAGAGCATGTCGACCGTCGCATGGCCGCGCTTCAGGTGGCACCACGGCAGGAAGCAGAACACCGCCAATGCGGTGCCCGCCTCGACGAGTTCGAAGTCGCCCGGGATCGGGCCCAGGCCCACGCCGGAAAGGGCGCGTCCGATGATGCTCAGGACGCTGATGACGGCGATCGCCACCAGCACCAGTGTCCCGAGCCACGCCAGCGCGCGGCTCACACCGTAGATGAAGTTGCTCATCGATTGGGCACGGCGCCGCGCGGCGGCGCCGTGTGCAGTGAAGTGGATGCGGCGGCTACTTCTTGGAGTACTTGGCCACCAGCGCCTCGGCGTCGGCGGCGAGCTTCTGCCCGTCGAGCCCCTTGCTGGAGACCTCCTTGAACCAGATCGCGCGAGTGCCGTTGGCGACGCGCTTCCAGCGTGCCGTCTCCTCCGGGCCGAGCGTGATGATGTTGTTGCCCGCCTTCTGCGCGATCGCCAGGCCCCGCTTGTCGCCTTCGTCCATCGCGCGGCCGAACAGCGCGGCTGCGAACATGCCCGAATTGTTGTCGATCACCTTCTTCAGGTCCGGGGCCAGCGAGTCGTACTTGGCCTTGTTCATCGCCACCGCGAAGGTCTGCGTATACAGGCCCTGCTCGCCCGAGAAGCCGGTCGAATTCTTCGCCAGCTGCTCGATCTTGAGCGAAGGCACCACTTCCCAGGGCACCGTCGTCGCCTGGATCACGCCCTTCGAGAGTGCCTCGCCGACCGCCGGCACCGGCATGCCGACCGGCACCGCGCCGAGCTGCTCGAGCATGATATTGACGACGCGCGAGCCGCCGCGCACCTTCATGCCCTTCAGATCCTCCAGCTTGGTGACCGGCGTCACGCTGTGGATGAGCCCCGGGCCGTGGACATGCACCGCGATCAGGTGGACGTCCTTGAACTCGTCCATCGCATATTTCTCGACGAACTCCTGGAACGCCTTCGATCCGGGTTCGGCAAGCCCGGTGGTGAACGGCAGCTCGAAGGCCTCGGCCTTCGGGAAGCGGCCGGGCGTATAGCCGAGCACGGTCCAGACGATATCGGCCACGCCGTCCTTGGCCTGGTCGAAGAGCTCCGGCGGCTTGCCGCCCAGCTGCATGCTGTCGAAGCGCTGAATCTTGATGCGCCCGCCGCTCTCCTTCTCGACCTTTTCGGACCAGGCCTTGATCGCGAGCGCCGGAATCGTCGCCTGCGGCGGCAGGAACTGGTGGAAGCGCAGCGTCACGTCGGCGGCGTGGCTCGCCGACGCCAGCGCGGCGAGCGTCAGCGCGCCGAGGATGTTGCGAAGGGCATTCTTCATCGGTTGTCTCCGGTGGGTGGTAAAGCGGTCGAAACGTTCAACGGCCCGCGAGCTGACCTTCGAGCGCGTGCAGCACGCGGTAGCAAGGCAGCACCTGGGCGACGCTCGCATTGGGCTCGCGGTTCTCGCGGATCGCGGCAAAGAATTCACGGTCCTGCAGCTCGATGCCGTTCATCGAGACATCGACCTTCGAGACGTCGATCCTCTCTTCCTTGCCGTCGAAGAGGTCGTCGTAGCGCGCGAGGTAGGTTGCGCTGTCGCCGATATAGCGAAAGAAGGTGCCGATCGGCCCTTCGTTGTTGAAGCTCAGGGACAGGGTGCAGATCGCGCCGTTGGCTGCCTTCAACTGGATCGACATGTCCATCGCGATGCCAAGCTGCGGGTGGATCGGGCCCTGGATCGCATTCGCCTGGACGATCTCGCTGCCGCACTGGTAGGCAAATAGGTCGACCGTGTGCGCCGCGTGGTGCCACAGCAGATGGTCGGTCCAGCTGCGCGGGGCCCCAAGCGCGTTCATATTCGTGCGCCGGAAGAAGTAGGTCTGCACGTCCATCTGCTGGATGTTGAACTCGCCCGCCTTGATCCGGTTGTGGACGAACTGGTGGCTCGGGTTGAAGCGCCGAGTGTGGCCGCACATCGCGACCAGACCGGTCTTGCCTTGCAGCTCGACCACCGCCTCGCCGTCGGCGAGCTTGTCGCACAGCGGGATCTCGACCTGCACGTGCTTGCCCGCCTGCAGGCAGGCGATTGCCTGCGCGGCGTGCATCTGCGTCGGCGTGCACAGGATGACGGCGTCGACCTCCTTGAGCGCGAGGCTTTCGGCGAGATCGGTCGTGACGTGCGCGATGCCGTACTTGTCGGCGACCGCCTTCGTCTTGTCGTACTCGCGGCCGACGAGCGAGACGACCTCGACGCCGTCGATCAGCCGACAAGCGTCGAGGTGCTTGGTGCCGAACGCGCCGGCGCCGGCGAGGGCTGCTTTGATGGTCATGCGTGGTTTTCCAGGATCAGGTGTCCGACCGCGGTGTTCGATGCCGGGACGTGGAAGAAGCGGTGCCGCACCGTCGGCGCCTGGCCACCTGCGACGTCGGCCATCGCGCCGCGCGCGATCAGCCACATCACGAGCTCGATGCCCTCCGAGCCAGCCTCGCGCACGTACTCGATGTGCGGCATCTGCGCCAAGCCAGCCGGGTCGGCGATCAGGCGGTCCAGAAACTGGTTGTCCCACGCGGCGTTGATCAGCCCGGCGCGCGGCCCCTGCAATTGATGGCTCATGCCGCCGGTGCCCCAGATCTGGACCTTCAGCGGTTCGTCGTAGCTCTCGATCGCGCGCCGTATCGCCTGCCCGAGCGCGAAGCAGCGCCGCCCCGAAGGCACCGGGTACTGCACCACGTTGACCGCGAACGGGATCACCTTGCACGGCCATTGCTCGGGCGAGCCGAACATCAGATTCATCGGCACCGTCAGGCCGTGGTCGACCCTCAGGTCGTTGACGATGGTGAGGTCGAAGTCCTGCTGGATCACCGACTGCGCGATGTGCGAGGCGAGCTGCGGATGGCCGATCACCTTGGGCACCGGGCGCGGGCCGTAGCCTTCGTCGGCGGGCTCGAACTCGGCCGCGGTGCCGATCGCGAAGGTCGGAATCACGCCGAGGTCGAAGTTGGTCGCGTGGTCGTTGTAGACCAGAAAGACGACGTCGGGGGTGTTCTCCTTCATCCACTGCTTGCTGGCTTCGAAGCCCTTGAACAGCGGCGCCCAGTACGGCTCCTGCGTCTTGCCGTGATCGACCGCGGCGCCGATCGCCGGAACGTGCGAGCTGTAGACCGATGCGGTGACGCGCGCGTGGCCGGCGCCGCCCCTGGCTGGCGCGTCGTGCGCGCCCTGCACCTTGGCGGCCAGCTCCTGCCTCGCCTGGGTCTCCCAGGCCTTCCAGGCCGCCGACTGCGCCATCGCGCCCTGCGCGTCGCCGCTTTCGCCGACGACGCGGTTGCCCTCGGGGCTGCGTCCGCCGCGAAGCATCATGTCGCGGTACTGCGCCTCGGTCATGCCGGTCATGCTGCCGGCCATCTGCTGGAACGACAGGCCGTCGGTCGCGCCGAGCTTCGAGAGGAAATAGATATTGCCGCCGGTGCGCATCATCCAGTTCAGGTCGCGCGCCCGCACCGCGGCGCGCTGCTCTTCGCTCATCGGCCATTCGGCGAGGTAGGCGTCCTCGTCGGCCTTGAAGCGGGCGCGGTTGTCGGCCTTCATCAGGCTCATGCAGAACTGGTTCAGCCAGTAGCCCTTGCGGCTCTGGTCGGCGTCGAAGATCGTCGTTCCGGGAACGTCGAGATAGGGTTTGTCCAGGGCCACGAGGGTCCTCCTTGTCGGTTCAGAGTGCTTCTTCAGGCCAGTACAGCCGCATCGGGTTGGCGACCAGGAGCTTGCGCTGCAGCTCGGGCGTGGTTGCGATATGCGGAATGAAATCGACGAGCAGCCCGTCGTCGGGCATGTGATCCTTCAGGTTCGGATGCGGCCAGTCGGTTCCCCACAGCACGCGGTCGGGGAAGGTCTCGACGATGCGGCGCGCGAACGGGACGACGTCGCGGTAGGCCGCCTGCTCGCCGCTGGTCTGACCCGGAAGTGCCTTCGGGCCGGTGATCGACAGCCGCTCGGGGCAGCTCACCTTGCTCCAGACGTTGGCGTGTTCGCGCATCAGTTTGACGAACAGCTCGAACTGCGGGCCGTTCACTGGCAGGCTCACGTCGGGCCGGCCCATGTGGTCGACGACGACGGTCGTCGGCAGTGCGGTGAAGAAGTCCCACAGCTCGGGCAGGTCGACCGCCTCGAAGTAGATGACGACGTGCCAGCCGAGCGGCGCGATGCGGCTCGCGATCTCCATCAGCTCGTCGCGCGGCGTGAAGTCGACGAGGCGCTTGACGAAGTTGAAGCGCACGCCGCGCACGCCGGCGGCGTGCAGCGCCTGCAGCTCGGCGTCGGTGATGGTGCGCTTCACCGTCGCGACGCCGCGCGCCATGCCGTTCGAGTGGACGAGCGCATCGACCATCGCCCGGTTGTCGGCGCCGTGGCACGTTGCCTGGACGACGACGTTGCGCGCGAAGCCGAGGTGGTCGCGCAGCGCATAAAGCTGCGCCTTGCTGGCGTCGCACGGCGTGTATTTGCGCTCGGGCGCGAACGGGAACTCGGCGCCCGGCCCGAAGACATGGCAGTGGGCGTCGACGCTGCCGGCGGGCAGCGCAAAGCGCGGCTTGCTCGGGTTCGCGGTCCAGTCGAGCCAGCCGGGTGTCTTCTCGAACGGCGCGGCGGCGGTCAAATGTGTGCTCCCTCGAACGGCAGCCCGGCGTACTGCTCGGCGACGCTCGCGTGGGCGTGGTGCGAGGTGGCGAGGAAGTTCAGCTCGGCCTCCTGCGCGCGCTGGTCGAACTCGCTCATGTCGGGGAAGCGGTGCATCAGGTTCGTCAGCCACCACGAGAAGCGCACCGAGCTCCAGACCCGGCGCAGCGCCATCTCGCTGTAGCTGTCGAGCATCGCATCCGACCCGTGGTTGAAGTGGCTCGCGAGCGCGCGCGACAGGTAGAACACGTCGGAGACGGCGAGGTTGAGTCCCTTGGCTCCCGTCGGCGGCACGATGTGCGCCGCGTCGCCGGCAAGGAAGAGCCGGCCATAGCGCATCGGCTCGGTGACGAAGCTGCGCAGCGGCGCGATCGACTTCTCGATCGACGGGCCGGTGACGATCGCGTCGGCGATCTCCTTCGGGTAGCGCGCCTTCAGTTCCGTCCAGAAGCGGTCGTCGGACCAGTCCTCGATCCGGTTGTCGAGCGGCACCTGGATGTAGTAGCGGGAGAGCATCGGGTTGCGCATCGACGCGAGTGCGAAGCCGCGCGGGTGGTTGGCGTACGTCAGGTGCTCGATCGGCGGCGTCTCCGACAGCACGCCGAGCCAGCCGAACGGGAAGACCTTCTCGTAGAACTTCTGCTGGTCGGCCGGGATGATCGAGCGCGAGACGCCGTGCTTGCCGTCGCAGCCGGCGACGAAATCGCAGTCCAGGCGCAGGTTCTCGCCGCGGTGCTTGAACGTGACGTAGGGGCGGTCGGTCGTCACATCCATCGGCATGACGTCGGTCGCCTCGTCGAGCACGGTCGCGTTGCGGCGGTCGGCGGCGGCGAACAGGTCTTCCTGCACCTGCGTCTGGCCATACGTCGTGAAGCGCTTGCCGGCCTCCTTGTAGCAGTCGATGAAGAAGCTGTCGCGCCCGGCCCAGACGAGCTGCGCGCCGTCGTGCACATGGCCGTCGCGCAGCAGCCGATCGCCCAGGCCGTTGTCGCACAGCACCTTGACCGAGCCCTCCTCGAGGACGCCGGCGCGGATGCGGCCGAGCACGTAGGCGCGACTGCGCCGCTCGAGGACGACGCTCTCAATCCCGTTTCGGTGCAGGATCTCCGACAGCAGCAGCCCGGCCGGGCCGCCGCCGATGATCGCGACTTGGGTCTTCATTTGTCGATGTCCTTCGCTTCGGGGATGGGTTGGGTGGCGAGGATGCGGTCGGCCTCGGTGCGCCAGTCGGCGCTGCGCGCGAAGCCCGCAGTGCCGCGCGCGCCGAACACACCTTCGTCGGCGAGGTCGGCGACCCACGCCTGGCGCGCCGCGGTGCCGCTCGCCGACCACGGCGTGAGGCCGATCTCGCGCACCGTCTCGGCGACTTCGCGCACCTCCTCGCTGCGCCGGCGGCCGTGCTCGATGACGCGCTGGAAGAAGTACGCGCCCTGCTTCTCCCAGTCGATGCCGGGAAACGTCTCCTGCAGTGACGCGAGCACCGCATCCTCGACGCCGTAGGCGCGCGCTGCCGTGAAGCTTTCGATCACCATCGCTTCGAGCCCCTTGATCATCACGCTGCGGCACATCTTGGTCGCCGACGCGACGCCGAGCTTGTCGCTCGCGA
>JACSRM010000366.1 GCA_014879745.1 Burkholderiaceae bacterium | reverse complement strand
TTCGCAACGACGCCAGGGCGGCAAAGACGCGGTTTTATGTTTCGCATAGCGTGGAACACTGCACTAGATTTCGATGGCGCCGGTCGCGAGCCAGTAGATGCCGACCACCGCGCCGATCATCGCGAGACCGAAGATGATCCAGTCGGTGGTCTTGGTGAAGACCGGCAGGCCCTGCTCGCGCCGGCTCCAGTAGTACAGGATCGTTCCCGGCCCGTAGAGCACCGCCGACAGGACGACGAACTTCATGCCGGCGGCGTAGACGAGGAAGGCCGTGTAGAAGGTCGCGACGATCGCGATCCACAGATCCTTGCTGCGCTCTTCGGGCCGCACGTCGTAGGTCTCGCGGCGGGCGACCAGCATCCAGCCATAACCGGCGCACAGCACGAACGGGATCAGCGCCACCGCGGCGGTGAGGTCGAGCATCAGGTTGAACGCGTCGCCCGACCAGTAGGTCGTGATGACGATCACCTGCACGACGATATTGGTCGCCCACAGCGCGGCCGTCGGCACCTTGTTGGCGTTCTCCTTCGCGAAGACCGAAGGCATGTCCTTGTTGCGCGCCGCGGCCGACAGCACCTCGGCGCAGATCAGCGTCCAGGCGAGATAGGCGCCGAGCACCGAGACCAGGACGCCGATGCTGATGAAGGTGCGCCCCCAGGGCCCGACCACGGCCTCGAGCACGCCGGCCATCGACGGCGCCGTCTGACCGGCGATGTCGGCGCGCTGCAGGACCCCGTAGGGCAGCAGCGTGACCAGCACCATCAGGCTGGTGACGATGAGGAAGCCGGTCACCGTCGCGAAGCCGATGTCCTTGCGCTCCTTCGCGAAGCGCGAGTAGACGCTCGCGCCCTCGATGCCGAGGAAGACGAAGACGGTGACGAGCATCGTCGCCTTGACCTGCTCGAAGACGCCGTTCGTCAGGTCTCCACCGTACAGGTTGTAGCTGAACAGGTCCATCTTGAACGCGAACAGCAGGATCGCGAGGAAGGTCAGGATCGGCACCACCTTCGCGATCGTGACGATCTTGTTGATGGCAGCCGCCTGCTGCGTGCCGTGCAGGATCAGGAAGTGAAAGAGCCAGATGCCGGCCGACGCGACGACGATCGCGGTGACGGTGTTGCCGTCGCCGAAGACCGGGAAGAACGCGCCGAGCGTCGCCTTGATCAGCACCCAGTACGAGACGTTGCCGATGCAACTGCCGATCCAGTAGCCGAACGCCGACAGGAAGCCGGGATAGTCGCCGAAGCCGGCCTTCGCATACGCGAATACGCCGGCGTCGAGGTCCGGCTTGCGCTCGCCGAGGAACTGGAAGACGCGCGCCAGCATATACATCCCGGTGCCGGCGATGATCCAGGCGATGATCGCGCCGATCGGCCCGGTGACGGCACCGAAGCGCGACGGCAGCGCGAAGATGCCGGCGCCCACCATGCCGCCGACCACCATCGCGAGCAGCGCGGTGCGGGAAATCTTCTGTTCGGTTGCGGCCATCGTCTTGTCTCCTTGTTGTCTTGTCCGTATTTCTTCACGCCGCCGGCCGGGGTCGATGGCGCGCCATTCGCAGCCGCGCGTGAACCTGCAAGCAAGACCCGCGCTTCCCGGGTCGCGGCGCACGCCTTCTCGTCGAGCCGTTGCGTCGCGACTCTACGTGCAAAGGGCGATCGCTCATAGGCGGGGTACTGCGATAGATCAATGCCGTTTTGTTATCGGGTGATAATTTCAGGGCCACCCGATGCACGGACCCCGGCGCAAGGGGCTCTCGCTGGACGCTCCGATGACCCTCGATCACAACCTCATCCAGCGGCTGCCCCGGCACCTGAAACTCGGCGAGCTTCGGGTCTTCCTCGCCGTCCTCGAGGCGCGCAGCTTTCGCAAGGCGGCGGCGCGTCTGCACCTGACGCAGCCCGCGGTGACTCGCACCGTTGCGGCGCTCGAAGGCCTGCTCGGCGTCAAGCTGTTCGACCGCCGCAGCGAAGGCGTCGAGCCCACCGTCCACGGCCTGACGTTCGCGCCGCGCGCCGCCGCAATCTTCGACGAATTGCGCCGTGCGGCACAGGAGCTGGCGCTCGTGTCCAGCGGCGCGACCGGCAGCCTGCGCATCGGCAGCGTGCCGATGCCGGCGATCCCGTTCCTGCCGATCGCGATCAGCCGGCTGCACCAAGCCCACCCGGGCGTCTTCGTCTCGATCGTCGAGGCACGCGAGGATGAACTGCTCGACCGCCTGCGCCAGCGCGACATCGAGCTTGCGATCCTGCGCCTGTCGGTGCTCGACCTCGGCGAGGACATTCGGTTCACGCGCTTCTACGACGAGTCCTTGTCCGTCATCGCCGCCAAGGATCATCCGCTGGCCCTGCGCAAGAAGCTCACCTGGCCCGAACTGCTGCGGCAGGCCTGGGTCATGCCGCCGGCGAACTGCATCTTCCACGAGCATCTGCACGCGGTGCTGGCGAAGGCGGATCTGGAGTTGCCGCGCGCGCAAGTCGAGGCCTATGCCATCGGCCAGCAGTACGGCATGGTCGCGCACGGCGGCATGCTCGGCTTCGGCATGCGCTCACAGCACGAGTTCGCACCGCACAAGGCCCTGCTGGTGCGCCTGCCATTCGACATTCCCGGCGCCAGCGGGGCGGTCGGCGCCGCATCGCTCGTCGCGCATGAGGTCGGCCCGCTCGCGCAGCAGCTCATCGCTGCGATCAGACATCTCGTGCAAGCCCGGCTCGAGCTGGTCGAGGCTTCGCTGGCCGCGGCGACGGGGACCAATGCAGCGCACTAGAAATCCTTGCGCAGCGTGATCCAGATTTCGGTCGAGCTGTAGTTGGGCGCGAGGAAGTTGCTCTCGTCGCGGATGTAGAGCACTTCGGGGTTGAGCGTCCAGGTCGGCGCGAACTCCCACGTCAGCCCGCCGCCGACCTCGTAGAGGTTGTCGCGGCGCTTGCCGAAGCTGATCTGGTTGCCGTCGGCATCGAGGTTGGCGCGCGCGGTGGAAAAGCGCTCCTGCTGCCACCAGAAGAAGACGAAGCCGCCGACGGTGTCGCTGAACGAATAGCTGAACGACGGCGACAGGCCGAAGAAATTGGCATCGCCATCGGCCCGGCCCTGCAGCGCGTTCTCGTGGCCGAGCGCGCCGGTGAGCGAGAAGCCGCCCTTGCCGTCGAACAGCGCGACCGACCAGCCCGGGTTGACCTCGAAGATGTCGCGCGTGCGCGCGCGCTCCGGGCCGCTCGGGTAGTTGCGGCGCCGGTACTCGAGGCCGAGGCTGAACTGGTTGTCGGCGTCGATCTCGCGGCGCCAGTTGCCGAAGACACCGACGTCGTTGCGGTAGTTGCCGTCGCCGCGGTAGCTGACGCGCCCGCGCAGGCCGATGGCGATGTTGTCGTTGCCGATGTTGCGGCTGACGTTGGCGTTCCAGCGCAGGTCGGAGTCGTTGCGGCGGTTGCCGGCGTCGGGGTCCTCGTGGTCGTAGTCGCGGAAACGGTAGTCGAGGGTGCCGTTCAGCGAGTAGCCGTTCTCCAGCTCGTAGTTCAATCCGCCGCCGGCGCGAAACGAGACGAAGTTGTCGTCCGTCTCGTTGCCGCCGAAGGCGTCGGTGCCGCGCGTCGCGTTGACGCTGTAGTTGCCGACGCCGGCGAGCAGGTAGCCGAACGAGACGAGGCGCTGGCCGCGCGCGCTCTGCGCCGCGGCGCGGGCATAGATCTCGACCTGCTGGTGCAGGTCGGGCGGCAGGTTGTCGAACCTGAGCACCGTCTCGAACTCGATCTTCGCGCTCGCATAGTCGCCGAGCGCGGCGTAGGCGCGGCCGAGGCCGAGGTGGGCTTCGATGCGGCCCGGCTCGGCGACGAGCGCGCGGCGGAAGGCGTCGCGCGCGCTCTCGGCGCGGCCGCTCATCAATGCCGCCTCGCCGAGCAGCTCGTTGAACGCGGCATCGCCGGTGGCCGACGCCTGCAGCGGTTCGAGCAGCGCGTAGGCCTCCGGCGCCTTGCCGTCGGCGATCAATTGCTTCGCACGCGCAAGGTCGGCGTCGGCCGCGTGCGCCAGGGCCGCCGCGGCGAGCAGCGCAGCGGCGGCCAGCGCCGGACGCAGCGGCCGGCCGAACCCGCGGGATCGGGCCGGCGGGCAGATCGAGATCGTCTTCTTCATGCCATGTCTCCTGCTTGTGGATCGGTCTCGGCTGGCCTGCCGACTCTACAAAGAAAGCCCGCGCGGCAGGTCGCATGCGGGCTGCTTCGCGATGCCGCTTTGTTATCGGGTGATACCTTGGCGTTGCGCGCACCGGGCGAGCATCGCCGGACCGCGCACGGTGGCCTGCCTGTAGACTCCGCGCCCATCGCAACGAATCGGGGATTCCATGCTCAAGACGCTCGTCACCGCACTGTTCATTGCCGCCGCCGTCGCCGCCGCTCCGGCGTCGGCGCAGAGCGCATCGCCAACGCTGGCCAGGATCAAGGCGGCGAAGGCGATCAACGTCGCCTACTCGGCGGACTCGCCGCCGTTTTCGATGACCGGGCCGAACAACGAGCCGCAGGGCTATTCGATCGACCTGTGCAAGCGCGCCGTCGCGCAGATCGGCCGCGCGGTCGGCGAGCCCGAGCTGAAGATCGTCTGGCATGCCGGTTCGGTCACCGAGCGTCTGCAGATGGTCGCCTCCGGCCGCGCCGAACTCGAATGCGCGAATACGACGCAGACGCTCACCAGGCTCGCGAACGTCGATTTCTCGAACCTGATCTTCATCGACGGCGGCGGCCTGCTCGTGAAGGCCGGCGCGCCGATCAACCAGTTCAGCGACCTGTCGGGCAAGCGCGTCGCCGTGCTTCAGGGCACGACGACACAGCGGCGGCTCGAGGACGCGCTGCGGGCCCGGCTCGTGAATGCGACCGTGGTGCCGATCAGCGACGCGAACGAAGGCATCGCGATGCTCGAGGAAGGCAAGGCCGACGCCTACGCCGGCGACCGCGTCAAGCTCGTCGCCCTGGCCGCGCAAACCGCGGATCGCACGAAGCTCGCGCTCGTGACCGAGGAGTTCTCGATCGAGCCCTACGCGCTGGCGATGCCGCGCAACGACTCGGCGTTCCGGCTCGAGGTCAACAAGGCGCTGACCCAGGTCTACGTCAGCGGCGACATCGAGCGCATCTTCGGCCAATGGATGGGCCGGCTCGGCCGGCCGACCGGCATCCTGAAGGCGATGTATCTGCTGAACGCGATCCCGGAGTGAGCGCCGCCGCGGTCGAGTGGTGCGGGCCGGGTTGATGAAGCGGCGCGCCGTTCTTGGCGCGGCCTGCGCTGCCGGGTTGCTCGCCAGCGGGTGCGACTTCTCGCTGCGCGACGGCGTCTTGAACGAATGCCTCGCCGGGCTGCCGGCCGACCTGCGCGATCATCCGCTGGTGCGCGCGGCGTGGCAGGGCGTCGATTCGCACAAGGTTCTGGACACCCATTGCCACGTTTTCGGCGACGGCGATTCGGGCAGCCAGCTTTGGTACAACCCCAAGCTCGACGAATTCTGGCGGCCGCTCGGCTACGCGCAGCGCGCGCTCTACGTCAACGCGTCGTGCACCGACAACTCGCCCGGCCACACCGACAAGAGCTTCGCCGATCGGCTGCTCGCGCAATGCGACGAGATGGCGCCCGGCTTTCAGGTGCTGCTGTTCGCCTTCGACTGGGCGCGCGACGACGCCGGGCGGCCGATGCTCGACAAGTCGAGCTTCTTCGTGCCCAACGCCTACGCCGCCGCGCTCGCCCACGCCCACCCGTCGCGGCTGCAGTGGGCGGCATCGATCCATCCCTACGATCCGGCCGCGATCGACCGGCTCGATGCCGTCATCGCACAGGGCGCGCGCGCGATCAAGTGGCTGCCGTCGGCGATGAATATCGACCCTGCCGATGCGCGCTGCGACCGCTTCTACGCCAGGCTCGCCGCGCTCGACCTGCCGCTCATCAGCCATGCCGGCGACGAGCGCGCGGTGCACGGCTTCGGCGAGCATCTGAGCAACCCGCTGCGCCTGCGCCGGCCGCTCGATGCCGGCGTGCGCGTCGTCGCCGCGCATTGCGCGTCGCTCGGCGAGGCGCGGATCGACGAGCACCGCAGGTCGGGGCAGACGAATTTCGAGGTCTTCGCCGGCATGATGGACGATCCCGCCTACCGCGGCCGGCTGTTCGGCGACCTCTCGGCCGTCACGCAGGTCAACCGGATGGATGTCCTGACGACGATTCTCGATCGGCCGGACTGGCACGACCGCCTGCTCAACGGGTCGGACTATCCTCTGCCCGGCATCGTGCCGCTGGTCTCGCCGCGCGCGCTCGCCGATCGCGGGCTGCTTGCCGAGGCGGCGGTGGAACCGCTGCTGCGGCTGCGCAACTACAACGTGCTGCTGTTCGATTTCGTGCTCAAGCGCAGCGTCGCGCACCATGGAAAGCGCTTTGCGGCGTCGGTATTCGAGACCGCGCCGTTCTTCGCGCGTTCTACTTCCAGACCTTCGGAGTGAAGCCATGAAACCGCTATCGATTCTTCTCGCCGCGCTCGCCGTCGCGCTATCGGCCTGCGCCACCAGCGGCGACGCCACGGCCGGTGCGCCCGATGCCGCCCACAGCAGCCGCAATGCGCTCGACTGGGCCGGCACCTACGAGGGCATGCTGCCGTGCGCCGATTGCCCCGGCATCAAGACGCGGCTGACGCTGCGCCAGGACGGCAGCTACGAGATCTCGCGCGTGTACATCGACCGCAACCCGAAGCCGTTCGTCGAGCAAGGCCGGTTTGCGTGGCTGCCGGGCGGCAACGCCGTCAAGCTCGAAGGGCAGGGCGGCAGCCAGCGTTTTGCCGTCGGCGAAGGGCGGCTTGCGCTGCTCGACCCCGACGCGGCGCCGGCCTGGCCGCCATCGCCGCGCTACGTTCTCACACACGTCACCACGCAGGAGGTGCCCGACGTGAAGCGCACGCTCGAATCGCACCGCTGGACTTTGAGTTCAGCGACCGACGCCGGCGGCAAGCCGATCGCCGCGCTGAGCGCGAATCGCAGCCGGCCGATCGTCTTTCACTTCGGCGGCGGCCGGCTCGGCATCGAGGGCGGCTGCAATCGCAGCTTCGGCGGCTACCAGATCGACGCCGAAGGCCGCCTGGTCGTCAATCGCATGGCCTCGACGATGATGGCCTGCGATCCGGCGTTGATGAAGATCGACGACGAGTTGGCAACGCTGCTTGCCGCATCGATGAAGATCGAAGTGACGCAAGGCGAGACGCCGACGCTGCGGCTCGCCGATGCGAAGTCCGGCACGCTCGCCTTCACCGGCCAGCTCACGCCCGAGGCACGCTACGGCACACCGGCGCGCGTCTTCCTCGAGGTCGCGCCGCAGACAGTGGCGTGCAACAACCCGCTCACCGGCGCGACGAGCTGCCTGCAGGTGCGCGAGATCGCATTCGACAACAAGGGCCTTCGCATCGATCCGCCGGGCGCGTGGCGCGCGCTCCACGAAAACATCGAGGGCTACAGCCACCAGGCCGGGGTGCGCAACGTGCTGCGGCTGAAGCGGTTCCAGGACAAGGCGGGAGCCTCGATCTACGTGCTTGACATGGTCGTCGAGTCGGAGACGGTCAAGCGTTGAGGCCCCACCGCGGTTCAGGTTCACGCAGGAGCGCAAGCCCGCTCGCGGTGTGATGTTGCTGGACAGCCGCTTGCGGATATTCTGCGCGTCGCGGCAGGCGGTACCCGCCAGGGGCTCATGGTGCGGCGGTCGCCGCTGCGCGGCGACTGCACTGCGGTACTCGCACCGGGG
>JACSRM010000527.1 GCA_014879745.1 Burkholderiaceae bacterium | reverse complement strand
GACGCCGATGTGGGAGCAGAACCTGCCGGCGCCGATGCCCGGCGATGCGATCCCGCCCGAGCGCGTCGCCGACCTGATCGTCTTCATGCTGCTCCAGCCCGAGGATACGATGATCGTCGGGCCGGTGATCGTGCCGGTCGGTGCGCGCAAGCGCAAGGCGGCTGCGCAATAGGAGGCGCGGCGCTGGCCGAGGCGCCCATCTCGCTGCAGCCAACTGCCGCATGAATAGATTTCAAGTCTTGTCGTTGGGCCGATCGCCGGGGCTCAGGGAGGCATAGTTGGTTACTGTGCCCCGTTGTTCGCCCTGATGTCCGAGTGTCGTGCCTGCACGCCGCGCAGCCGCGTCGAAGCAATCAGGCAATGACCCTGTTTCGAACCAGCACCCGCGCCTGCGTCAGCGTCGTCGCGCCGGTTCCACCGTAGGCGGTGTCAGCTGCAGAAGCTCCCAGCCCGCTGCAGGCTCGAGTGTGAGCCCGCTGGCCGTGCCGATGATCAGTTCGTCACCGCCTTTCAACCGAAGCATGTTGCGCACGCCGTAGTTCGTGAAGTTGCCAAAGCCGCGTACGGTCTCGGGTGTGGCCGGGCTGTCCGCGTCGGTGAAGCGCCATAGGTCGGCACCATAGCCGCGCCGTGTGTCGATGCTGCCGCCGGTGAAGACACCGAGCCGGACGTCAAATACGTAGCGGTAGTCGTACATCCCGAACAGGAGGTCGTCGGTTCCTGCGGCCGCGGCCCAGGCGTAGGTGACGAATGGATTGCCGAAGCCAGCGGCGCCCAGACGCGCCGTCCAACCCGTGGGCTTCATCTCGAAGGTTCGGGTGCCGGGTACCAGCGCAGGCAATTCGGACTGGCCGTACAGCAACTGTATCTCGACGCCGCTGCCCTCCACGAGTCGGGCGCGCCAAATCGAGGCTGCGCGCGAGGTCTGGAAGCTCAGGTCCAGGCTCTCCTGCGGCGTAGCTGGCGGGCCGTAACAGATCGAAAGCGCGCACTTGCTGTGCGACGAGGCCGCAGTCGCGTTATTCTGCATCGAGCCAAACCAGAGCCAGCCGTTCCAGAACGTGATCGCACCGCCGCCCGTGGTCGATGCGACCACCGGATCGGTCTCATACTGTAGAGGCGACCAGATACGGACCCAGGGACGGCGGGCGTCACCAGCGTCGTACTGGCCGTCGGCGCCGAGCGGCGGGCCCAGGTATACGCCGGCGGTCAGCGGACGGGTTGGCGCCGTGGACCCGGCCCGGTGCGCCGCCTCCAGCGACGTTCGGTTCCAGGCCGAGGCCACGATGCGCTGATTGTTGTACGTCGTCAGGTAGGCCGGGAAACCGGGCATCGTGCCGACAACTTCGAAGCCGCAGTATTCCGAAACCCGGCCAGCGCCGAGGAAGGGGTCGGCCGCCGAGCCGCGCCAGCGCAGGATCACGCCGTCGCCGACGTCACGGCCGGCGCCCGCGTAGAGCACCCCGTTCACCACGATCCACTGGCGAATCTGATTGAGCGCCGTGGCGCGGCAGGAGCCGCGATAGGCGCCGCTGGCGGCGTCCCAGGCGGCGAAGACCACATCGGTCTGAAAGGTCGGACCGGCGACGAAGACCAGACTGCCCAGTGACCCCGCCGAGCGCATTCCGGTGATGCCATAGAACGCCGCGTCGGCCGGTGTGCGGTCGGTCAGCCGCGCCTGCACAAGGTTGTACGAGTAGACACGCGGCAACCGCCAGTCGCCGGAAGCTGGTGGGAGCGGCGCGACCGGCCGGCGCGCGAGCATGCTCTGGCCGAACTCGCAAACCCAGGATACCGTCAGGTCGGGCTCCGGTTCGATGATGCCGCCAGCCGCGCCGCTGCACAGCGGATTGGCGAAGGTACCAAACCAGATCTCGTCGCCGGCGAATCCTGGAACGCCCAAGCCGGCCTCCGTCAGTCCCCAGATATAGCCGAGGTTCTTCTTCGGAACGCCGGTGCTGCAAGTACCACCGGGGCTCAGCGGCGGATAGTCGACGCCGACTCCAGCGAAGCACTCGTCGGGTTGTCCCTTGGCCAGTTGAAGGGCCGCGTAGGTCGGGTTGTCGGCCGGAGCGCGAAACGCGACGATGTCGTTCCAGGTAATCTGGCCACGGGCAGGCAAAGTGTGGACGGCAGCGGCCAGCAAAATGGCCACGAAGCCGCAAGAGCGCTTATTCATGGGCGGTCTCCAAGCATCGCGTACGCAGTGGGTTGGTGCGCTTTCCGTTAAGCATCGCGCCGCGCTTCGGGCTTGTCAATGCGCTGACATCTGTCGACATTCCCCCGCACAGCACCCACTCGACGCAAGCGCCCTGCGAGGCGATGAACGAAGGAAAGACCGAACAACCAGACAGTGACCAAGTCTCACCAACCGGCCGCCACGACAGCCGAGTGGATCCCCGTCAATTGTTCTCACAGGAGCGGAGTTGCCGCCTTGCTCAATTCGGCGGTGGGAGTCCGGTGTCGGCTCGAAACAGACCTAAGAGGCCCTGCATGCACAACCAGGTGGAAACGTCTGACGGCAAGCATTTCGTAGTGTCGAACTTGCTGTAGACGACCATCGCTCCACTGGAAATGGGCACCAGTTCAGGATCCGCCCGAGCTTCGGTAGCCGCGCCGTTCGGTGTCAACTGGCGCCGTATCGGATTGGTCGGATCGAAGCCGAGCATCCAGATTGACGTCGGATACGTTGAGCGCCACGGTATCAGCTGGGCGATGGCATACGACCGACCCTGGTAGACAAACGGTTCGAGCGAGTACCACTGACCACCCACGGGCGCCTTTATGGAAGCGTAGGGCACGTACGATACGCTGCCAAGCTGATCAACGACTGGCACATACATTGCGATCGTCGATTTCCCCGCGATGGTCGCAAGCGCCAGCGACCCGTCGCTTTCCGGAGCGCTCCACATCCAGCTCTGGTTCTTGTCACCGACATCGAAGGTCAACTGTGCAAGCACCTTGGTGTCGATGTCGTATGCAACCGCCTGCTGAACTCCGTTGTAGGGGAGTTGATAGACCACCACATTCGCGCTATCGACGAAGCGCGCAGCGGGTGTCAGGCCGGCACGGTACAGACCAGGCAGCGGCTCTTCTGATGTGGCATCGCTGACGGTCCTGACGTAGTGGGTGCCTTCGGCGTCCTGGTAGCTGATCCGCGCCACATCGTTGCGGTTCGTGCTGCCAAACGGACCGTTTCGCTGTAGCGGAGTCAGCGACTTTCGAATCCATTCGCCACTGGGCTTTCGGTAGGCCACGCCTATGAGCGAGTTCTTCGGTGTCGGATCGCGGGTGGCATTCGTGCGCGTGTAGACAATGTAGTCGGTGGACGACCCTTTGGCCCATTCGGGACCATTGATGGTGAAGCCAAGACCGGGGAAGGCGCCACCCGTAGACACCGCGGCTTCGATTCGTACGCCCTGCCCCGTTGGCGGAATGAAATTGCCATTCGTGAAGTTGTAGGATGCAACCCAGATGTCACCCGTCGCGACATCGACCCAGGTCACCTGTCTCTTCTCGACGTTGAACTCGGGGTCGATCATCGTCAGTGTCGGTGACTGCAGTATGTCGGGTCCAGGTGGCGGGAACGCTTGTTGAGCGCTCACGAGTCCCACGCCGCCGAGCAATGACAACCCCACGGCCAAGTTCGGCAGTGGAAGCAGGCGATGGCGCTGAAGGCTTGGAGTAGCGAACATGGAACCCCCTGTTGCAGCAATGTATCGGCAATCGGGACGGAACGACAGCGTGGCAGCCTTGACGCGCCGTCAGGCGCACATCGTAACTCGCGATGTGCGCCGCCACATCACCGGTTCGCGGGGGTTGACCCGACGCGAAAGGCATCGACTGCTTTAGCCGTCGCCGCGGGCCCACGCGGGTTCACTTAAAGCAGAGATAGTCCCATATCGGGGCGAAGACGGGCTGCCCGTTGCCGCCGAGAGGTGTGACATTGTCCAGCACGGTGGCCCCATGGTAGGGCGAAGCCGACGGGCCATTGTTTGCCGGAGTTGCATCTGTCGTCACCATATGCACCGAGCCCAACGATGACACACCCATATCCGCGGACCGGGCAGCGCCGAATGCATCGAGCCCCATCGCCTGCCAGATGAGCGAAAGCTGATCGTACGGTACCAGGGGATCCTGCAGATGAGTGAAGCCGTATTGCCTCGAGACCGCTGTCGCGTTCGGCCTGCCGGTCCATGTCGCCGGAGCGTTGAAGAACAAGCTGAAATCCGGCGGCGAAGCAAAGTAGCACGCGCGATTCATTGCATAGAGCTTGGTCATCACGCCCGCATGCCCGCCGCCCTGGGAATGACCTGCGATATTGATCTTCGACCAGTCGATCGCATCTCCCGCGAGATACTGGCCCCAGCCCTCGTTGGGGTAGGTCTGCTGCAAATACGCTATCGCCTCGGTCAGTCGGGTAACGATCGAATTGGGTCCGTTGACGTTGACCAATCGAGTGCTGTCCGACCCGGTGATGACCTCGCGCCGGACGTCCCAGTAGCAGTTCGGATCGTCACTGTTCGCGCAGAGCACGCCGACCGCTTCTTCGTTCGGATAGTTGATCCCGATGGTGTGGTATCCGTTGGCCGCGCCGACGCGAAGAATCAACCGGTAGCTTTCGGGTATCCCCCCCGTGCCTGGCAGGAAGACAAACAGCCTATTGGCGGCCGAGACATTGGTCGCCGGACTGATGGCCACGTGGGGCTCGGTTGCCGTGTCGACGCGCGGGTCCACGGTGACCGGGGAGATCTCACGTTCGATCGAACCGTTCGGCCCTGGCGGTGGTATCGGTGTCGACATCGGCGTGCTTCCGCCACCGCCGCAACCAGTCAGTGCCAGAACGAGGACAAGTATCAGTGTACGCATAGTGACATTCCTTGACGCGACGCTCCGTCGTGAAGACGCCAGTTGCAAGCAGAGTTCTGCCGAGCGTGTTCTCCGAGTTGCCGAGTACGGCGAGGATCCCGGGCAGAAGCGATGATGCAATCGTCGCCCGACGCAGGTACGAGCGCAATCGGCGCGCCACGCACGGCAATGTCGGCGTCGTCCTACAGCCGATCCGAGCAAGTTGCTCAGGCTTGCACGTGTCCTTCTCCTCGCTCGGCCTGACGTGAAGTCCCTGCTTGCGGGGCGCTTCGCGGCGACTGGTGCAGAATCTGCGCGCGGCCGCTTTCGGGCCCGTGCAAGATCGGAAGACTCTCATGAAGGTGTCGATTTTCCTACGAAGTGCGGCTGCTCTGCTTGCGCTGGCTACGTGTCTTGTTAGCATGCCCGGCAGCGCGCAAGGCCAAACGCTTCGCGAGCGCATCAAGGAATGGCGGGCACAGCGTCAAGTCGGTCAGACCGACCAGCAAGCCGCTGCCGATCCGAGGGCCAAGATCACGCAGCCTGGAGACTATGTGTACTCGATCGAATCCGGCGGCATCGAGCGCAAATACATGGTGCATGTGCCGGACGAATACGATCCGGCGAAGCCTACGCCGCTGCTCGTTGCTCTTCACGGCGGTGGCGGATTCATGGAGCACATGGCATCCGACGAAAACTACGGGCTGATCACCAAGTCCAACCGTGCCGGTTTCGTCGTCGTGTTTCCGAACGGATTCAGCCGATTGCCCGGAGGAAAGTTGGCGACCTGGAATGCTGGATACTGTTGCGGCCAGGCGCGTGACAATAACATTGACGATGTCGGATTCATCCGCCAGGTGATACAGAACCTGTCCCAGCAGTTGAATATCGATCACCAGAAGATCTTCGCCACCGGGATGTCCAACGGTGGCCTGATGGCGCATCGGCTCGCGTGCGAAATGTCTGGGACTTTCAAGGCAATTGCGTCGGTTGCGGGGACGGACAATACGAAGAGTTGCAACCCGAAGAATCCCGTGTCGGTGCTTCAGATTCATGCCCGGAACGATGACCACATGCCGTTCAACGGCGGTATGGGGCCGAAGAGCACCCGTTCCGCAGTCACCGAGTTCACATCGGTGCCGGAATCCATCTCACGCTGGGTGAAGCGCAACGGATGTAGCACCACCCCGAAGCGGGTGCTCGACAAGCCGGGTGCTTACTGCGACCGGTATGCCCCCTGTGAAGGTGGCTCCGAGGTGGAACTCTGCGTCACCGAGCACGGCACCCACTCCTGGCCGGGAGCGCGCAAGTGGCGCAGCACCGAGCCTCCCTCCACGGCCATCGACGCCGACGACGTGATGTGGGACTTCTTCATGGGCCTGGGTCGCTGAGCCCCTCGGCCGGGGTCATCTTCCTGCAGCCAAGCCGGCAGTGTGTTCCGACTGACTCAGGAATTCGGCGATCAGATCGACCATCCGGACGTGAGCGTACTGCTCGAGCGATGCGATCGGATGATCGGCATTGGTCACGATCCTGTATCGGATGCGCGCGTCGCAGGCATTCCAGGTCGGCCCGGACGGATCGACGGTTTCATCTTCCATCACCGGCGTCTCGCCGCAGACTGCATTGCTGCGTCCCTGGTGTCGCGCCCATTCGGAGATGAGTATCGTATTGCTCAGTCCGACTGCCATCTCTTGCGGGGTCGGTGTCACTTCGCCTAGAGCGAAGCGCGGCAATGCGCTGTCCTTGCCGCCGACCACGATGTAGTAGGGTGCCGGCGCTTGCGGTAGACAGGGGGGACCGGGTCGCGGATAGGTTGCGGAGGGCATCGGTCCGGCCAGTGACACGTAGGCGTCGTAGGAGGTGGTTGCTTCGCACCACATTCTTGCTGTCATCGCGCCGCCGGCAGAATGACCGGAAAGCGACACATCGGTGACGCCGTACTGCGACCTCACGTAGGTCGACAGTGCCTTCAGGAATCCGACGTCATCTTGACCCGAGTCGGAAACGTAGTTGTTCCAGGTCGCCCCCTGCTTTGCCGGCAGTGCCTGGCCCTGCGCGAAGACCGCGATGATTCCGTTGCGGGCGAGCCAATCCCAGTTGACGTTCTTCGCCGACTGCGGGGCCATGACCCGATTGAAGCCCAGGTCGTACGCAAGCTGCCACGTATTGCCGCCGTGCCCGTGCAGGAAGACGATCGCCTTCGTCGCCGTGGCCGGGCGGTAGACGGTCAGCTTGTGCGGGAAGCCAGGGATCGTAATGCCGGTCTGCAACGTGTTGGCGGGTGCTGCGGGCAGGTTGGTGGCGGGCGGTGATGGGCTCGGTTTGGGCGCTCTTGCGCTGCCCTTGAAGGCCAGGGCCTGGGCTTGCTCGGTCGGTGTTTCGGCGACGCTGCCGCCGCCGCAGGCGGTGAGCCATAGGCAGGCCGCAGCAGCCAGTGGCAGCGCCGCGGGACGCAGCGTGGCGGGAAATGCTTGAATGTGCATGGACGCAAACCTCGGGGCCGCCTGCCGCTTCGGTGGAGTGCCGGCGTGGACGGACGTGATCGGGAAAGGGCTGCCGCCGCGTGCCTCGGTCAACGTCCGATGCACGCGCCGCGCAACCGGCTGCGTCGTTGATTTCGGCGGCTTTGCGGGCTGCCAGCGGTCCGAAGTGTGTCCGGCGCGACCGGTGCGTAACCGGCAGCAACCCGGTCTCGGCTGGTGTCGCGTCGTACGCGACCGGCGCGCTGCGGTCAGCGGCGCGCGATCGGTTCGCTATTGGGCGATACCGGTCTTCCAGGCAAGCCGGATCAGGCGGCCACACTGCAGCGACGCGTAACCTTCACCGTTTGCAATGTCGGTCGGATCGTCGCGCGCGATGATGCCGTACAGCTTGCGGTCGAAGTCCACCCACGGGTAGAAGCCGAACTTGCCGG
>JACSRM010000258.1 GCA_014879745.1 Burkholderiaceae bacterium | reverse complement strand
GACTTCGGCGTTCGTCAGCTCGCCGGGATAGTCGTGGTCGGCCGACAGCGCGTAGCAGTGCTTGCAGGTGAGGTTGCAGCGGCGGATCAGGTTCCAGATCACGACCGGGCCGCTCGCGCGGCGCTGCGTCGCGGCGGGATAGGCGCCGTCGCGTTCGGCGGTGGCGAGCTCGCGCATGAACTGGGAGATGCGAAACATGGGGATCTACTCCGTGCCGGGCAGACGCAACCCGGTCTTCTTCAGGATGCGGCTGCTGTAGAGAATATCCGCGCCGCGGCACGCTTCGGCGAGCAGGGCGTGGATCTGCAGCGCCTGACGCTCGACCTCGGGCCGATTGTGGCCGTGCACCATCGCGAACAGGTTGTAGGGCCATTGCGGCAGCGCGCGCGGCCGGCGGTAGCAGTGCGAGACGAAGCCGAGCGCGCCGACCTTCTCGCCGAGTTCGTCGACCCGCGCATCGTCGACGTCCCACACCGTCATGCCGTTGGCGGTATAGCCGAGCCGGTAGTGGTTGGGCACCGCGCCGATGCGGCGCACGAGGCCCTCGCGCAGCATGCCCTCGAGCCGCTCGCGAACGACCGCGCCGCTGACGCCGAGCGCGGCGCCGACCGCGTCGTACGGCCGCGCGACGAGCGGCAGGCCGGCCTGGGTGGCGGCGATCAGGCGTCGATCGAAGGCGGTGAGCATCGCGAACAGGCGTTCAGACAGGCAGCCGCAGTTCGACGAAGAATTCGCGCTCCTTCGGAAATGCGAAGACGTGCAATCCGGTCGCGGCCTCGATGCGGGCGCAGGCTTGGCGCGCTTCGTCCGGCGAGGTGCAGGCGAGCACGAACCACATGTTCAGCGCATGCTCGCGCCGGTAGTTGTGCGCGACTTCGGGCAGCGCGTTGACGATCCCGGCGATGGCGTCGAAGCGATCCTCCGGCACCTGAAGCGCGGCGAGCACGAACTGCCCTCCGGCGCGCTCGATCTGGAACAGCGGCCCGAAGCGCGACAGCACGCCTTCGGCCAGCATGCGCCGCAGGCGCGCGAGGACGTCTGCCTCGGCGAGGCCGAGTTCGGCGCCGACGTCGGCAAATGGCGTATCGCTCAGGGGGAAGTCGCCGTGCAGGCGGCGAATCAGCAAGGCGTCGGTCGCATCCAGCGGCGCCGCGCCGGTCGCGGCGGCCTGGCGGGCATCGGCGCATGCGTTCACGACGCCGGCTCGCTGAAGTAGCGCGCGCCGGTCTGCTTGAAGCGGCGCGTGCTGAAGAGCACCTCATGGCGCCGATCGGCGAGCCCCGCATGGCGCACCGCGGCGTCGATCAGCGCGCGCACCGCGCCGCGCTCGCGGCCGTGCACCATGCAGTAAAGCGTATAGGGCCAGCCCGGCGCGCTGTCGCGCCGATAGCACAGCGTGACGCCGGGTTGCGCCGCGAGGCGTTCGCCGGCGGCGTCGACCTCCGATTCCGGCAGCTCGAATACCGTCATCGCATTCGCGCTGATGCCGAATTCGTGGTGGCGCAGCACGACGCCCAGCCGGCGCAGCGTGCCGCGCTCGCACCACTCGGCAAGCGCGGCGATGACCTCGGCCTCGGTCAGGCCGAGCGGCTCGCCGAGCGCCGCGAACGGCCGCTCGACGAGTGCCAGCCCCTCCTCGAGACGCGCCGCGAGCGGGCGCAGCGCGTCGCTCACCGGCGCGACCGGCAGTGCCGCCTGCGGTGCGGCGTCGTCGGCGCCGTCCAGATCGAAGCCGAGGTCGATGCGGTAGGCGCGGCGCATCGGCAACCGCAATGCCGCGAGCCCGGTCGCGCGCTCGATGCGGTCGACGCTCGCCTGCAGTCGCTCGTCATCGGTCGCGGTCGCGACGAACCACAGGTTCAAGGCGTGGTCGCGCGCATAGTTGTGATTGACGCCGGGCTCGGCGTCGACGATGCGTGCGACACGCTCCAGCTCGCCCGCCGGCACGCGCAGCGCGCACAGCATGCCCGCGCCGCCCGCGCCGACCCCGAAGACGCCGCCGATGCGGCTCGCCTGCCCGCCGTCGAGCGCGCCCTGCAGCACGGCGCGCACCTGCGCACCGCTCAGGCCGTGCGCCGCGCCGAGCGCGTCGTAGGGCTTCGCCACGAGCGGCAGATCGCGCTGCCAGGCATTGAGCAGGGCGCGCGCTTCGCTCGCTGCGGGCAGGGCTGCGGCAAGCATGTCCATCACAAGCCGAGGCGCGCGGCGCGGCTCGCGAAGAAGATGCCGCTCGGCGCGTTGACATCGATCGTCGCCAGCGTCTCGAAGCTCGCCGTATCGATGACGCTGACGCGGTTCGCGTCGCGCGACGAAATCCAGACCGCCTCGCCCTTCGGCGTGAACTCCATGTGCAGCACCGCGGCGCCGGGTTCGAGCGTCTTCACGACCTTGCGCGCCGTCGTATCGATCACCTGCACGCGGTGGTAGTCGGGTACCGCGAAGTTGACCCACACCTGGCGGCCATCGGGCTGCGCCATCACGAATACCGGCTGGCCCGCGACCGGAATGCGCGCGACTTCCTGCCACGACTCGGTGTCGACGACGAGCACTTCATGGCGGCCGATCGCCGGCAGCCAGGCGTGGCGCCCGGCGACCGCCCAGCCGCGCAGATGCGGCATCTTGAAGACCGGCAGCGGCTCCTCGCCGCGGCCGTAGCCGGCGAGGATGCGCCGCACCTTGGGCTCGGCGGTCCAGAGGTCGATCATCGCGAGGCCGTCCTCGCCGAACAGGCCGGCGATGTAGAAGCGGCCATCGGGCGTGACGAGCGCATCGTAGGGCTGGCGGCCGACATGGGTGAACTTCGTCAGCTTCGGCGCGCCGCCTTTCGACAGGTCGGCAACCCAGATCTGGTCGGCATCGAACAGCGAGAAGATGAAGCGCTTGCCCGGCAGCTCGGCCAGGCCGACGACGCGCGATTGCTTCGCCGCGCCGTCGGGGGCGGCGAAGGTCGCCGGGATGTCGGCGACCAGCGCGAGCGTCTTCGCATCGAACACCTTGACGCCGCCGGGCACATAGTTCTGCGCCGCGACGAGCCGGCCGTCCTGCGAGACCGCGCCGCCGATGCTGTTGCCGGCCTGCTGCACGCGGCCCTCGATGCTTCGCGTCAGCAGATTGACCTTGGTGAGCGCGCCGTCGCGCCCGAAGACATACGCCGTCGCGCCGTCGCGGCCGTAGACGACCGACGCATGCGAAAGATCGCCCAGCCCTTCGATGCGGCCCAGCGCTCGCATCTGGCTCGTATTGACGACCGTGAGCGTGCCGTCGGCGCGACCGATGACGACGCCGAGGTCGCCGCTGCCGACCGCCGGAGGCGGCGCGCTGGCGCAAGCGGCGAGCAGCAGCGCGACGAGCAGCCACGACGCCCATCCCGTCGCCCGCTGCAAGAGGGAGCAGATCACTTCGTCACCTTGGGTTCTTCGGGGAATCCGGCGCGCAACCGCTCGGCGATCCACAGCGCGTCGGATTCGCTGAGCATCGACTTCCAGCCCGGCATCGGGGTGCCCGGCCGGCCATGCAGGGTCGTCGCGACGATCGAAGCTATCGTGCGATCGGCCAGCGCCTGCGGCGTGAGCGGCGGGCCGAGCCCGCCGGTGAGCTGCAGGCCGTGACAGGCGCCGCAGTCCTGGCGCACGATATGCACCAGCGTCTGCTGGCGCTCGGGCGTCACCTGTGCCTGCGCCGCGCCGGCCGCGAGGACGGCCGCGGCCAGCGCGGGCAGCGGCCGGGGGTGCATGGCAGATTCAGTCGATGCGGACGGCTACTTGGCCAGGCTCATGATGTATTCGACAGCCGCCTTCAGGTCGGCGTCGCTGATCTTGCTCGGCGGATTGGGCGACATCGGCACCGGGCCCCAGACGCCCGAGCCGCCCTTGCGCACCTTCTCCATCAGATGGGCCACCGCATCGGGCTGGCCCTTGTACTTCTTGGCGACGTCCTTGTACGACGGACCGACGACCTTCTTGTCGTCGGAATGGCAGGCCAGGCAGCCGGCCTTCTTCATGGCCTCGGTATCCGCGGCACGCGCGCCGGCCGTGACGAAGCACGCGGCGAGTGCCACGGCCGTGATTGGGAGCAGAGTCTTCATGTTCAGGTGAGTCCTATTCCGGGAAACGCTTTACGTCAATGGCCCGGCGCTGCCGGGCCTCCGCGCTTGTCGAGCAAGCACGCCAGCATACTGCCAGCGGCTCGCAGTTTGTACTCAATACACGTCGCGCTGAGTGTTATAGACGTTGAAGTGGCCGGTCGGCGTGATCAGCTTCGGATCCTTGATGACCTTCTTCAGCTTCAGCGTCTTGTCGTCGACGACGACCAGCGCGCTCTCCTTGTCCTTCGCCGACCAGACCGAGAACCAGACCTCGTCGCCAGCCTTGTTGTATTCGGGCTGCACGACGCGCTTGGCGCCGTCGTCCTTGATGCCCGCCCATTCGGCGATCGGCAGCACGGTGTAGCCCTTGTCGAGGTTGTTGATGTCGTAGACGACGACCGCCTGCGAGATCTTCGGATCCGGATTGAGCGGCGCGTCCGAGTAGAGGTGCTTGCTCTTCGGATGGCTCTTGATGAAGAGCGCACCGCCGCCCGGACCCTTCAGCGTCTCGACAACCTTGAACGCGTACTGCTTGTGCTTGACGGGGTCGGTGCCGATCAGCGAGATCGTCTCGTCACCGAGGTGGCCGGTCGCCCAGACCGGGCCGTACTTCGGATGGATGAAGTTGGCGCCGCGCCCCGGGTGCGGGATCTTGCCGACGTCGACGATGGCCGCGAGCTTGCCGTCCTTGGCGTCGATCACCGAGATCTTGTTGCTGTTGTTGGCGGCGACCATGAAATAGCGCTTCGAACTGTCGAAGCCGCCGTCGTGCAGGAACGGCGCCGAGCCGATCTCGGTCATCTTGAGGGCGTCGATGTTCGAGTAGTCGACCATCAGCGTCTTGCCGGTCTCCTTCACGTTGACGATGAACTCGGGCTTGAAGTGCGAGGCGACGATCGACGCCACGCGCGGCTCGGGGTGGTACTCCTGGGTGCCGACGACCATGCCGCGGGTGCTGACGATCTTGAGCGGCTCGAGCGTCGCGCCCTTCATGATCGTGAACTGCGGCGGCCAGTAGGTGCCGGCGATCACGAACTTGTCCTCGAAGCCCTTGAACTTGCTCGAGTCGACCGACCTCGCCTCGAGGCCGACGCGAATCTCGGCGACGGTGTCGGGCTTCTCCATCCAGAGGTCGATCATGTTGACCTTGGCGTCGCGGCCGATGACGAACAGATAGCGGCCCGACGCCGACATGCGCGAAATGTGCACCGCGTAGCCGGTGTTGAGGATGCTGATGATCTCCTTCGTGTCACCATCGACCAGCGCGATCTGCCCGGCGTCGCGCAGCGTCGTCGAGAAGATATTGTCGAGGTTGAAGTTGTTCATCTTCTTCGTCGGCCGCTTCTCGGGCGGCACGAGCACCTTCCAGGTCGCCTTCATCTCGGCCAGACCCCACTCGGGCGGCACCGGCGGCTCCTGCTGGACGTAGCGCGCCATGATGTCGACCGTCTTCTCGTCCATCTCGCCGGACGTGAGCCAGTTGGGCATGCCGGCCGGCGAACCGTAGGCGATGAAGACCTTCAGGTAGTCGGTGCCCTTCGGAACGGTGATATCGGGCGTCAGCGGCTTGCCCGTGGCGCCCTTGCGCAGCACGCCGTGGCAGCCGGCGCAGCGCTCGAAGTACGTCTTGCGCCCGAGCTCGAACTCGGCCTCGGTCATCTTCGGCGCGTTCGGGTTCGCATTCGGATGCATCGGCTCGTCGGCCAGCGGCGACGCCGCGCCCTGGTAGGCGGCTTCGGGGGCGGTGATGTGCTTCTCGGCATCGGCCTTTGCCGCAGGCTGGGCGGCGGCTGCGGATGCAGCCGTGGCGGGCTTATCCTGTGCGCTGGCGGCGAACGACACCGCCGCCAATACAAGCGCGGCGAGTCGGGCTGGGTGCGGTATGTTCATGAGTTCGTTCCTCTTGCGGGCAGCGGTCTTGGCATTCGGCAGCGCAGGTTCCGCTCTTGCGGGCGGGCTCGGCGCGGGCTGCGGATCAGCATCGCGAGCGTGGCTATCGTCGGCGGGCGCAGCATGCCCAGCCTTGAAGTAGGTCAAGGACAATCGGCGCTTCCTGTTCCGAGAATGATTTTGTTGCGTTGCATCAACGTCGCTCGGCATCCTGTGCATAGAAACGGCCTCCATGACCACGCTTGACGAAACGCGCTTCTTCTCGCCGCTGGACGACGGGGCCAACCGCCTCCCGGCGACGGTCACCCTCGTCGGCGCGGGACCGGGGGATCCCGAACTGCTGACGCTGAAGGCGGCGCGCGCGCTGGCGGAAGCGCGCCTCGTGCTCTACGACAAGCTCGTCTCGAAAGAGGTGCTCAAGCTCGTCAATCCGCAGGCCGACCTGATCTATGTCGGCAAGCAAAGCGGCCACCACGTGCTGACGCAGGACGGCATCATCGAACTCATGGTGCGGATCGCGAAGTCGGGCCGCTCGGTGCTGCGCCTGAAGGGCGGCGACCCGTATATCTTCGGCCGCGGCGGCGAGGAGGCCCAGGCACTGGCTGCGGCAGGAATTCCCTTCGTCGTGATTCCCGGCATCAGCGCGGCGCAAGGTATGGCGGCGTATGCCGGCATTCCGCTCACGCACCGCGATCACGCGACGCAGGTCGTCTTCGTCACCGGCCATCTGCGCGACGAGAAGGGCGGGCGCGGCCTGGAACTCGATTGGGCGAGCCTCGCCCGGCCGCACCAGACGCTCGTCATCTACATGGGCGTGGCGACGCTGCCGATCGTCTGCGAGCAGCTCGTGCGCCACGGCCTGGCCGCCGACTCGCCGGCGGCGGTGATCGAGAACGTCACGCTGCCGACCCAGCGCACCGTCGCCGGGACGCTCGCGACGCTGCCGACGCTCGCCCGCGTGCATGCGGTGCGCGCGCCGGCGCTGATCGTGATCGGCGGCGTCGTCTCGCTGCACGCCGAACTGGCGCGCGACACCCTCGCCGAGGACGTGGGCGGCATCGCGCCGAGCTGAATTCGCCTGCTGCGCGGGCGCGGCGCGCGCTTACGGCGGTGAGCGGCGCGCCGCAAGCTGCCCGCGCACGACCGCCGCGATCGTATTGAGGATGAATGCGAGCAGCGCGAGCGCCGAGAGCATCGCGCCCCAGCGCGTCGCCTCGAACCCGTCCGCCGCATCGCCGACGATGCGCAGCGCAAGCCCGGCGTGCAGCAGCCCGAGCGGCGCGTAGAACAACGGGTGATACGGCACGGCGACGCGCAGCACGGCCGGAAAGATGATCGGCGCGTGGCCGAAGACCATCGCGAAGACGAAGCCGAGCGTGAGCGCGTGCAGCGCGGCGTCGTACGACGCACTGCCCTGCGCGAGGCCGCCCGCGAAGAGCATCACCGCACCGCCGACCGCCAGCCACACGTAGCCCGACAGCAGGCACACGGCGATGAAGCGCGTCAGGCCCTTCTGGCGCACCGTGCGGCGCGCGATATCGTGCCTGAAGAGCCACGCCGCGAGCGCGACGAGCGAGGCGCCGAAGAACTGCGCCCCCCATGCATAGGCCGAGGCGACAAGCCCGGCGAGCATCGCGGCGAGCACCGCGCCGAAGAGGCGCTGCGCCGCTTTCGATGGCGGCATGAAGCGCGACAGTTCAAGCCGCTCGCCGGCGATCGTGACGATCAGGAAGGCGAGCCACCACGGCGCGATGACCGGCATCGGCGCGCCGAACGCCCACAGCAGATTGCCGGCGAGCCAGGCGGCGGCGCCGGCCGCGATCGTGAGCGTGAAGAGCGCGCGCTGGCGGCGCACGATATCGGCGGACGCGGCGAACAGCACGACGCTTGCGGCGACATACAGCATGGCCGCAGCGTCGATCGCATCGTGCAGCGCGGCGCCGGTCGCCAGCCCCGCCGCGAGCGGGCCGGCGTAGGCCCAGAGCCGGCCGATCGCGACCGCGCGCTCGAGCGAGATGACGACGCCGAAGAAGCCGCTGACCATCAGGAGGCCGTGCAGCGGCGCCGCCGCCGCGACGATCAGCGGCATCGGCCACGCCAGGCGCGCGAGCCCGGCGCCGACGCCGGTGAAAAGCGCGATGAAACCGAGGATCAAGAGCGGCACGCGCCACGCCGGCGGCAGGCCGCCAGGGCGCCCGCCATTCGACATCAGAGCTTCCAGCCGAAGAATTCGCGCGCCATGCCGCTCATCTTGTCGGGCGTCCACGGCGGATCCCAGACGAGTCGCAACTCGACCTCGGTGCCGGGCGGCGCGACGCTCGCGATCGCGGCGCGTGCCTGCGCCGTGATCATGTCCGTCATCGGGCACGCCTGGGTCGTCATCGTCATCTCGACCGTCACCCGGGCGGGCTCGACCGCGATCTCGTAGATCAGCCCGAGGTCGACGATATTCATCCCCGCCTCGGGATCGTCGACGCTGCGCAGCGCGTCGCGTACCGCTTCGTCATCGATGGGCAAGCCGCTCATGACGCGAGCATCGCACGTTCTACGCCCGCCTGCCGAGACGGTGGACGAAGCTCAGCCGCTGCGACGGCACGAAGTCGGCGCTGTAGAAGAAGCGCAGCAGCGTGGTATCGGTCGCGTCGACGACCGTCTCGGCACGCTCGATCTGCAGCGCCCGAAGATTGGCCAGCAGCTGCGCGACGAGCGCATGGCCGACGCCGCGCCCGCCGTAGCCGGGGTCGACGCCGATCGTATCGACGACGGCGACCGGCTCGAGGCGGCCGAAGTCGCCGAGGTCGGCGCGCGCCATCAGGAAGCCGACGACCGCGCCGTCGATCCTGGCGACGAGCGAGACGCGGATCGCCGAATCGTCCAACGCCTCGCCGAGCCGGGCGCCGATGTAGGCGCTGCGGTCGCGGCCGGTGATGCCGCGATCGATGCGCACGATCTCGCGCAGATCGCCCTGCGTCATCGCGCGCACGTCGGCGCGGTCGCGGCCGATGCGCTCGAAGTCGTTCGCTTCGCCGGCGCCGAAATCGATCTCGTTGCCGGGGCCGCGGCCTTCGGGAAGGGAGATCGCTTCCGGCTCCTCGTCGGCCGCGAGGCCTTCGCCCACCGCACGCCCGAGGACCAGATTGGGCGCAAGCTCGAAGCCCATCGCATCCAGCCAGCGCAGCATGCCGGCGTCGCGCCAGCTCGCCCCGGTGCGCAGATCGCCGACCCCGTGGCGCGAAGCCCACTGGACGAGCGCGTCGAACAACCGCCGGCCGGCGCCCCGGTCGCGCGCGTCGGCGCGCACCGCGACCATCTCGAGACGCAGGCCCGGCTCGGTGCGGCCGAATTCGCCCTCCAGCACGCGCGCCAGGAGATAGCCGACCAGGCCGTCTTCGCCGCAGGCCGCGAACTGCGCATGCAGTTTCGGCTCGCGCAGCGCCGCGGCGAGCCGCCGCTCGACGTAGGCGCGCCGCGATCGGCCTTCGATCGCAGCGTCGATCGCGACCACGGCGTCGAGGTCGCTGCGCGCCAGCGCGCGGATTGTCAGGCTCGGGGTGAGGGTCTCGCTCATGGCACGCATCTCCTGTCCGGATGGGTTCGGTCCTCGCGCTGTCGGGCCGGCGCGGTGCAATCAGAGTTCGGCGTAGGCAAACGCCAGGTCGCGGTCGGTATCGTCGTCGAGCAGATCGTCGAGCAGCGGCAACAGCGCGACCGTCTCCTTCTGGATATGCGCCACCTGGCGCTCGACCATTTCGAGCGCGTTGCGCCGCAGCGCGCTCCAGCCTTCGTTGTCGATCGTGCCCTCGGCCGCGGCGCGCGCCAGCGGCAGCAGTTCGGCGGCGACCTCGCGGATCGTCTCGTGCTCCTCGACGAGCAGGGCCGCCATGTCGCCGTCGCCGGCTTCTTCCATCTTCGGAAAGAGCGACTCCTCCTCGAAGCGGAAATGGCGCTCGATATCGTGATCCAGCGCCTGCGCGAACTGCCGCAGCAGGCCATCGAGCGCGGCGTCGGGCTTCGTCGCGCGGGCGAGCGCCTGCTCGACCTTGCCGAGCAGTTCGAGATTGTTGCGATGCTCCTCGTCGAGCGTGCGGCTGACCTGGCGCGAAAAGTTCATTCCATCCTCGATAAAGGTATTCGCGTACCAGATTACATGCGAGTCCCGCAGGCGCGCTTGATCCAACTCAACGCGCAGGCGCTCGCATGCGCCGCAGCAGGACGAAGAAGAAGACCGCGAATGCGATCGCCCCCGCGCTGCCGACGGCGGCCGCGGCGAGCGTGACCCACGCGCTGTCGAAGGCGATCGCCAGCGCGAGCAGCGCGAGCGCTCCCAGGTGGCACCCGAAGTGCACGCGCAGCGCGCCGTCGTGCGTCAGCGCCGACGGCGTGCGTGCGCGCCGCCCGGTGGCGCCGTGCATCGAGGCGAGGAACGGCAGGATGCGCTGCAGGATGCCGAACAGGAAGCTCATCAGCCAGACGCCGATCACGCACAGGCCGAACAGCAGCGCCAGACGCGGCAGCGGCGCATCGAGCACGAGCGCGGCGCCGATCGCGAGGCTTGCGAGCAGGCCGCCCCAGGCGATCCGCACGAGGGTGAACGATCGGCCGAGTTCGGGACGCATGCCGGTGCGCAGCGCGGCGAGCATCAGGCGCAGATGCAGCAGCACGGCCGCCGCGCCGAGCAGCAGGGCCGCAAGCCGCAGCACAAGCGGTGCACGCGGCGCGGCCTGCAGCAGCGCGTCGGGAAGCAGGTTTGGCGCTGCGAGCGCCGCCAGCACGATCGCGGCGACGGCGAGCGCGCACGATGCGAGTTGATTGCGATCCGGCGGCGCATCGGCGAGCGCGAACATCGGCACCAGGATGTACGACAGGCCGAAGGCCAGCAGGCCCATGAAGCCGAATGGCGCGAAGACGATATGCAGGCCGAGGACGGTGTCGCGCGCCGGCGCCGGCCAGCCGAGCCAGGTCGCGGCGAGCGCGAGCGCCGAGCCGAGCACGACGGCGAGCGAGGCTATCGCCGACCAACCGTGGGCGACGACGCCCGGCATGCCGCGCGCGCCGCGCAGGTTGCCAACCATCAGCACGCCCCAGGCGGCCAGCGTGGCGACGACCGCCGCCGCGCCCGCCGCGAGCAGCGCCGGAATGGCAAGCCCCATGCCGAGCGCGAGCGCCGCGACGCCGGGTGTGAAGAGCCACCAGATCGCGGCCAGCAGGCGATGCCCCGGCGCCGGCCGGCGCGTCGCGACCGGCAGCAGCTGTGCACCGGCGCCGATCGCCGTCATCGCGAGCACGCCGAGGGTGACCAGATGCAGCGCAGCCAGCGGCCAGCCGAGGCCGCCGCCGAATTGCGTCCAGTGCGCCGCGCCGGCGGCGAGCGCGAACCAGGCAAGGATGTGAAAGACGGTCGCCGCACCGAAGAAGCGCAGCGGGATCGATGCCGGCAGCAATCGCCCCTTGGCACCGCCGAGGAAGGCGCCAGGCGGCGGCTTCATGCGGCTTTGCGTGCGCGTCACACCGCGCGCGTCAGGCGCAGGCAGACCTCACCCTCCTCTCCCGGCACCGGTTCGGCCTGCCAGCCGCGCTCCGCAAGCTCGGGGTAGAGAAATTGCGGATCGCGGTCGAGGTGGGCGACGAATGCCTCGCCTTCGGCCGCCGTCTGCAGCAGCTTGAGGATCGCCACCATCGGTTGCGGCGCCGAGAGACCGCGCACGTCGAGGTGGGTGGCGTCGGCGGTCCGCCATTTGCGCATCGCGGGCTCCCCTTCAGGCCGCGGCGCGGCGCGGCGGCGCGGGCCTGCTCGCGACGGCCATGCCGCGCTTCAAGCCGCGGCCGCGCGCGCGGCCTCGAGATGCTTGCCGCCGACGATGAGCTGCAGCACCTCGGTCGCGCCTTCGTAGATGCGCAGCGCCCGGATATCGCGATACAGCCGCTCGACCGCCGAGCCCGTCACGACGCCCAGCCCGCCGTGCAGCTGCACGGCGGCATCGATCACCTGCTGCGCCGCCTCGGAGGCGTACATCTTCGCCATCGATGCCTCGCGCGTCACGCGCGTGCCCTGCACGTCGCGCGTCCACGCGCTGCGATAGACCATCAGCGCCGAAGCGTCGATCGCGGTCGCCATCTTGCCGAGGCTCGCCTGCGTGAGCTGGAAGTCGGCCAGCAGCTGGCCGAACATCTGCCGCTTCAGGGCCCAGCTCGTCGCCTCATCGAGCGCGCGCCGCGCGAAGCCGAGCGCGGCGGCGCCGACGCTGGTGCGAAACAGGTCGAGCGTGCCCATCGCGATCGCGAAGCCCTTGCCCTCCTGGCCGACCAGGCGGTCGGCGCCGACGCGGCAATTCGTGAAGCGCACCGTCGCCAGCGGATGCGGCGAGATGACCGGGATGCGCTCGCTCGCGTCGAGCCCCGGCGTATCAGCGTCGACGAGGAAGGCGGAGATGCCCTTGGCGCCGCGACCTGTCGCGGCGCCCTCCTTGCCGGCGCCGCGCGGCTCGTCGCCGGTGCGCGCGAAGACGACGTAGCGGTCGGCGAGCCCGCCGTTCGAGATCCAGGTCTTCACGCCGTCGAGCACGAAGCCGTCGCCGTCACGGCGCGCCGTCGTGCTCATCGCCGCGACGTCGGAGCCGGCATTCGGCTCCGACAGCGCGAACGCCGCGATCAGATCGCCGCGCGCGACGCCCGGCAGCAGCGCGGCCTTCTGCGCCTCGCTGCCGAACAGGCTGACCGGCGCGCTGCCCAGGCCCTGCATCGCGAGCGCGAAATCGGCCAGGGCCGACGCCCGGCCGAGCGTCTCGCGCGCCAGCGCCAGGCTGCGCACGTCGATGCCTTCGCGGGTGCTGCCGCCGTAGGCGCCGGGAACGCAGACCCGCAGCAGCCCGGCGCGGCCGAGCTCGCGCACCAGGTTGCCGACGCAGGCGTAGACGCTGTCGAGGCTGGCCTCGTCGTGCGCGAGCAGCGGCGGCAGCTTCGCTGCGGTCCAGGCTTCGAGTTCTTCGACCAGCGCGCGGTGGCCGTCGTCGAAGAACGGCCAGGACAGGTAGGTTCGATCAGTCATGGCGCGATTGAACCACGATGCGTTCAATCGCCTTCGAAGACGGGCTTCTGCTTCGCCGCGAAGGCGTGGTAGGCGCGCTCGAAATCCTTCGTCTGCATGCAGATCGCCTGCGCCTGCGCCTCGGCCTCGATGCATTCGCCGAGGCCCGAGTTCCACTCCTGCCACAGCATCGTCTTCGTCATCGCGTGGCCGAAGGTCGGGCCGTCGGCGAGTTCCTTCGCGAGCGCGTCGGCGGCGCCGAGCAACGCATCCGGCTCGACGAGGCGGTTGTAGAAGCCGAAGCGCTCGGCCTCCTCGCCGCCGACGACGCGGCCGGTGTAGAGCAGGTCGGCGGCGCGCGACAGCCCGATCAGGCGCGGCAGCAGCGTGCACGCGCCCATATCGGCGCCGGCCAGGCCGACGCGAACGAACAGGAAGGCGAGCTTGCTGCGCGCGGTCGCGAGGCGCATATCGGAGCCGCAGGCGATCATCGCGCCGGCGCCGGTGCATACGCCGTCGATCGCGGCGATGATCGGCTGCGGGCACGAGCGCATCGCCTTCACGAGGTCGCCCGTCATGCGCGTGAACTGCAGCAGTTCGGGCATGTCCATCTTGACGAGCGGGCCGATGATCTCGTGCACGTCGCCGCCAGAGCAGAAATTGCCGCCCGAGCCGGTGAAGACGATCGCCTTGATGTCGCTCGCGTAGACCATCTCGCGAAACAGGTCGCGCAGTTCGCCGTACGAATCGAAGGTGAGCGGATTCTTGCGCTCGGGGCGGTTCAGGGTGATGGTCGCGACCTTGCCGCTCACCGTGTAGCCGAAATGGGTCGCCTTGTAGCCGGCGAGCTGGACACTCTTCATGCTGGAACTCCTGTCGATGGTGTATTCGAATTGTCTATCCTGCCATGGTCAGGCCGCCGCTGACGCTGACGACCTGACCGGTAACGTAGGACGCGCGGTCGCTGGCGAAGAAGACGATCGCGTCGGCGACCTCCGAAGGCTTGGCGAGGCGCCGGAACGGGATCGCCTTCTTCAGCCCTTCCTGCACCTTCTCGGGCACGGCAGCCATCAGCGGCGTATCGGTCGGCCCGGGGCAGACGCAGTTGACATTGATCTGGTAGCGCGCGACCTCGCGCGCGAGCGACTTCGTGAACGCGATCAGCCCGCCCTTGGCGCCCGAGTAGACCGTCTCGCCGAGGCTGCCGACGCGCCCGGCATCGCTCGAGACGTTGACGATGCGCCCGCTCGAGCGTTCGATCATCGCCGGCAGCAGCGCCTTCGTGAGCTGCATCGGACCGACGAAGTTGAGCGCGACGAGCTTGGACCAGAACTCCGGCGTCCCTTCCCAGAACGGCGCCGTGCGGCCCCAGCCGGCGCCGTTGACGAGCACGTCGACGGCGCCAAATTTCTCCTGCACCGCGGCGGCGAAGGTATCGATCGATGCCGTATCGGTCATGTCGACCGGCATGAAATCGGCGCTGCCGCCCTCGGCGCGGATCTCGGCCGCGGCGGCCTCGCCGCGCGCGGCGTCGACATCGGCGACGACGACGCGTGCGCCTTCGCCGGCAAAGATCTGGGCTGTGGCGCGGCCGATACCGGAGGCGGCGCCGGTGACGACGACGATCTTGTCCTTGAGTGTCATGTTGGCTCCTTGCTGTGCTGGGTGGGATGCGTGGCGTCGCCGGCCCTGGCCTGGCGCGTCGAATCGCGATCCAGGAAGGCGGTGACGCGCCGGCGCGTATCGGGGTGGTCGTACAGCAGGCGCGTCTCGGCGATCTCCTCGGCGTAGCCGTCACGCGCGCAATCGGTCGCCGCCGCGATGCAGCGCTTGTTCGCGGCGAGCGCCGCCTTCGGCATCGCCGCATAGCGCGTCGCAAGCTGCGCGGTCCAGGCCTCGAGTTCGGCCAGCGGCCTCGACCACTGGACGATGCCGATCCGCTCGGCCTCCTCGCCGCTGACGATCTCGGCGCCGAGGATCATGCGCTTGGTCACCCCCGGCCCGACGAGCCGGGTCAGGCGCTGGGTGCCGCCAGCGCCCGGCAGCAGGCCGAGGCCGGCTTCGGGCAGGCCGAGCTTGATCTCGCGCGCGGCGACGCGCAGATCGCAGGCAAGCGCGAGTTCGAGCCCGCCGCCGAACGCCGTCGCCCCGATCTCGGCCAGCGTCACGAGCGGCGCCGCCTCGAGCTTCTCGTAGAGCCGCTGCATATCGCGCACGACCGCGGTCATCGCATCCGGCCCCTCGGGCGTCGCAAAGCAGGCGCGGATCAGCGCGAGGTCGGCGCCGGCGCTGAAGGCGCGCTGGTCGCTGCGGATATGCAGCACCGAGATGCCGTCGTCGGCGATCGCCAGATCGGCCGCGGCGTCGAGCTGCTCGATCAGTGCGTCGTTCAGCGCATTCACCGGCGCGCGCGACATCGTCACCGCGAGCACCCGGTCGCGTCGCTCGATACGCAGCAGCGGCGCGGCGATCGCGAGTTCGATCATTGCTCCCATCACGGCTCCTCAGGCCGCCGGCCGCACGAGCTCGACGAGCTTGCGGCGCAGCAGCTTGCCGGTCGCGGTGCGCGGCAGCGCCTCGATGCAGTGCACCCACTTCGGCCGCTGGTACTGCGGCAGGCTCGCGGCGCGATGGCGCAGTTCGCGCTCGACACCGGCGGCAGCGCCCGCGGCGGCGACGAAGAACATCGCGATCGCGTCGACCCCGTCGTCGTCGGGCAGGATCACGGCCGCCGATTCGACCAGCCCCGGCGTGCCGGCGGCGAGCCGCTCGTCGAGTTCGACCAGGTTGACCCAGCGGCCCTTGATCTTGACGAGCGAATCCTCGCGCCCCGAGAAGCGCCAGCCGCCGCCGTCGGTGGCGACGAACAGATCGGCCGGGCAGAATGCGCCGTCGCGAAAACTGTCGGCCTGCGCCGCCGGACGGTCGAGATAGCCGAGCGAGACGCTGGGCGCACGAAAGCACAGCCGCGTCGGCGCGCCCGACACCGCCGCCGTGGCATCGACCGGCCGCACCTCGACGCCGGGCGACGCCTGCAGGCCGTCGTCGCCGTCGAGCGCGGTGAGGACGAGCACGAGCGTCTCGGACGCGCCGTAGCCGTCGACCATCGGGATGCCGCACGCCTCGCGCCACGCTTCGCGCAGGCTGGCGGGCAGCGGCTCGCCGGCCGAGACGCAGCGCCGCACGCCGGCCGCGGCGATCTTCGGTGCGAGGCCGGCATGCAGCAGATTGCGGTACAGCGACGGCACGCAAAAGAGCACGCTCGGACGCTCGGCGGCGACGGTTTCGGCGACCGTCTCGGCGGTCGGCCAGCGCGCATCGAGGATCACCGTCGCGCCGATCTTCAGCCCGGCATAGAGGCTGTTCGTCTGCGGGTACGAGAAGAACAGGCGCGAGCTGGCAAACAGCCGATCGTCCTTCGTGATGCCGATGCGCTCGCGCGAAATGCGCTCGATCTCGCGCACGAAGCGGTGCGCATGAACGACCGCCTTGGGCTTGCCCGAGGTGCCCGACGAATGAACCCAGAACGCCGGCGTATCCTCGTCGACCAGCCGCGGCGGGATCGGCTCGGCGGCGGCGACGGCGCGCCGCCCCTCCTCGACGAGGATGACGCGCTGCCTCCACGGCTCGGGCGTATCGGCCGCGGTCTCGGCGACGATCACGTTGAAGCCCGCCTCGTCGAGGATGTAGCGCCATTCGGGCGCCGGAATGTGCGGATTGACGGCGACCGCGACACCGCCGGCCCAGATCGTGCCGAGGAAGGCAACCACCCAGTCGATGCCGTCGCACAGCTTGATCGCGACGCGGTCGCCCGGCACCAGGCCACGCGAGCGCCAGACCGCCGCCGCGCGCGCGACGCGGTCGCGCAGTTCGGCGTAGCTGATCTCCTGGTCGCCGCAGACGAGCGCGATGCGGCCGGGCTCGTGGCCGTCGAGCAGGATGGCCGCGGCGTTGAGCGCGACGAGCGCGGTGCCGGGCTGGCGCGCGGCGTGCGCCGCATCGACGAGCGGATCGCCGCTGAAGATGCCGGGCTTGTCGTCCAGCCAGCGCGTGTACTCGGTGCTGAGGATGGCGGCGTGGTCGCGCTCCTCGGCGGCGAGTTCCTTGTACAAGAGCGCCTCGGGCGATCCGGCCGGCGCCTTCTGCGCGCACGCTGCGAAGAACTCGGCGGCCCGCTTCTCGAGCGCGATCGCGATCCTGAACAGGTTGGCCGGATCCTGCGGCCGGCTCTCGACCTCGCCGAAGATCGCCGCGAGCTCGATGCGAAAGCTCTCCGAGACGTCCGGCGGCTCGATGTGATAGCGGCGCGAGAGCGTCTCCATATGCTCGCCCTCCATCACCGCGAAGCGGCCGAAGAGCTGGCGCAGCGTCTCGTCGTGGCTGTCGGCGGCGGCGCGCTGATAGAAGGCGCGCCCGCCGAGCTCGATCTCGAAGGCCATGCGCACCGCGGTCAGCGACGCGGCGTCGGGGTGCGCCTCCTGCGGCGTGCGCAGCGCGAGCTCGCCGCCGCACTGCGGGCAGCGGCCGTACGGAAAGGCGAAGCCCTCGCTGACCTTGCCGCAGCTGGCGCACTGCCATTGCATCGGCGCGTCGGCGCAGCAGATATAGGGGCCGTCGTCCTCGTCGACGAGCGGGCGGTGGCACTTGGGGCACTTCATCGCCTGTCTCCTTCAGCTCGCCTTGGCCGCTGCCACGGGCTTCGCGCCCGCCGCCTTCGCCGCGCCGGGCGCGGCGGGCGGCGCAGCCTGCGCTTCGGCGCCGTCGTCGGCATCGTCCAGCTTCGGTGGCCAGACGGCTTTGCCCTGCGTCAACCAGGACCCGATCGCCTTTGCCGCGCGCCGGCCGGCGGCCATCGCGAGGATCACGGTCGCGCCGCCGGTGACGATGTCGCCGCCGGCGAACACGCCGGGCAGATTCGTCGCCTGCGAATCGTCGTCGGCCATGATGTAGCCGCGCTTGTCGAGCGCGAGGCCCTTCGTCGCCTGGCCGACGATCGGATTCGCCTTCGTGCCGAGGGCGTAGATCACGGTGTCGCAATCCCACTCGACGAATTCGTCCTGCGGGATCGGCGTGCGCCGGCCGCGGGCGTCGGGCTCGCCGAGCAGCATCTTCTGCGCCTTCAGGCCGCGCACGTCGCCTTCGTCGTCGAGCAGCACCTCGACCGGCGCGTGGAGGAACGAGAACAGGATCCCCTCCTCGCGCGCGTGGCGCAGCTCCTCGACGCGGGCCGGCGCTTCGGCCTCCGAGCGGCGGTAGACGCAGCGCACCTCGGCCGCGCCGAGCCGCTTGGCGACGCGCAGGCAGTCCATCGCGGTGTTACCGGCGCCGATCACGACGACGCTGTCGCCGGCACCGATCGGCGTGCCCTGGTAGGGGAAGCGGTCGCCGCCCATCAGGTTGACGCGGGTCAGGAACTCGTTGGCCGAATAGACCTGCCCGGCGAACTCGCCCGGGATGCCGAGGAAGGCCGGCGCGCCGGCGCCGGCGGCGACGAAGACCGCGTCGTAGCCCATCGTCTCGGTGAGCTGGTTGACCGAGAAGGTCTTGCCGATGACCTTGTTGGTCTCGAACTTGACGCCGAGGTCGCGCAGCTGCTGCACCTCGCGGTCGATGATGTCGCGCGGCAGGCGAAACGACGGGATGCCGTAGCGCAGCACGCCGCCGACGACGTGCAGCGCCTCGTAGACGGTGACCTCGCAGCCGAGCTTGACGAGGTCGGCGGCGCAGGCGAGCCCGCCCGGACCGGAGCCGACGATCGCGACGCGGCCGAGCAGCGCCAGCGGCGCGGCCGGCGCCTCGGCCGGTGCGGGGCGCTCGGCAAGCGGTTTCGCGAAATCGCCGACGAAGCGCTCGAGGCGGCCGATCGCGACCGGCTCCATCTTCGCCTTGACGAGCACGCACTGCGCCTCGCACTGGCTCTCCTGCGGGCAGACGCGTCCGCAGACCGACGGGAACGGGCTCGACTCGTGGATCGCGTCGACCGCGCCCTCGAGGTCGCGCAGCAGCAGGTGGCGGATGAAGCGCGGAATGTCGATCCGCACCGGGCAGCCTTCGATGCAGGTCGGGTTGATGCACTGGATGCAGCGCTCGGCCTCGCGCAGCGCGTCGGCCTGGGTATAGCCGAGGTTGACCTCGTGAAAGCAGCCCGAGCGCTCGGCCGCATCGCGCTCGGGCATCTTGACCTGCACCCGTTCGAGCGCCGAGTATTTCTTGTAGGTGCGCTTGCCCTGCTTGACGAGCAGGTCTTCCAGGCTGCAGACGTGCGCCTGGTCGTCGTTCGCCTGCTGCTCCTGGCGCTTGAAGCGCTTCTGGCGCGCGTGCAGTTCCTTGAAATCGACCTTGTGACCGTCGAAATCGGGGCCGTCGACGCAGGCGAAGCGCACCTCGCCGTCGACCGTGACGCGGCACGATCCGCACATGCCGGTGCCGTCGACCATGATCGTATTGAGCGAGACCATGGTCTTCACGCCGAACGGACGCGAGGTCTCGACGCAGGCGTGCATCATCGGCATCGGGCCGATCGCGACGACGAGGTCGGGCGTTTCGCGCTCGAGCACATCCTGCAGCGCGGCGTTGACGTAGCCCTCGCGGCCGACGCTGCCGTCGTCGGTGCACAGGATCAGTTCGTCCGCCCATTGGCCCAGCTTGTCGCGCCAGAAGACGAGGTCCTTGTTGCGAAAGCCGACGATGCAGGTCGTGCGGTTGCCGGCCTCCTTGAACGCCCGCAACTGCGGAAAGATCGGCGCGACGCCCAACCCGCCGCCGACGAGCACGACGTGTCCGACGCGATCGATATGCTGCGGCAGGCCGAGCGGGCCGACGAAATCGGCGAACTCGTCGCCTTCGCGGTAGCGGTCGCGCATCTCGCGCGTCGTTGCACCCAGGGCCTGAACGACGACGGTGATCGTGCCGCGGTCGCGGTCGAAGTCGGCGACGGTGAGCGGGATGCGCTCGCCGGCGTCGTCCAGCCGCAGCATGACGAAATGGCCCGGCTGCGCCGCCTGCGCGACGTCCGGCGCATCGACCTCCCACAGGAAGGTCTGGTCGGTAAACTTTTCGGCCTTGGCGATGCGGTACATGGAAGGTCTCGCTTCAACGGGTGGGGGTCGCGGCGCGATCGCTGCCGGACCAGAGCGCGCCGGCCAGCTTGCGCGTCAGCGCCTGCAGCACGCGCCGCCGGTAGCGCACCGTCGCGACGGTCGTCGCCAGCACGTTGGACGTGGCGCGCACCGCCTTCTCGAGCGCCTGCGCGGCGGCAGCGTCCCACACGGCGCCGACGAGGGCGCCGGTCGGCACGACGAGCGGCGCCGAATTGGTGCCGGTGATGACGACGCGCAGGCCGGCGATGCGATCGCCGTCGCGCGCCATCGCGACCGCCACGCCGGCGAGCGGAAAATCGACCGCGTCGCGCACGCGCGCCTTCTCGTAGGCGGCGCGCCAACGCCCCGGCGGCGGCACGACGACGGCGGTCAGCCATTCGCCCGCTTCGAGCGTCAGGCGGCGCGCGCCGTCCTCGACGAACAACTCGGCGAGCGGGATCGTGCGCCGCCCACCGGGGCCGGCGATCTCGGCCTTGGCGCCGAGCACGATCAGCGCCGGCGCAACGTCGCCGTGATACGTCGCGTAGCAGCGGTCGCTCTTGACGACGACGTGGCACTTGTCGCCGCGGTACTTCAGGCAGTAGCCGTTGCCGGCGCGCCACCAGTCGCTCTGGTTGTAGAAGATGCAGCGCGTGTCCTGGCACAGGTTGCCGCCGAGCGTCGCCGTCGCGCGGTGCGTCGGCCCGGCGACGAGGCCGGCGGCATGGGCAAGTGCCGGCCAGCCGCCGCGCACGCGCGCGTCGGTGGCCAGCGTCGCGAGCGTCACACCGGCGCCCAGGCGCAGGCCACCGTCGGCGCCGGCCTCGATCGCGGCGATCCCGGCGATCGCGCTCAGATCGACAAGCGTGCGCGGCTCGCCCAGACCGCGGCGCAGATTGGGCAGCAGGTCGGTGCCGCCGGCCAGCGGCCGCGCGCCGTCTTCGCCGAGGGCGCGCACGGCATCGTCGATCGACGACGGGCGAACGAGCTGCAGATCGTGCAAGGCGTTCATGCGGCCACCCTGGCGTCGAGCTTCTCGATGATGCGATCCGGGCTGAGCGGGAACTCGTCGCACAGCACACCGCTCGCCTCGTGGACCGCCTCGCGCAGCGCAGGCAGGAAGCCGGCGAGCATGCCCTCCGACGCCTCCTTCGCGCCGAACGGGCCGTTCGGATCGATGCTCTCGACGATGATGACCTCGATATCGGGGCTCTCGGCCATCGTCGGCACGCGGTAGTCGAGCAGGTTGCCGTGCAGCATGCGGCCGTCCTCGTACTGCGTCTGCTCGGACAGCGCCTGGCCCATGCCCATCCAGATCCCGCCCTGGGTCTGGCCCTCGACGGCGAGCGGGTTGAGCGCGCGCCCGACATCGACCGCGACCCAGACCTTGTGCGCCGTGACCTTGCCGGTGATCTCGTCGACCGAGGCCTCGACGACCTGCGCCGCGTAGCAAAAGCCCATCGTCGCGCCGATCGCGCTGCCGCGGATCTTCTTGTCGCCCTGGAACTCGATCGGGCAGGTATAGGTGCCCTTCACGGTGACGGCGCCGGTATCGACCATCGCCGCGCGCACCGTATCGATCCAGCTCAGGCCGCGGTCGGTGCCGACGACGAAGAAGGCCTCGTCGCGCACTTCGATGTCGTCCGCAGAGGCTTCGAGACGGCCGGCCGCCGCCTTCACCATCAGCGTCTTCAGTTCGGTGGCCGCTGCGATCGTCGCGCGCCCGACCATGAAGGTCACGCGCGACGAATAGCTGCCGTTGTCCTTCGGCGTCACCGCGCTGTCGGCCGACACGACGCGGATGCGCGGCAGCGCCGCCTGCAGCACCTCGGCGGCGCACTGTGCGGCCATCGTATTCGAGCCCTGGCCGATATCGGCGGCGCCGGTGAGGAGCGTCACCCCGCCGTCGAAGTCGAGCCGCAGATGGACGGTGGCGTGCGGCTCGCCGGTCCAGTGCTTGGGCGTCGAGGTGCCCGAGACGAAGTGCGAGCAGGCGAGGCCGAGGCCGCGGCCTTCGGGCATGTGGCCCTTGCGCTCGTTCCAGCCCGACGCCGCCTTCACCTTCTCGAGGCACTCGGGCAGGCCGTAGCTGAGCACGTTCTGCGCGTACATCGTGCGGTACGGAATCTGCGGCAGCAGATTCTTCTGCCGCACCGCGAGCGCGTCGAGGCCGAGCTCCTCGGCCATGTCGGTAAGCAGCGCCTCGAACGCGGCGCGCGTATCGACCGTACCGTGGCCGCGCTGGGCGCCGCACGGCGGCAGGTTGGTATAGACGCGCCAGGCGTCGTGCTTGATCGCCGGGATATCGTAGATGCCATGCATCAGCGCCCCGGTGTAGAGGATCGTGATGATGCCGTAGCCGGCGTAGGCGCCGCCGGCCTGCGTCGCCTCGAGCGCGAGCGCGGTGATGCGGCCGTCGCGCTTGAGCCCGATCTTCATCTTGACCAGCGTCCACGGCCTTCCGCGGTGCGCGATGAAGGTCTCCTCGCGCGTCTGCAGCAGGCGCACCGCGCCGCGCGCGCGGTGCGCGAGCAGCGCGGCGATGATCTCGAAATTCAGGCACTCGGTGCGCGCACCGAAGCCGCCGCCGAGGAAGGGCTTGATGACGCGCACCTGCGACTCGGCGATCTGCAGGCAGGCCGCGACCTTCAGGTGCACGTAGTACGGCACCTGGGTCGTCGTGTTCAGCGTCACGCCGTCGCGCTCGATGTCGTATTCGGCGAGCGTCGCGTTCAGCTCCATGTGGGCGTGGTTCACCTCGGCGAAGGTGAAGGTCTTCTCGCGCACCAGGTCGGCGCCCTCGAAGCCGGCGGCGGTATCGCCGAATTCGGCGTGCACCTCGCGCAGGATGTTGTTGGGCTTGTCGTCGTGGATCGCGACGGCGCCGGGCTTCATCGCCGCCTTCGCGGTGTAGTACGCCGGCAGCACTTCGTACTCGACCTCGATCGCCGCCAGCGCGCGCTCGGCGGTCGCCTCGTCGACCGCGGCTACCGCGGCGACCGGATCGCCGCGGTAGCGCACCTTGCCGCGCGCGAGCGGAAATTCGTTCTCGGCGATCGGCAGCACGCCGAACGGCACCGGCGTGTCCTCGCCGGTGCACACCGCATGCACGCCCGGCAGCGCGCAGGCGGCGGTCGTATCGATCGCGACGATTCGCGCGTGCGCATGCGGGCTGCGCAGGATGCGCCCGACGAGCGCACCGGGCGCCGCGATATCGGCCGTATAGCGGGCGCGGCCGGTGACCTTGTCGACGCCGTCGATGAGCGGCGTGCGCGCACCGATCGAGCCGGGGCGGCGGGCAAAGAGATTCATCGCGCGCCCTCCAGGCCGGCGGCGGCCTGCACCGACTCGACGATCTTCACGTAGCCGGTGCAGCGGCACAGGTTGCCGGCGAGCGCGGCCCGGATTTCTTCGGCGCTCGGCTGGGCGTTGTGCCGCAGCAGCCCCTCGGACGCCATGATCATGCCTGGCGTGCAGTAGCCGCACTGCGCGCCGAGCTTGTCGTGGAAGGCCTGCTGCAGGCGCGACAGGCGGCCGCCCTGCGCCAAGCCCTCGACGGTCTCGATGCGCCGGCCCTCGAGCTGCGCCGCGAGCGTCGAGCACGCGAGGCGCGGCTGGTCGTCGACGAGCACCGTGCAGGCGCCGCATTCGCCGCCGTCGCAACCCTGCTTGGTGCCGGTGAGCTGCAGCTTGTCGCGCAGGACGTCGAGCAGCAGCGCGCCGTCGTGGATCGCGACATCGTACTCGCGGCCGTTGACGTTCAGACTCAGCAGACGTTTTGCCATTTCAGACTCCTTTCGGGCGCAGGTCGCGAACGCGCACCGCCTTGCCCTGCGACCGGGGGACTTCCCCCGGCGCCAGCACCCGCACGGCGGCCGAGATGCCGACGAGCGACTTGACGTGGTGCCGCACGTCGCGCGCCAGCGCGGCATGCGCATCGGCGGCGACACCGGGCGCGGCCTCGACTTCGATCGTCACCTCGTCCAGATGCCCGGCGCGTTCGACGACGAGCTGGTAGTGCGGCGCGAGGCCGGGGCGGCCGACGAGCACGGCCTCGATCTGCGACGGATAGAGATTGACGCCGCGGATGATCAGCATGTCGTCGCTGCGGCCGGCGACGCGCAGCAGCCGCAGGTGGCTGCGGCCGCAGGCGCACGGCGCGGTCGTCAGGCGGGTGATATCGCGCGTGCGGTAGCGCAGCATCGGCAGCGCCTGTTTGGTGAGCGTCGTGATGACGAGTTCGCCCGCCTCGCCCTCGGGCAGCGGCACGCCGGTCTCGGGGTCGATGACCTCGAACAGGAAGTGATCTTCCCAACCGTGCAAGCCGTCCTGCTGCTCGCACTCGACGGCGACGCCCGGGCCCATCACTTCCGACAAGCCGTAGTTGTCGATCGCACGCACGCCGAGGCGCGCTTCGATCTCGGCGCGCATCGCCTCGCTCCACGGCTCGGCGCCGAACAGGCCGACGCGCAGCGAGCTTTTCGTCAGGTCCACGCCCTGCTGCTCTGCGAGTTCGGCGATCGCGAGCGCGTAGCTCGGCGTCGCGCACAGCACGCGCGGTTTGAAATCGGTGATCAGCGCGATCTGGCGCTCGGTCGATCCGCCGGATACCGGCACGACGACCGCGCCGAGCCGCTCGGCGCCGTAATGCGTGCCCAGGCCGCCGGTGAACAACCCGTAGCCGTAGGCGTTGTGGATGATGTCGCCGCGCCGCGCGCCGGCGCAGTGCAGCGTGCGCGCCATCAGGTCGGCCCAGGTCGACAGGTCCCCGGCGCTGTAGCCGACGACGGTCGGCTTGCCGGTCGTTCCGGACGAGGCATGGATCCGGGCCAGGCTCTCGATGGGCAGCGCGAACAGGCCGAACGGATAGTGGTCGCGCAGATCGGCCTTGGTCGTGAACGGCAGGCGCCGCACGTCGTCGAGACTGCGCAGATCCTCGGCCCGCACCGCCGCCGCATGCAGCCGCGCGCGGTGCAATGGCACGTTCTCCATGACATGGCGCACCGTCGCGCGCAGGCGGTCGAGCTGCAGCGCGGCCAGCCGCTCGCGCGGCATCGTCTCGACCTGCGGCGCGTGAAGATCGGCGCTCCTGGCAAGCGCGTCGATCACGGACCAGGTGACGGCGCCCACGGCGGCTTTCCTTCGCCTCAGGCGCGAACGCCGCGCACCGGCAGACGCTGCAGCGAAAAGCCCTGGTTGAATGCGGCGCGCGTGACGAGCACGAATTTGAGCCATGCCCCGGCGCCCCAGGCGAGCACGCCGGCGGCGACCTCGAACGGCCCGACGCGCCACTCGGCCGGCGACGTGAGCAGCACCACGACGATGAAGAGCGGCACGATCGTTCCGAGCACGAGCAGCCAGCGCCCGGCGCCGGCGAGCGCCTCGTCGGCTTTCCTGACGATGCGCCCCTTCAGCCGTCGCCGGTAGACGATCCAGACGATCTGGCGCACGAGCACGAGCAGCGCGAAGACGCCGAGCATCGCCGCCGATCGCACGCCGTGCCACGGCGTCGCCGCGACCCACAGCGCGAAGCCTTCGGCGAGGCCGGTCGATGCGATCAGCACCCCGGTCCACGGCTCGCGCCACGCCGGGATGCCGCGCGCCGCCGGCAGCATGCGGCTCTGGCAATACAGGAATGCAAGCGCGAGAACGACCGTTGCCGGCAGCCAGCCGGGCGACAGGAATGCCGTCACCGCACCGACCGGAAACAGGAACAGGCCGACGAAGGCCTCGCGCGACATCCACGAGGTGCGCGGGTTGATGAAGACGTTGACGGCGCGCAGCGGCCGGCCGATCTCGAGCCAGACGCACAGCAGCCCCAAGCCGACCAGCGCGAGCGCGGCGATCAGCATCACCGTCAGCGTCATGCCGGCCGGCGCGCCCCAGGCGGTGGCGACGATCAGCCCGGTGCCGGCGCCGCCGCCGATGAAATTGCCGGCGGCGCGCGCGTCCCAGTTTGTCTGGTGCCAGGGGTTGGGACCGAAGCTCATGAGGCGCCTCCGAACGATCGAGCAGATCGAATCGCCTGGGCGTCGACGCCTCGCCGCATGCGCTCGCTGCGATCCCCGCTGCGCGGGGCCCCTCTTTCGCGGTTCATGCGGCGCCCTCGTCGTGCTTGCTGTCCCAGAGGTAGTGCATATTCGGCCCGGTGCCGAGTTCCTCGTGCATCAGGAAGCTCTGGTTGGCGGCGATCAGCTGCGAGACGTTGCTCTCGGGGTTGTCGGTATCGCCGAAGGTCAGCGCCTGGGCGATGCACGAATTGACGCAGGCCGGTGTCGCCTCCGGGTCGATGCCCGGCGTCAGCCCCTTCTCGAGGCCGGCGTCGATGCGGTCGACGCAGAACGTGCATTTGGTCGCGACGTTCAGGCGCGAATCGTCGCGCCGCTGGGTCTCGTGCGCGCTCGCCTCGCCGTAGGCAAAGCTCGCGCGCGAGGTCTTGTAGCGCGCCTGGTAGGGGCAGGCGACGGCGCAGTACGCGCAGCCGATGCACAGGTCGTAGTCGATCGTGACGATGCCGTCGGGCCGCTTCTTGGTCGCCGTCGTCGGGCAGACCTCCATGCACGGCGGCTCGTCGCAGTGCTGGCAGCCGGTCGGCACGAAGACGCGCTGCACGTTCGGGTACTCGCCGAACTCCATGTCGAGCACGCGGCGCCATTGCACGTCGGGCGGCGTCGCGTTCGTGTGCTTGCACGACGCGGTGCAGGTCTGGCAGCCGACGCAGCGGCGCAGGTCGGCGACCATCGCCCACTTGGTCATCTCGCAGCTCCTTCGGATCGTGTCACGCTGACGCGCACGAGGTCGGCGCCCGAGCCGGTCGCATCGGTGAGCTCGAGTGACATCTCGGCCAGCGAATTGAGGCTCGGCATGCCGAAGTTCTTCGCCAGCGGCGTCTCCCAGTGGTCGAACTGGCCGATCAGGAGCAGCGTGTCGGGCCGGATGCCCTGGCGCAGCACGACGCGCCCGCGCGTCGAGCGCCGCGGCGTCGCGATCTTGACCAGATCACCCTCGGCGATGCCGAGCCGTTCGGCGGCGGCCGGATTCATGACGACGCCGTTGTGGCCGGCGACGTTGCCGGCGACCTCGCGGATCATCTGCACGCCGACGTTGCCGCCCCAGGCGTACTGCATGCTGCGCGCGGTGACGAGCCAGAACGGATAGTCGTCGGGCTGGCCACCGAGCGTGACGACGCTTTGCTCCCACAGGCCGGGGAAGTCCTTCCACGGCGGCAGCGCCTGGTATTCGGCGAGCTGCTTGTCCCACCAGTGCATGTCGTTCTCGTGCAGCCGGCGGCCGAGTTCCTCGCCGACGCGCTTCAGCCGCTCCTGGTACGGCATCTCGTAGCGCAGCCCGCGCTCGACCATCGTCGGGTACAGATACCACTGGTCGCGCGGGAACGGCCGCGTCTTGAAGCCGTGCTCCTTCCACCATTCGAGGCCGAGCACCTCGGCGCCGTCGGTCAGTTCGGCGCTCGCTGCCTTGCAGGCGGCGTCCCAGATCGCGTCGCGGCTGTGTGCGACCTTCGGGTCGAGCGAGAAGTCGCCGAACTCGGTATCGAGCCTGACGCCGCAGGTGCCGCGGTTGATCGCCGCGTTGTACTTCTCGAGCAGCCCGCAGCGCTCGGCCAGCTCGGTGCAGATATCGCTGAAGTCGCGCGCCTGGCCGCGCGCCTCGACGACCGGCTGGCGCAGCGCGAAGCCTTCGTGGTCCCAGAACTGCTCCTGGTACTTCGTCGCCGCGAGGCGCAGCAACTGCAGCCCCTCGAGGTCGGTCGCGTCGGGCAGCAGGATGTCGGCGTAGTGGTTGCTCTCGTCGCGCGTATAGGCGAAAGCGACGACGAACGGGAAGCGCGCGATCTTGTCGCCGACGCCCTTCGTGTCCCAGAACGAGATCGACGGGTTGGTGCGGTAGACGAACCAGACGTCGGGCGGCTCGACCTTGGGCAGCCCCTTCGGCGTATTGTCGAGGAACATCCACGAGAAGTGGGTCGGGCCGAGCGCCTGCGCCCAGGCGTTGTTGCCGGTCAGCGGCACCATCGTCTTGTAGGCGTTGCGGATATTCGGCTTGGCCGACCACTGCTCCTTCGAGGTCGGGTTGAACGGATAGTCGAGCAGCCCGTCGGTGCCCGGGCGCACGCTTTCGTGGCGCCCGGCCATCGGCCGCACGAGGCGCACCGTCGTGCCGATCGTGCCGCCGGGAACCTCGAGCGCGCCGACGAGTGTCGCGAGCAGCGTGCGCGCCCAGCAGCATTCGTAGCCGCCCCAGCCGTTGTTGACGGTCTTGCCGAGCGTCACCGCGACCGGGCGAAACGGCATCGTCTGGCCGTTGATCTCGACCGTCTGGCCGATGCAGGCGTGGTCCAGGTACTCGTTGGCGACGGTACGCATCGTCGCCGCGGGAACGTCGCAGATGCCCTGCGCCCACTCGGGCGAATACGGCGCCATGTGCGCGACGAGCTTGTCGAACGCGGTCTGGCCTTCGAGCGCGCCGTCGGCAAGGACGTCGCCATCGGCGCCGATCTCGACCGCATCGACCGTCACGCTCGCGCTCAGGGCCTCGCGGATGCCCGGCGCGTCGTGCAGCGCGGCGCGCCCGGCGGCCTCGTCCCAGACGAGCGGCTTGCGCGTCTCGCGGTCGCGCAGGTAGTAGCCGCGCGCGCCGACGAGGTAGGGCGAGCTGGTGCGCCGCGCGAGGTGCTCGAGGTCGAGCTTGTCGCGCGCCGCCTCGTGCAGCATGACGTGGATCAGCGCGTAGAGGAAGGCGGCGTCGGTCTTGGGCCGGATCGGCACCCACTGCGCCGAACACGCGCCGGTGATCGACAGGTGCGGCTCGACCTGGACCCGCTTCATGCCGCGGATGCGCGCGTTCGAATGGCGCCAGACGCCGACCACGCCGCCCGCGGCCTCGATATTGTTGCCGCACGAGATCAGGTAGTTGCAGCTCGGCGTATCGGCGGCGACGATGAAGGCGCGGTGCCACAGCTCTCCATACAAGTGCTCGGAGTGATAGCACTTGACGCCCTGGCCCGAGCCGAAGCCCATGTCGACCGCGCCCCACGCGGCGAGGAAGGCCGGGAAGGTGCCCATGTAGAACTGCGGCGTGCCGCCGCCGCCGAAGCTGGCCGCGACGCGCGGATAGCCCGACGCGTCGAGCAGGCCCTCGGCGCGGATCGCGTTGAGCTTGTCGGCGATCGCCGTCATCGCCTCGTCCCAGCTGATCTCGACGAAGCCGGGCTCCTCGTCGCGGCCCTTCTTCGGATTGGTGCGCTTCATCGGCGCCAGGATCCGGTTCGGGTTGTAGGTCTTTTGCACCAGGCCGTAGGCCTTGACGCAGACCTTGCCGCCGCCGGGATGGACGTTCTCGGCGCAGAAATTGGGCGCGACCTCGGTCGCGACGCCATCCTCGACCTTGACCGTCAGCAGGTCGGGCCCGGCGACGCACTGGTAGCAGTAGGTCGGGACGCGCTTGACGGCAGTCGCAGTGCTCATCGATCGCGGCCCTCGGACCCGATCGCCGCCGCCCGGCCGTCGGCCCGATCGCGCGCGCCCTCGAAGCTGGAGGTGCTTTCGCAGCCGGCCCGGAGGGTGGGTTTCATCACGCTTCCTTTGCTTCGATGCGCCTGGCCGATCTGGTCAACGCGGACGGTGCCGAGCTAGAATCCGCCCGGAAAACCTATTCTGGTACCGGAATACTGGTATCAGTTTGATCTGGTACAAGCTTTTGCCGAAACCCGAATCCCCTCCCCCGACAACCGAACCCGCGCGGCGGCGCCCGATGCGGGCCGCTTCGGACGTGGGGTCGCTCAATGCGGTCGAAGTCCGCGCCGCGCGCCGCGCCGACCTCGACGAGGTGGTCGCGCTCGACGCCAAGGTGACCGGGATCGAGAAGCACGCCTACTGGCAGCGCATCTACCGCCGCTACGGCATCGCGGTCGGCGGCGACCAGCGCCACTTCCTCGTTGCCGTCGCCAACGACCGCATCGTCGGCTTCATGATCGGCGAAGTGCGCGACTGGGAGTTCGGCTCGCCGCCCTGCGGCTGGGTGTTCGCGATCGACGTCGACCCGCAGGCCCGCCAGCGCGGCATCGGCACCCTGCTGCTGGACGCGATGAGCGCCAAGTTCCGCCGCGCCGGCGTGCGCCAGCTGCGCACGCTGCTGTCACGCGAGAACACGCTGATCCTGTCGTTCTTTCGCAGTCAGGGGATGATGGCCGGCGCGCTGATCCCGCTCGAGATGGAGCTTTCGCCGGCGCCGGCCGCGAACGGCCCGCGCGACCGATGAAGCTGCAGGTCAATACCATGCTCGCGCTCTACAGCGTGATCGAGTTTGCCGCCGACCCGAACCGCCACATCCCGGCTTCCGAGATCGCCGACAAATACGGCATCTCGCCGCATCACCTGGCGAAGGTGCTGGCCGAGCTGGTGCGCGCCGATATCGTCGAATCGGTGCGCGGCGTCGGCGGCGGGTACCGCTTCTCGGCGAATGCGCGGCGCCTGACGCTGATGGACGTGATCCAGCTGTTCGAGGACTTCGCGACGCCCGCCTCGGCGCGCGGCGAGACGCACGCGCCGACCGCCGTCGACCGCGCGCTCGATGTCGTCCTCGGCGAGATCGACCAGACCGCCAAGGCCACCTTCAGCTCGATCACGCTCGCGACGATGCTGCAACTCGTCGCGCGCCAGAAGGGCCGCGGCGCCTGACACGGGCCTTTATCCCGCGCGCGCGCGCCTCAGGCGTCGAAGCAGCGGCGGTCGCCGAAGCCGCGCGCGTTGTCGATGAACCAGAGCCGCGCGACGCGCAGCCGGTACCAGCGCACGCGCGCGAGCGCGGCGACGATCGCGGGCGGCGCGCCCGCGGGCCGCACGAACGGGAAGCGCTGGGCATAGGCGTCGCGCCCCGCCGCCAGCGCCGCGCCGTGCAGTTTGTCGACCCGGCCCTCGATCTGGACGCCCTGGATCGCACGCCAGTCTCCGGGCTGCGACTGGATCGTCGCGGCGCAGCGCGCATCGCGCGCGAGGTCGGTGCAGTGGCGCGTCTGCGGCGACGACAGGAAGATCAGATCGTCTGCCTGCATCGCGTAGAACACTGCCGCCGCCCAAGGCCCTTGGTCGCCCTGCGTCGCAAGCGTCATCACATGGTGCTGCGCCACGAAGGCCATCACCTCCGGCGGGAACTGCAAGGCCATCGCGGCGCGCGCCGGCGCTCAGCCCGACGCCGCCGGCTCGTGCAATTGCTTGAGCCGGTAGGCGAGCTGCGGGCGCGTCAAGCCGAGCATGCGCGATGCGGCGGAGAGGTTGCCGTGCGCCTTGTCGACCGCGGTC
>JACSRM010000365.1 GCA_014879745.1 Burkholderiaceae bacterium | reverse complement strand
TCATCTGCGTCGTCGACGCGCGGCAGACGAAGACGGTGCTGTTCGGCGAACGCGGCGTGATGGCGTCGCTCGCGCCCGGCTCGACCGTCATGCTGTGCCCGACGATGGCGCCCGACGAGACCGAGCGTTTCGCGCGCCAGCTCCGGCGACGCGCAACCGATTGCATCGATGCGCCGATGTCGGGCGGCCCGGCGCGGGCGCGCGACGGCACGATGAGTCTGATGGTCGCCTGCGCGGACGGCGTCTTCGAGCGCCATCGCGCGCTGATCGAGGCGCTGTCGGACAAGGTGTTTCGCATCAGCGAACGCCCCGGCGACGCCGCGCGCACCAAGCTCGTCAACAACCTCGCCGCCGCGATCAACCTCGCCGGCGCGTGCGAGGCGATCGCGCTCGCCGAGCGGCTCGGGCTCGACGCCGCGCGCACGCTCGACGTGATCGGGCAATCGAGCGGTCAAAGCTGGATCGGCGCCGACCGCCTGCGGCGCGCGATCGCGGGCGACCTTGTGCCGCGCGCGCACACGACGCTGCTCGCGAAGGACTCGCGCCTCGCGATCGAAGCCGCCCGCGCCGCCGGCTTCGACGCCCCGCTCGGCAGCCTCGCCGCGGCGATCTTCGCCCGCGCCTGCGACGACGGCTGCGCCGGGCTCGACGATGCGAGCCTGCTCGACTGGATCCGATCCCGCAACGGCGGCGGGTGACGCCGCACTACGATTCGAGCCGGAAGAGCCGCACCCACAGGTCCGGCTCGCCGATGTCGGGCTTGTGCACGTTGAAGCGTTCGCCGCCGCCGGGCGGCGCGATCGGCACCGTGCGCCACAGCGAAGGCCGCTGCAGGAACTGCTCGCGGAACTGTTCGGTCACCCACACCTGGCCCGGCGCGACGAACGGCTCGACCCTTGCGGCGCACAGCACCGCTTCGCCGCCGACGATGTCGCTGCCCGGTTCACGATCGCGCTGGCGCGTATTGACCTCGCCGTGGTGCAGCGCGATGCGCAGCCGCGGCTGGCCGGGCGCGGTGTAGACCTCGTCCATCAGATGGCGCGCGGTCTGCGCCATCGCCACCGCGTCGTCGTCGGCGATCAGCACCGAATCCCCGGCGCCGGTCTCGCAGATGGCGGTGGGCGAGGCCCAGCGCGAGACCGCTTCGACGAGCGTCCTGCGCACCGGGCCGTCGGCGCCGGCGAGCATCAGGCTGCCGAAGCCGTGCACGTCGGCCTTCAGCACGCACAGCCGGCGCACGCAGGTTTCGCGCCCCTCGCCGGCCGCGCCGGCATCGCGCCAGGGCCGGTCGTAGCCGATGATGTTGATGCGGTCCACGCGCTGCGCGAACGCGGGGTTGGCGCGCACGATCAGGTCCGACAGCACCGGGTGCAGCAGATAGTGCGAGGCGCGCGGCAGCGTGTCTTCGTTGGCCTGCAGCGGCGCTTCGCCGGGGCGCAGGAAGCGCTGGCGCCATTCGCCGCTCACCAGGTCGTGCTGCACGTGGCCGAGCAGGCCGACGCGGTACAGCGCGCTGAACACGTGCCGCGGCTGCGCCGCATCGGCGCTGTGCCGCTCGAAGATGGCCTCCGCCTCGACGTAGGTCAGTACCGGGCCGGGCAGCACGCGAAACAGTTGCTCCAGCTCCATGTCGCCGACATACGGCGCGATCTCGGCCAGATACTCCTGCGCGATCTCGGTCGCGGCCTGGCTCACCGCCTGCTTGAGCCGGTGCTCGTGGCGGCGCTCGTCGGGCCGCAGCGCGGCGAGCCGCTCGCCGATCGTCATCAGGTCGCGCGGGCGCAGCAGCGTATGGCGGCAGAGGTACTCGAACGCGTCCTCCTCCTCGCGCGTGAAGGTGTCGGTGATGCCCGCGCGGCCGAGGAAGGCCTCGAGCGGGTGCGCCTTCACGCGCGCCGGCTGCACCAGGCGGTCGGTCTTGAGCAGGCGCACGTTGTTGACGAAGATTTCGCGCAGGCTCTCGGGCGGGTAGACGATATCGACCGCGCTGCCGCGGTACTGCTGCGACATCGCGGTGCGCCGCGGCAGGCGCGCATAGGCTTCCTTGCGGATCGCGGCGAAGATCTTCAAGCGATGATTGATCCGCCGCAGCTGGTACGCGACTTCGACCAGGCCGAGCTGCGCGAAGTACCAGACCTCGGGCGACAGTTCGCCGGTGACGCTGGGGCTGAACGGCAGCTCCTCGACATGCTTGTTGAAATACTCGTCGATGCCGTCGATGAAGATCGCCAGCGGCGTCGTCAGCGCACGCAGCCTGGGCACCAGATGGCCGTCGGTTTCGGTCGCGCAGCGCTGCAGCTCGCTCGGCGTGAAGTCCAGCAAGCGCACGAAGTGATCGATCACGCTGTGCAGCTGGGTATCGCCGATCAAGCCGGCGAAGCGCGGGCCGAGCGCGAGCCCGTCGAGCGCGCCGACCTGCTTGAGCGCCGTCGCCGCGATCGCCGCCAGCCACACCTTCGCCCACGGCAGCGGCGAGACCGAGAAGAAGGCGATCGCTTCGCGGCCGAAGATCTTGTCGCCGATCGGCTTGTCGAGCAGGTTGCCGCTGGGCAGGCAGGTTGCCTGGCCTTCGCGCTGGTAGAGGATGCGCTTGGCCTTGAGCAGCAGGGTCTTGCCGAAGCCCTTGGTGCCGATGACGATGAACTTGTCGTCGCGGCCCGGCGTCAGAAAGGCCTCGATCTCGGCCGTGCGATGCAGCAAGCTCTCGTCGAAGTCCTCGGCGACACGGATGTCGTCTGCATCTACGGTCCAGGCGCGCATCGGCCAGCTCACTTTCGAGGTACGTCGGCAAGCATAGCCGGTCCCCGCGCCGCGGCGCAGGCGGCCGCGCTGGGACGCCTGCGCATCGTGCGGCCGCTGCCGGGCGGGCCAGCGTTACGCCGCGACCGCGGCGGCCTATGCCTGGCGCACGATGTCGACCGAGATCTCCACCGCCGCAATCGTTCCGCGGTTTTCGAGCCAGTGCGTGGTGTTGCGGTCCTCCGGCCAGCCCACCCCCGGCCCATAGTCGGTGGCGACGCCGTTTCGATGGTCGGTGATCGTTCCCTGCAGGATATAGACCGTGCCGGGCCGGTCCTTGTGGTCGTGCAACGGCCCGAACACGCCGCCGGGCTCGATGGTCACCAGCCGCATCCGCAACTGGCGACCCGCCATGCCTTCGATCTCGGGACCGAGGTCGAGGCTTGACAGGAGCTTCACTGTGACGCCCCTCGTTTCGGGAACTGACGCTGCCGTGCTCATCGTTCGTCTCCTCGCAGGCCCTGGGGTGGGTGCTGCCCGGCCCGCGTCGGGCCGCGACGGCGGGCTGGACGCAGCCGTGGATCGGCTTGCGGCAGTGTCGCGCCGCGCGCCGCGCCTCAGCGCCCGTACTTCGCCGTGAATGTCGCCGAGCCGAGCTTGTTGGCGTGGATCATGAAGCCGATCAGCGCCGCCGTCGCATCGGCCGGGACGTCGAGCTTGTCGGTCTTGAGTGCGTAAACGGTGAAGACGTAGCGGTGCGGCTTGTCGCCCTGGGGCGGGCAGGCGCCGCCGAAGGCGTGGGCGCCGAAGTCGGTGCGGCCCTGCAGCGCGCCGGGCGGCAGGCCCTTGCCGTCGACCGCGCCTGCGCCTTCAGGCAGGCCGGTGCTGTCGGCCGGCAGGTTGTAGACGACCCAGTGCCACCAGCCCGAGCCGGTCGGCGCGTCGGGGTCGTAGACGGTGACGGCAAAGCTCTTCGTGCCGGCCGGCGCGCCGCTCCACTTCAGTTCCGGCGAGACATTCCCGCCGCTGCAGCCGAAGCCGTTGAAGACCTGGGCGTCGGCAAGCGTCGCGCCGGGCTTGATCGTCGGGCTCGTCAGCGTGAAGCCGGCGGCGCCGGCGAGCGCCGCGGCGCACAGCAGCGCGGCGGCGAGGAGGCATGAGCGCAGATCGGGTCGCATGGCGTGACCTCGGGTTGTCGTTGGCGGGTTGCGATCATGCGCCCGCTCGCACCCGGCGATCAAGCGCCCGTCATCCGATCCAGCCGACGACCGCCAGCCACAGCGGCGCGCTGACGACGAAGGCAAAGGTCGAGATGACGATCGCGGCCGTCGCCTCGTGCTCGAGCGTCTCGTAGCGCTGCGCGAACAGCAGCGCGTTCGAGCCGACCGGCAGCGCCGCGCACAGCACGATCACCGCGAGCGGCATGCCGTCGAGCCCGGCGACCCAATGCCCGGCGACGAGCACGAGCGCCGGCAGCAGCAGCAGCTTGGCGGCCGACAGCCAGACCGCGCCGCGCAGCGCGCCGCGCACGCCATAGTGCGCGAGCGACATGCCGATCACGACCAGGCACACCGGCACGACGGCCTGCGCCAGCAGCACCAGCGTCTCGTCGGCAAACGCCGGAATGCGAAAGCCGGCCAGGTTGAAGAGCAGGCCGACGAGCACCGGCAGCACGACCGGATGGATGACCGTGTTGCGCACCGTCGTCGCAAGCGTCCTCGCCAGCGTTTGCTCGACGCCGCGGTGCGCCGCCCGGGCGCGCGCGAGGTCGAGCTCGACGAGCGTCGTCGCCACCGTCAGCAGCGTCAGCGCGTGCAGGCTGACGATCGCCAGGTGCACCGCGAGCCCCTCGACGCCGTACAGCGCCGTGACCATCGGGATGCCGAGCTGCACGGTATTGCCGAAGCTCACCGACAGCGCGCGCACACTCGGCGCCGCGGCGCGCCCCGCAGTCTGCTGCGTGCGCCGCCCGGCGAAATAGACCGCGAGCAGGCAGCCGACGACCGGCACGAAGAATGCCGCCAGCGTGCGCCACGGCAGCGCGTGCAGGTCGATGCGCGCGGTGGTGCGAAACAGCAGCGCGGGCACGAAGAGATAGAACGCCGCGTTCGACAGCACGCGCGCGACGTCGCCCTCGCCGAGCCAGCGCGCGCGGTCGGCGATAAAGCCGATGGCGACGATCGAGAAGATCGCGACCAGCTTCAGGAAGATGACGAGCGACATCGGCGCGCAGTATCGCGCGGGGCGCGTCAGCTGCGGTGCTCGAGCAGCAGCTCGCGCAGCAGCGCCGTCGCGCGTTCGAGCAGCGGACCGCGCGCGCGCTGCGCCGAGGTTGCGATCCACAGCGTCGTCTTCAATCCAGGCTCGACGATCGGGCGGGCACGAAAGGCGTCCTCGGCGCCGCTCGACTTCAGCGCATTGAGCGCGAGCACGGCGTGCAGCGCGTCGTGGCGCACGAGTTCGAGCATCGCCGGCACGCTCTCGATCTCGAGCGCGACGCTCGCCCTGCGCCCCTGTCCGGCGAGCGCCGCTTCGAGCAGCATGCGCACCGAATGCGGCCGGCTCGGGATCACGAGTTCGCGGTCGGCGACCTCGGCGAGCGCGATCGGCGCGCCGACCAGCCGCCCGCCGGGTTTGCGCCGCGCCGAGATCAGGTACAGCGGCTCATCGAGCACCGGCAGCAGATCGACCGCGGCCGACGGCGTGACGTTGTAGACGACGGCGCAATCGACGCGGCCGATCGCGAGCCACTCCATCGTGTAGTGCGACAGGCCCTCGACGACGCTCAGCGTCGCCGCCGGGAAGCGCGTGCGAAACGCGCGCACCAGCACGCCGCTCAGGCTGCGGCCGACGCTCGGCGGCAGGGCGACGACGAGCCGGCCGCTCGCGGCGTCGCGCTGGTGCTCGATATCGAGCCGCGCGCGCTCGACCTGGGCGAGGATGCCGCGGCCGTGATCGAGCAGCCGGCGGCCCGCCTCGGTCAGCGTCACGCCGCGGCCGGTGCGCTCGAAGAGCGGCTGGCGCAGCTCGACTTCGAGCGCACGCACCTGGCGGCTGAGCGCGGACTGCGCGACGGCGAGCAGGTTCGCCGCGCGGCTGAAGCTGCCGAGCTCGGCGACCTGGACGAAGTACGCGAGCTGCTTCAGATCCATGCCGATTCGAGATAGCTGCTATACGGCCATGCCGGTTGCCAGATGGCAGATGCTACTCAACAATCCGGCGCATCCCCTTCACCGAACAGCGGCAATGGCGCAAGTCATCCAGGGCATTTCGTCGATGGCGACCCGACTCGTGCTGGCCGAGCTGGCCGACGCCTACCGCGCGCGCAGCAGCGTCGCCGTCGCGTTCGAGTCGGTAGGCGGCGTCGACGCGGCGCGGCGCGTGCAGGCGGGCGAGGCGTTCGATGTCGTCGTGCTCGCCGCCGATGCGATCGACAAGCTCGAAGCGGGCGGGCATGTCGTCGCCGGCAGCCGCGCCGATCTGGTGCGCTCGGCGGTTGCCGTCGCCGTCAAGCGCGGCGCGCCGCGGCCTGACATCGCAACCGAAGCCGCGCTGCGCGCCGCCGTGCTCGCGGCGAAGACGATCGGTTACTCGACCGGGCCGAGCGGCACGGCGCTCTTGAAGCTGTTCGAACGCTGGGGCATCGCCGATCAGGTCCGCGGCCGCGTCGTGCAGGCGCCGGCCGGCGTGCCGGTCGGCGCGCTCGTCGCGCGCAGTGACGCCGAACTCGGCTTCCAGCAGTTGAGCGAATTGATGCACGAAGGCGACGTCGATATCGTAGGCAGCATGCCGCCGGGCTGCGAGATCGTCACCACCTTCTCGGCCGGCATCTGCACCGCATCCAAGCAGCCCGAAGCCGTCGCCGCGCTGCTCGCGTTTCTGCGTTCGCCAGTCGCCGATGCCGCGAAAGAGCGCCAAGGCATGACCGCCGCCTGATACCACGGAGACAAACCATGATCATCGACTGCCACGGCCACTACACGACGGCACCCAAGGCGCTCGAAGCCTGGCGCAACCGCCAGATCGCCGGCATCAAGGATCCAGCCGCGAAGCCGAGCGTCGCCGAGTTGAAGATCTCGAATGACGACTTGCGCGAGTCGATCGAAACGAACCAGCTGCGCCTGATGAAGGAGCGCGGCAGCGACCTGACGCTCTTTTCGCCGCGCGCGAGCTTCATGGCGCACCACATCGGCGACTTCGAAGTGAGCTCGACGTGGGCCGCGATCTGCAACGAGCTTTGCTTTCGCGTTTCCAAGCTCTTCCCCGACCACTTCGTCCCGGTCGCGATGCTGCCGCAGTCGCCGGGCGTCGATCCGGCGACCTGCATCCCCGAACTCGTGAAGTGCGTCGAGCAGTACGGCAACGTCGGCATCAACCTCAACCCCGACCCGTCGGGCGGGCACTGGACGAGCCCGCCGCTGACCGACCGCCACTGGTACCCGATCTACGAGAAGATGGTGGAGTACGACATCCCGTCGATGATCCACGTCAGCACGAGCTGCAACGCGTGCTTCCACACGACCGGCGCGCACTACCTGAACGCCGACACGACGGCCTTCATGCAGTGCCTGACGGGCGACCTGTTCAAGGATTTCCCGACGCTGCGCTTCATCATCCCGCACGGCGGCGGCGCGGTGCCGTATCACTGGGGCCGGTTTCGCGGCCTCGCGCAGGAGCTGAAGAAGCCGCTGCTGCAGGACCACCTGCTGAAGAACATCTTCTTCGACACCTGCGTCTATCACCAGCCGGGGATCGACCTGCTGACGAAGGTGATCCCGGTCGAGAACATCCTCTTCGCCAGCGAGATGATCGGCGCGGTGCGCGGCATCGACCCCGAAACCGGGCACTATTACGACGACACGAAGCGCTACATCGAGGCTTCGACCATCGTCGTCGGCGACGACCGCCACAAGGTCTACGAGGCCAACGCGCGGCGCGTCTTCCCGCGGCTCGACGCCGCGTTGAAAGCAAAGGGGAAGTGAGATGTACGAACTCGGCGTCGTCTACCGCAACATCCAGCGCACCGACGCGGCCGTCGCCGACAAGCTGG
>JACSRM010000364.1 GCA_014879745.1 Burkholderiaceae bacterium | reverse complement strand
TTCGGTCGAGGTCGGCGCGAGCAGGAAGATCGGGTCGATCCCGGCTGCGGCAAGGCCGCCGGCGAACGCTTCGCACTCCTCGGGCGGGTAGTCGACGACGAGCACGCCGTCGATGCCCGCGGCGCGCGCATCGGCGACGAAGGCGCCCGCGCCGTGGCGCTGGTCGTAGCGCTCGAACGGGTTCGCGTAGCCCATCAGCACGACCGGCGTATTCGCATCGTGAGCCCGAAACGAGCGCACGATCGCGAGCACCTGGGCGAGGCCGACGCCCTTCGCGAGCGCCCTCTCGCACGCCTTCTGGATCACCGGGCCCTCGGCCATCGGGTCGGAGAACGGAACGCCGAGTTCGATCACGTCGGCGCCGCCCCTGACGAGCGCGAGCATGATCTCGACCGTCGCATCGGCGTGTGGGTCGCCGGCCATGAGGTAGGGCACGAGCCCCTTGCGGCCGCGCTCGCGCAGCGCATGAAAGGTCGAGGCGATGCGGCTCACGGGGACGCCTCCGGCGCAACGCCGCCGCCGGGCGACGGCTGCGACAGCGCGGCAACGGTCGCGATGTCCTTGTCGCCGCGGCCCGACAGATTGACGAGCAGGTGCTGGTCGCTTCGCATCGTCGGCGCGAGCTTCATCGCATAGGCCACCGCATGTGCCGACTCGAGCGCCGGGATGATGCCCTCGGTACGACACAGGTGGTGAAACGCCTGCAGCGCCTCGGCATCCGTGATGCCGGCGTACTCGGCGCGGCCGATGTCCTTCAGGTGGGCGTGCTCCGGCCCGACGCCGGGGTAGTCGAGTCCGGCCGAGACCGAATGCGTCTCGGTGATCTGGCCGCTCTCGTCCTGCAGCAGATAGGTGCGGTTGCCGTGCAGCACGCCGGGCGAGCCGCGCTCGAGCGACGCCGCGTGCCGGCCGCTGTCGAGCCCCAGCCCCGCCGCCTCGACACCGATCAGGCGCACACCGGGACGATCGATATACGGGAAGAAGATGCCGATCGCGTTGCTGCCGCCGCCGACGCAGGCGATCACGGCATCCGGCTGGCGGCCGATCAGCTCGGGCATCTGCGCGACGCACTCGTCGCCGATCACGCGCTGGAAGTCGCGCACCATCATCGGATACGGATGCGGGCCGGCGACGGTGCCGATGATGTAGAACGTGTTCTCGACATTCGTCACCCAGTCGCGCATCGCCTCGTTGAGCGCATCCTTGAGCGTTCGCGAGCCGCTTTCCACCGGCACGACGCGCGCGCCGAGCAGGTTCATGCGATAGACGTTGGGCGACTGGCGCTTCACGTCCTCGCTGCCCATGTAGACGACGCACTCCATGCCGTAGCGGGCGCAGATCGTCGCCGTCGCGACGCCATGCTGGCCGGCGCCGGTCTCGGCGATGACGCGCTGCTTGCCCATTCGCCTGGCCAGCAGCGCCTGGCCGATCGTATTGTTGATCTTGTGCGCGCCGGTGTGGTTCAGATCCTCGCGCTTGAGGTAGATCTGCGCACCGCCGAGTTCACGGCTGGTGCGCGCCGCGTGGTAGATCGGGCTCGGCCGACCGACGTAGTGCGCGAGTTCGGCGCGGTATTCGGCGACGAACGCCGGGTCGTCGCGATAGCGTGCATACGCGGCGCGCAGTTCGTCGAGCGCGTGGATCAGGGTCTCGGCGACGAAGGTGCCGCCATAGGGCCCGAAATGCCCGCGCACGTCGGGTTGGTCGTAGTTCAACATCGGGAGATCACACGCTTTCAGGGTTCGGTCTCGGCAAGGCGGGCATCCGCTTCGCGGACGGCCTGGCAGAACCGGCGCACCGCGGCGGCATCTTTGATGCCCTTCGCGGCCTCGACGCCGGAACTCACGTCAACGGCCCACGGCCGTACCTGAAGGATGCCTGCAACCACATTTGCGGCATGCAACCCACCAGACAAAACGAGCGGACGGGGCACGTCGCGGGGAACTCGAGACCAATCGAATACCTTTCCGCCGCCGCCGAAGCCCTCGACGAAGGCGTCGAGCAGCAGGCCGCGGGCGTCGTCGAAACGCCTGGCGAAGTCTAGCAAATCCGCTCCTGGCGCCATGCGCACCGCACGCAGGTAGGGCCGCCCCGGACCGCGGCACTGCGCAGGCGTCTCGTCGCCGTGGAACTGCAGCAGCAAGCCGGGCATCGCCGCCGTCGCGCGATCGATCAGTGCCGGCTCGGCGTTGACGAAAAGTCCGACCGGGGTGACGAACGGCGGCAGACCCTGCGCGAGTCGTGCCGCGCGTTCGATCCCGATGCTGCGCGGGCTCTTGTCGTAGAACACGAAGCCGACCGCATCGGCGCCCGCCTCGACTGCCGCATCGATATCGGATTCGCGGGTCAGGCCGCAGATCTTGATGCGGGTGCGTGGATGCAATTCGTGCCGTCGTTCAAGGCGGCCAGTCGCTCGCCGGGATCTGGGCCGGGATGGCCCAGTGCGCATCGTAGTACGGTCCGACGAAGTAGAGCCCGGCGGCGGCAAAGGTCGGCGCCGCCATCGCCCGGCTGCGCGACGCCAGCACGTCGGCCATCCAGTCCGCAGGGCGCCGACCGCTGCCGACGGCCACCAAGCAGCCCATGATATTGCGCACCATGTGGTGCAGAAACGCGCTGGCATCGAAATCGAAGCGCCAGTAAGCGCCACGGCGCGCGATGTCGACGCTGCGCAGCGTCTTCACCGGCGACGCCGCCTGGCACTCGGCGGCGCGAAACGCGCTGAAGTCGTGCTCGCCGATCAGGGCAAGGGCCGCTTCGCGCATCGACTGTCCATCGAGCGGCTGAAAGACCCAGCCCACGAAACCGGTCTCGAGTGCCGGACGCACCGCGGATTCGAGCACGATATAGCGGTAGCGCCGGCCGAGCGCCGCATTGCGCGCATGAAATGCATCGCTCACCGGCACGCACCATTGCACGGCGATATCGTCCGGCAGGTAGCGATTCACGCCGCGCACCCACGACGCCGGCGCGCGCTGCGCATCGGTGTCGAGATGCACGACCTGGTTGATCGCATGCACGCCGGCGTCGGTGCGCCCGGCGCACAGCGTGCGCAGCCGGCGGTCGGCGAAGGTCGAGAGCGCTGCCTCGAGCTTGTCCTGCACCGTCTGCCCGTCCGGCTGGCTCTGCCAGCCGCGGTAGGCCTGGCCGCGATAGCCGATGCCGAGCGCCAGCCTCACGGCCGCCGCCCCCGCGGCGGCCGCCGTGCGAGCAGCGGCTCCCTCACCTCGATCAGGTCAGCGTGCTCAGCATGCTGCGCGCCTTGGCCTGGACAGCGCCCTCGGCGCGGGAGATCACCTCCTGCAGCAGTTCGCGCGCGCCGTCCATATCGCCGATCTGGCGAAACTCCTCCGCCAGTTCGAGCTTGCGTTCGAACGGATCGACGCCGTCCTCCTCGAGGGCGGGCAGTTCCGAGACGCGCGAATCGGTGCCGAAGGATGCCGGCTCGGACACCTGCGGCGCCGGGGCCGACGGCGGCGACGCCGGTGCATCGAGGTCGAGCGAAATATCGCTCAGGTCGAACGCCATGCCCATATCCTTCGGCGCCGGCGGCGGGGCGGCAGCTGCGGGCGCCGCCGGTGCATCGAGCGAAAGATCGAACGACATCAGATCATCGGCCGCCGCAGGCGCCGCCGCAGGCGCCGCCGACGCCGGCATCGGCTGCGTCTTCTCGGGCAGCGGCGGCGGTGCGCCAAGGTCGAGATCGAGGTCGAGGTCGAGATCCAGGTCCTCGCTTGCCGCCGGCGCCGCGGCGGCTGCGGCCGCCGCCGAACTCGCGACCATCGCGTTGAACTGCGACGGGGTCGGAAGCACCGACTGCGGCATCGTGCTCGCGCCGAGCGGCTCGGGCCCGAAGTGATCGGCATCCTGTGCCAGCGCGGGCTTGCCGCCGGGCTGGTAGAGCGGATTGTCCGGATCGATCTGCGCGCCGAGCTCCTGCGCCGCCTTCCAATCCTCGCCCTGGCCGCCGGTCAGCGTATAGAGCTGGGTGGCGAGCAACTCGAAACCCTTGGTATCGCGCCGCTTGGCATAGACCTCGAGCAGCTTGCTGCGGATCGCCATGCGATCGGGTTGCGCACGCAATGCTTCCTTCAGGATCTCCTCGGCCTGCAGATCCCGCCCGTAGGCGAGATAGACGTCGGCCTCGGCGACCGGATCGACATCGCCGATCGCGTCGAGCTGGCTGAGCGAATAGCTCATCGACGACGGGGTGCCGGTCGCCGCGGTCTCGCGCGTATCGATGCGCTGGCCGCCGCTGACGCCGAAGAACGAGTCGGGCTGCAGCCGGCTTTCGAGGAACGATGTTTCGCCGCTGTCCTTGCCCTTGCGCTTGAGGTAGCGGTAGACGCCGAATCCGGCGAGCAGCGCGACGATCAGGCCGGCGCCGCCGAGTGCCATCGGGTCTTCGAGCATGGTGTCGACCAGACCGGGCTCTTCGTCCATCGGCGCGGGCGGTATCGCTGCGGGTTTGGCGGCGGGTGCGGCAGCCTTGGCAACAGGTTCGGGGGCCGCCGACGCGGGCGCGGCCGCGGCTGCAATCGCAATCGACGCTGCAGCCTCGGGCGCCGGTGCCGAGGCGGGAGCCGGCGCTGCTTCGGGCGCCTTGGCAACGATGGCCGTCGCCGCCGCGGGCGCCGAGGCGGCGGCAGGCGTCGCTTCGGTCGGCGCCACGGCCGGCTTGGCGGAAGTCGCCGCGGCGAGCTTTTGCAGATCGTCGACGTTCTTCTTCAGCTCCGCAGTGCGCGTGGCGGCATCCTTCGCCTCGCGCTCCTTGGACAGGCGGTCCTCGGGCGCCGAAGCCTTGACGTCGCCTTTGCTCAGGGTCAGCTTGTCCGGCGCCGGCGCGCCGGCGTGGGTGCGATCCTCGACCGCGGTCTGCACCTTGCCGCTGGCCTGGCGCGTGCCGCTTTCGGGCGCCGCGACAGCCGCACCGGCCAGACGCTGGCGATAGGCGTTGAAATCCGCGCTCTGGGCCTGGATCACCTGCTGCGCCTCGGCGTTCGGTATCGCCTTCGCCGCGTCGGCCTGCGGCACCTCGAGCAGCGCGCCGGCCTTCAGCCGGTTCATGTTCTCGCTGATGAACGCCTGCGGATTCGCGCGATACAGCGCAACGAGCATTTGATCGAGCGATACACCCGGCGCCTGCGTCTGGGCGGCGATGCCCGAAAGCGTATCGCCCCGCTTCACGCGGTACGAATCGGATGGCGCCGGCGCTGCGGCCGCCATGCGCGGCTGCGGTGTCGCGGCGGGCGCGGGCGCCGGCTGCGGCGTCGCGGCCGGCGCGGGCGCCGGCTGCCGCGGTGCAACCCTCGCTTCCGGTGCCGGCGATGCGGCGGCGGGAGGCATCGGTTGCGGCGCCGCCGGCGGCGCCTTCGCGACCGCACGCGGCTGCGCCGGCGCCGGCGCGGGCGCTGGCGCGGCAGGTACCACCGGCGCGGTCGTGGGTTGCGGAGCCGGCGCCTGCGCGGTGCGTGTCACCGGCGGGTCGAACAACAGCGTGTATTCGCGCACCAGGCGCCCGGTATTCCAGTTCAGTTCGAGAATGACGTCGACGAACGGTTCCTGCACCGCGCGGTCGCTCGTCAAGCGCAGGTAGGGCCGGCCATCGCTGCGGCGCTGCAGACTGACCTTCGTCTCGGACAGGATATTGTTGTAGTCGACGCCGGCGGCGCTGTACGCCTCGGGGTTCGCAATCCTGATCTTCAGGTTCGACGCCTCTTCGGGCGTCATGCTGCTCACGTCGATCTCGGCGCGCAGCCCTTCGCCGAGGGCCGACTTGACGACCAGCGGTCCGAGTCCGAGCGACCAGGCGCTCGGCATGAACAGACACAGGGCGGCTGCGGCAACCCCCGAAAGGGCGAAGCGCCCCGGCATCAGCGACGAACTTTTCAAGGCATCTCCCTATCGATCGAACGGGTGGGCAGCGCCGCCCGCAGGTGCATGTCGTCCGTGAGGCAGCACTGCCCGTAGCTTTTCATTGTGATCCGTCGAAACTACGGATGAGCCGAAAATAGCACCGACTTTGCGGCACAAATCACAATAACATCAGGCAGATAGGGTGACAAGCTCATGCGTTGCCTGACATTTCGAACAGACACCAGCGGGTCCCGGCGGCGGGCTCGCTCGTTGTGCTGAGGCAACGCTCGCGCCATCGATCGTCAACGCTCGAGCAGGATGCGCAGCATGCGCCGCAACGGCTCAGCCGCCCCCCACAGCAACTGGTCGCCGATCGTGAACGCGCCCAGGTATTGCGGGCCGAGCGCCATCTTGCGCAGCCGCCCGACCGGGATGTCCATCGTGCCCGACACCGCGACCGGCGTGAGCTGGCGCACCGAGGCGTCGCGCGTGTTCGGCACGAGCTTCACCCACGGGTTGTCGTTGGCGATCATGGGCTCGATATCGGCCAGCGGCAGGTCGCGCTTGAGCTTGATCGTGAGTGCCTGGCTGTGGCAGCGCATCGCGCCGACGCGCACGCACAGGCTGTCGATCGGCGTCGCAGCGGTGCCGAAGCCCGGGCCGCGGCCGAGGATCTTGTTCGTCTCGGCGCCGCCCTTCCACTCCTCGAGGCTGGTGCCGTCGCCGCGGTCGGCGTCGATCCACGGGATCAGGCTGCCGCCGAGCGGGACGCCGAAATGCGCCGTCTCGTCGTCGCCGAGCGCGCGCTGCTTGTCGATCACGAGGCGGTCGATCTCGAGGATCGCCGACGCCGGGTCGTCGAGCAGCGCGCGCACCTCGGCGTTGAGCGTGCCGTACTGGGTCAGCAGTTCGCGCATGTGCTGCGCGCCGCCGCCGGACGCCGCCTGATACGTCGTGCACGTCATCCACTCGACGAGGTCGGCCTTGAAGAGCGCGCCGACGCCCATCAGCATGCAGCTCACGGTGCAGTTGCCGCCGGCGTAGTCGCGCACGCCGCGCGCGAGCGCGGCGTCGATCACCGGGCGGTTCACCGGGTCGAGGATGATGACGGCGTCGTCGTTCATCCGCAGCGTCTTCGCGGCGTCGATCCAGTAGCCCTTCCAGCCCGCCGCACGCAGCGCCGGATGGACCTTCTTCGTGTACTCGCCGCCCTGCGCGGTGACGATGATGTCGCAGCGCGCGAGCGCCGCGAGGTCGTTCGCGTCCTGCAGCGTCGTCTCGCTCTTGGCCTGCGCCGGCGCCTTGCCGCCGGCGTTGCTGGTGCTGAAGAAGAGCGGCTCGATCAAATCGAAGTCGCCCTCGGCCTGCATCCGCTCGAGGAGCACCGAGCCGACCATGCCGCGCCAGCCCACCATTCCCACCAATGTCGTCGCCATCTCGCTTCTCGCTTCCGTTTCAGTATTCGATTGACTTGCACTGCCGCGCCGCGCGGTCGGTCATCAGCCCTGGCGTTTCAGCGCCGCGACGACCGCGTCGCCCATCGCCGTCGTGCCGACCTTCGTCGTCCCCGCGCTGTGAATATCGGCCGTTCGCAGTCCTTGGCCGAGCACATCCTTCACCGCCGCCTCGATCCGGTCGGCCGCCGCCGTCTGATTCAGGCTGAAGCGCAGCATCATCGCCGCCGACAGGATCGTCGCGAGCGGATTGGCCACGCCCTTGCCGGCGATGTCGGGCGCGCTACCGTGGCTCGGCTCGTACAGGCCCTTGCCATTCGCGTCGAGCGACGCCGACGGCAGCATGCCGATCGATCCGGTCAGCATCGCAGCCTCGTCCGACAGGATGTCGCCGAACATGTTGCCGGTGACGATCACGTCGAAGCTCTTCGGCGCCTTCACGAGCTGCATCGCCGCGTTGTCGACATACATGTGGTCGAGCGCGACGTCGGGGTACTGCGCGTG
>JACSRM010000363.1 GCA_014879745.1 Burkholderiaceae bacterium | reverse complement strand
GGCGGCGAGGCGATCGCCGCCGAGATCGGCATCGCCGACTTCGCGAAGATCGACCTGCGCATCGCGAGAATCGTCGCCGCCGAGCGCGTCGAGGGCTCGACCAAGCTGCTGCGCCTCACGCTCGACATCGGCGAAGCGAAGCCGCGCAACGTCTTCAGCGGCATTGCGTCGGCCTTTGCGCCGGAAGACCTCGTCGGCAAGCTGACCGTGATGGTCGCCAACCTCGCCCCGCGCAAGATGAAGTTCGGCACGAGCGAAGGCATGGTGCTCGCCGCGTCGCATGCCGACGAGAAGGCGCAGCCGGGGCTGTACCTGCTCGACCCCGGCGCCGGCGCCGCGCCCGGCCTGCGCGTGCGCTGACGCGCCCCGGCCTCCCGACCCGACCCTCGTCCCGCCCCGGCCGACGCCGCGTCAGGGTCATTCCCGCGCGCACATCGCATTAACATATGATGCGCAGATGGAGCTGAAGACCGCGCGCCTGACGCTGCTGATCGACCCCGCCAAGAAGCTCGCGTTCGAGGAGCTTTGCGCGTCGCTCGACCAGACGCCGTCGCAGGTCGTGCGCCAGATGATCCGCGACTTTCTCGCCGCGCACGGCGTGAGCTACGTGCCCAGCGGTGCCGTCCCGGCGGCCGGGCGCGCGGCGAAGGCGGCGGCCCCGCGCCGGCGCAAGCCACGGTGAGGCGGCGGTGACGCACCCCGCGCAGTGGCTCGCCCTCGACGGCATGCTCGTCGTGCTGGCGGCATGGCTCGCGGTCGGCCTCGCCGGCATCGCGGCGCTTCGGCGCCTGGCCTTCGTCGCGCGCGTCCTGTTCCCGATCGGCGGCGCGTTCGGCATCGTGCTCGCGCTGCTCGCGCTCTCGAGCGTGTTCGGCGAGGCCCAGGTCGCGGTGCTCGCGCTAGGCTTGCCGGGGCTGCCGTTTCATCTGCGGCTCGACGCGCTCGCCGCGTTCTTCCTGTTCGTCATCGGCGCCGTCGCGGCCGGCGTCTCGGCGTTCGCCGCCGGCTACTTTCGCACCGGCGAAGGCACGCCGCCCGGGCTGCTGTGCCTCGAGTACCACGTCTTCCTTGCGAGCATGGTGCTCGTCGTCCTCGCCGACGACGCCTACGCGTTCATGGTCGCGTGGGAGACGATGGCGCTCGCGTCGTACTTCCTCGTCACGGCCAACCACCGCATCGCCGAGGTGCGCGCCGCGGGCTACGTCTACCTGACGATCGCCCACATCGGCGCGCTCGCGATCCTGCTCGCGTTCGGCGTGCTGCAGGCGCAAAGCGGCGACTACACCTTCGCCAACCTGCGCGCGCAGTCGCTCTCGCCGTTCTGGGCCGCCGCCGCGTTCGGCCTCGCGCTGCTCGGCTTCGGCGCCAAGGCCGGGCTCGTGCCGCTGCACATCTGGCTGCCCGAGGCGCACCCCGCCGCGCCGTCGCCGGTGTCGGCGCTGATGAGCGCGCTGATGCTCAAGGTCGCGGTCTACGGCATGCTGCGCGTCGCCTTCGACCTGCTGCACGCGCCGCAGTGGTGGTGGGGCGCGCTGCTGCTCGCGCTTGGTCTCGCGACCGCCCTCTTCGGCGTCATCTTCGCGTCGGTGCAGACCGAGATGAAGCGCCTGCTCGCGTATTCGTCGATCGAGAACATCGGCCTCGTCTTCGCCGGCATCGGCCTCGCGCTGATCTTCCTCGCCTACCGCATGGCGCCGATGGCGGCGCTCGCGCTTACCGCGGCGCTCTACCACGTCGCCGGCCATGCGTTCTTCAAGAGCCTGCTGTTCCTGTCCACCGGCTGCGTGCTGCACGCGACGGCCGAGCGCAACCTCGGCAAGCTCGGCGGGCTGATCCGCAACATGCCGCGCGTCGCCTGGCTCACGCTCGTCGGCGTGCTCGCGAGCGCCGGGCTGCCGCCGCTGTCGGGCTTCGTCTCCGAGTGGCTCTTGCTGCAGAGCTTCCTCTTCGCGCCGGGGCTGCCCGATTCGCTGCTCAACATGCTGATCCCGGTCGTCGCGGCGCTGATCGCGCTCGTCGCCGCGCTCGCCGGCTACACGATGGTCAAGTTCTTCGGCGTCATCTTCCTCGGCCAGCCACGCGAGGAGAAGCTCGTCCGCGCGCACGACGCCGACCGCTGGGAGCGCGCCGGCATGGTCTGGCTCGCGGCCGGCTGCGTCGTGCTCGGCCTCGCGCCGGTGCAGTTCATCGCCGTCATCGCGCCGATCACGCAGCAGCTCGTCGGCGCCGATCTCGGCGCGCAGCTCGCCGGCGGCGGCTGGCTGCTGGTGCCGACGAGCGCCGAGCGCGCGAGCTACGGACCGGCGATCTTCCTGCTCGGCGTCGCGGCGAGCTTCGCGCTCGCGTTCCTGATCGTGCGCCGCTTCTACCACGGCCGCATCCGCCGCGCCCCGGCGTGGGACTGCGGCCACCCCTGGCAGAGCGCGCGCATGCAGGACACGGCCGAGGGCTTCGGCCAGCCGGTGCGCCAGATCTTCGAGCCGTTCTTTCGCATGGAGCGCGAACTGCCGTCGCCGTTCGACGCCAGCCCGCGCTACCGGGTGACGATCGAGGATCACTTCTGGCGCTGGATCTACTGGCCCGTCGTCGCGCTCGCCGAGCGCATCGCGCGCCTCGTCGGCCTCATGCAGCAGGGGCGCATCGGCACCTACCTGCTGTGGAGCTTCCTGACGCTGATCGCAACCCTGCTCGTGGTGAAACGATGACCGCCGCCGGCGCCTTCGCCCAGTTGCTCGAGATCGTCGTCGCGCTCGCGCTCGCGCCGCTTCTGACGGGCTGGGTCAACCAGTGCCGCGCCTGGCTGCAGAACAAGTCGGCGCCGCCGCTGCTGCAGCCGTACCGCGTGCTGCACAAGCTCTTTCACAAGGAGTCGGTCGTCGCGCATGCCGCGTCGCCGCTCTTTCGCGCGACGCCCTACATCGTCTTCGGCTGCATGCTGCTCGCCGGTGCGATCGTGCCGACGCTGTCGACCGACCTGCCGCTCGCGCCGGTGGCCGACGCCATCGCGCTCGTCGGCCTCTTCGCGCTGGCGCGGGTCTTCATCTCGCTCGCGGCGATGGACATCGGCACCTCGTTCGGCTCGATGGCGGCGCGCCGCGAGATGCTGATCGGCTTCCTTGCCGAGCCGGCGCTCTTGATGGTGCTCTTCTCGGCGTCGCTGATCTCGCACTCGACACTGCTGCCGACGATCGTCGACACGCTGTCGCACCGCGAGTTCGCGATCTACCCCGGCCTCGCGTTCGCCGGCGTCGCGTTCACGATGGTCTCGCTCGCCGAGAACGCGCGGGTGCCGGTCGACAACCCGGCGACGCACCTCGAGCTGACGATGATCCACGAGGCGCTGATCCTCGAGTACTCGGGCCGCCACCTCGCGCTGCTCGAATGGGCGGCGAGCCTGAAGCTCTTCGCCTATTCGTGCATCGGCCTCGCGCTCTTCTTCCCGTGGGGCATCGCCGAGGCGCAGACGCCGCTCGCGCTGCTGCCGGCTTTGCTGCTCCTCGTCGTCAAGCTCGCGATCGGCGGCGCGGCGCTCGCGCTGCTCGAGACGCTGAACGCGAAGATGCGGATCTTTCGCGTGCCCGAGTTCCTCGCCACCGCGTTCCTGCTCGCCGTCCTCGGCATGCTCGTTCACATCCTGCTGGCGACGAACGCATGAACGCGCTGCTGACGCAGTTCATCCACCTGCTCGGCGCGGTGCTGCTGATGCTCGCGTTCGCGATGATCGCGCAGCGCCGGCTGCTGTCGCTGATCAACCTGTACACGCTGCAGGGCGCGGTGCTCGTGCTGTCGACGGTCGTCGTCGCGAGCGTCACCGCGCAGTCGCACCTGTATCTGTCGGCCGCCATCACCTTCGTGCTCAAGGTCGTGCTGATCCCGTGGCTGCTGCACCGCGTCGTCGAGCGGCTGCACATCGAGTCCGACGTCGAGCCGCTGATCAACATCCCGACGACGATGCTGATCGGCATCCTGATCGTCATCGTCTCGTTCAACCTCGCGCTGCCGATCTCGGAGCTGTCGGCGACGCTGTCGCGCGGCACGATCGGCATCGCGCTCGCGAGCGTGCTGCTGTCGTTCCTGATGATGATCACGCGCGCCAAGGCGCTGCCGCAGGTGATCGGCTTCCTCGCGATGGAAAACGGACTCTTCTTCGCCGCGACATCGGCGACCTACGGCATGCCGATGGTCGTCGAGCTCGGCATCGCGCTCGACGTGCTGATCGGCGTGCTGATCCTCGGCGTCTTCATCTTCCAGATCCGCGAGCAGTTCGACAGCCTCGACATCCGCCACCTCGAGCGGCTGAAGGAGGATTGATGCCGCCGCTGCTGTTCGTCCTCGGCATCCCGCTCGCGGGCGGCGTCGTCCTCGCGTTCGCCGGCCACCGCGAGAAGGCGCCCGAGGCGAACGTCGCGTTCAGCACCGGCACCTTCATCGCCGCCTGCGTGCTCACCGCGCAGGTGATTGCCGAAGGGCCGCAGTTCGTCTGGCAGCGCGAGTTCTTCATCGACGCGCTGAACGTCTTTCTCGTCACCCTCACCGCGTTCGTCGCGCTGACGACGGCGATCTTCTCGCGCCCTTACATGCGCGTCGAGCGCGACCGCGGCAAGATGACGCCGCCGCGCATGCGCCTGTACCACAGCATGTACCAGCTGTTCTGCTTCACGATGCTGCTGGCGCTGATGACGAACAACCTCGGCATCCTGTGGGTCGCGATGGAGGCGGCGACGCTGACGACGGTGCTGCTCGTCAGCGTCTACCGCACCGCGGCGAGCCTTGAGGCGGCGTGGAAGTACTTCATCCTGTGCGGCGTCGGCATCGCGCAGGCGCTCTTTGGCACCGTGCTCGTCTACATGGCGGCCGAGAAGGTGCTCGGCGCCGAGGGCGGCGCGCTCTTGTGGACCAACCTGAACGCGGTGAAGGCGCAGCTCGACCCCGACATCGTCACACTCGCGTTCGCCTTCCTCTTCATTGGCTACGGCACCAAGGTCGGCCTCGTGCCGCTGCACAACTGGCTGCCCGACGCCCACGCCGAGGGGCCGACGCCGGTGTCGGCCGTGCTCTCGGGGCTGCTGCTCAACGTCGCGCTCTATGCCGTGCTGCGCTGCAAGGTGTTGACTGACGGCGCGCTGCAGGGGCCGCTCGCCGGGCGGCTGATGATCGCCTTCGGGCTGCTGTCGGTCGTCGCCGCCGTCTTCTTCCTGATCCGCCAGCGCGACGTGAAGCGCATGTTCGCCTACTCGTCGATCGAGCACATGGGGCTGATGACGTTCGCGTTCGGCGTCGGCGGGCCGATCGCGACCTACGCCGGCCTCTTGCACATGACGGTCCATTCGCTCGTCAAGTCGGCGATCTTCTTCGCCGTCGGCCACGCGACGCAGAAGGCCGGCTCGCAACTGATGGACGAAATCCGCGGCCTCATCAAGGTCAGCCCGACGGTTGCCTGGGGGCTGATGCTCGGCTCGCTCGCGATCCTCGGCATGCCGCCGTTCGGCGTCTTCGCGAGCGAGTTCATGATCATCACGACGGCGATGAGCGAGCAGCCGTGGGCGACGCCGCTGCTGCTCGTCGCGCTCGCCGTCGCGTTCGCCGCCGTCTTCGCGCGCGTGCAGCCGATGGTGTTCGGCGAGACGACGGCGCACAGGCTGGCGCACCCTCCCGCGCTGGTGCCGGTCTTCGTCCACCTCGGGCTCGCGCTGATGCTGGGCCTGTACATCCCGCCCTACCTCGACGCCTGGTATCGCGAGGCGGCACGCATGATCGGCGGAGGATGACGGCGATGCGCATCCCCGGCCTCGATCTTGCGCTGACGCTGCTTCCCGCGCCGCTGCCGATCTGGCGCGGGACGGTCGATGCGGCGCAGTGGAGCGCGACGGCAGCAGCGGTTGCCGAAAGCGGCGGCCGGCTCGTATCACTGTGGGGCAGCGACCGCGGCGAAGCGGGCGGCGCGCACAGCGCCCTCTTCGTCTGCGCCGCGTACGCGCTGGCGGACGGCCTCGTCTGTCTCGACCTGCCTCTGCCCACAGGCGACGCGCCAAGCTTCCCCGATGTCTCGCGCCACTTCCCCGCCGCATCGCGCATGCAGCGCGCCTGCGCCGACCTGCTCGGCATCGAGGCCGAGGGCGCCGACGACGATCGCCCCTGGCTCGACCACGGCGCATGGCCGCGCCGCGCGCAGGGCGCGCTCGACGGCAGGCGCTGGCGGCCGCTGCGCCGCAACGCCGGCGAGCCCGACCTCGCGTCGGCGACCGACCCCGGCGACTACGCCTTCGTGCGCGTCGAGGGCGACGGCGTGCACGAGATCGCCGTCGGCCCGGTGCACGCCGGAACGATAGAGCCGGGGCACTTCCGCTTTTCGGCCGTCGGCGAGAAGGTGCTGCGCCTCGAGCAGCGCCTGGGCTACACGCACAAGGGCATCGAGCGCCGCTTCACCGAGCTTGCGCCGCTCGACGCGCACCGCCTTGCGGCGCGCATCAGCGGCGACTCGACGGTCGCGTTCTCGTGGGCCTACTGCATGGCGCTCGAATCGGCCGCCGGCTGCACGCTTCCCGCGCGCGCCACCGCGTTGCGCGCGCTGCTGCTCGAACGCGAGCGCGTCGCCAACCACCTCGGCGACATCGGCGCGCTCGGCAACGACGCCGCGCTCGGCTTCGGCCTCGCCCAGTTCTCGCGCCTGCGCGAGGACTGGCTGCGCGCGTCGCACACCCACTTCGGCCATCGGCTGACGATGGACGCCGTCGTCCCCGGCGGCGTCGGCGTCGATCCCGATGCCAAGGCGCTCGATGCGCTGCGCACCCAATGCGGCGCGATCGAGGCCGAACTGCACACGCTGCGCCGGATCTACGACGATCACGCCGGTCTGCAGGACCGCTTCATCGGCACCGGCATCGCGACGCCCGAACTCGCACGGCGCCTGGGCCTCACTGGCCTCGCCGGCCGCGCCAGCGGCCAGCCGGCCGACCTGCGCTGCGACCACCCCTGGCCGCCGTACGACATGCTGGCCGTGCAGCGCGCGACGCAGCAGGCGGGCGACGTCGCAGCGCGCGTCGCGCTGCGCTTCGACGAGACGATCGAGTCGCTGCGCCTGATCCGCGCGCTGTGCGCTTCGATGCCGGGCGGCGCGGCGCGCATCGACGTCGCGCTGCCGGCGCAACCCGCGTTCGGCGCCGGCTGGGTCGAAGGCTGGCGCGGCGAGGTCTTCGTCGCGCTCGAACTCGACGCGAGCGCGCGCATCCGCCGCTGCCACTGCCACGACGTGTCGTGGCAGAACTGGCCGGTCGTGATGCACGCCGCGGTCGGCAACATCGTCGCCGACTTCCCGCTCATCAACAAGTCGTTCAACCTCGCCTACTCGGGCCACGACCTCTGATGTGGAAGACCCTGCGCCAGATCGCCCGCGTCGGCATCGCGACCGAGGCGCGGCCCGACGTTCACATCGCGACGACTGACAGCAACGCCGACACGCCCGAGCGCATCCAGCGCGAACTGCTCGCGATCCTCGGCCGCGCGCTCGCGATCCGCCAGGTCGATGCCGGTTCGTGCAACGGCTGCGAACTCGAGATTCAGGCGCTGCCCAACCCCTACTACAACCTCGAGGGCCTGGGCATCCGCTTCGTCGCGAGCCCGCGCCATGCCGACATGCTGCTCGTCACCGGCCCCGTCTCGCGCCACATGGCGACGGCGCTGCGCCGCACCTACGACGCGACGCCCGAGCCGCGGCTCGTCGTCGCGGTCGGCGACTGCGGCGCCGACGGCGGCATCTTCGGCGCGTGCAGCTACGCGAGCTGCGGACGCGTCGCCAACGTGATCCCGGTCGACGCCGTCGTGCCGGGCTGCCCGCCGCCGCCGATCGAGATCCTGCGCGGCATCCTCGCCGC
>JACSRM010000168.1 GCA_014879745.1 Burkholderiaceae bacterium | reverse complement strand
TTGGCGATCGTCGCCGTTCTCGCGCTGCGGGAATGGCAGCCCACGGCGCCGCCGCCGGAGACGGCGCAGGCTCCAGCGCCGGTGACCGCCCTGCCGGCTGCAGCGCCGGCATCCGCCCCGGCATCGGCGCCGACCGAGCCGCTGCACCCGATCGAAGCCGCGGTGGCGGCCGCCGCCTCCGGCTCCGCGCCCGCGACCGCACCCGCGAACGTCGAAGATGCATTGGTCGCACTCCTCGGCCGCAAGGAGGTGCTCTCGGCGCTGCAGATCGACGACTTCCCGCGCCGCTTCGCGGCGACCGTCGACAACCTCGGCCGCGCCAACGCATCACCGCGCCTGTGGCCGGTGAACCCGACGCCGGGGCGCTTCGCAACCGTGACGCGCGGCAACGTGACGACGATCAGCGCCGACAACGCGCAGCGCTACACCCCCTTCGTGCTGCTCGTCGAGTCGGTCGACATGCGGCGCGCAGTGGCGACCTACGTGCAGCTGTATCCGCTGATCCAGCAGGCCTACGAGGACCTCGGCTTCCCCGGCCGCTACTTCAACGACCGCCTCGTCGAGGTCATCGACCTGCTGCTCGCGACGCCCGAGATCGAGGCGCCGCTCGCGGTCAGCCTGCCGACGATCAGCGGCCCGGTCCTGCCCGACCGGCCGTGGGTGCTCTACGCGTTCGACGCGCCGGAACTGAAATCGCTTTCCGCCGGGCAGAAGATCCTGCTGCGCATGGGGCCGGTCAACGAGCGGCGGCTGAAGGCGAAGCTGACCGAGATCCGCGGCCTCGTCACCAAGGCACAGCCGTCGCGCTGAGCCCCCTTACTTCACCGTCACCCACTGCCACTCGAGCCAGTTGTCGGCGCGGTGGACCGCGCTGACGTTGTTGCGTTCGGCCCAGGGGATGAACTGGCGGTGCAGCGGGATGTGGCGGACGGCATCGTTGTGCAGCTTGAAGACGGTCTTGATCAGCGCCTTGCGCTTCTCGGGGTCGGCCTCGCTGCTCTGCGCCGCGGCCGCGGCGTCGAGCTTGTCGTCGGTGTAGTTGCCGTAGTTGTACGAGCCTATGCCCTTGTCGCCGCGGTTGCGGTAGATCGGCGTGAAGGTCGTTTCGGCGTCGGTGATCGAGCCGCCCCAGCCGAGCATGTAGAGCGAGGTGTCGAGCTTGTCGAGCTTGGGAAAGTAGGTCGAGCGCGGCATCGCGTTGACCTTCACCTTGATCTTGAGTTGCGCCCACATGCCGGCCAGCGCGACGCAGATCTTCTCGTCGTTGATATAGCGGTTGTTCGGGCAGTCGAGCGTCACCTCGAAACCGTCGGGGTAGCCGGCGTCGGCCAGCAATTGCCGCGCCGCCGCGACGTCGTAGGGCAGGCGCTTCTCGATCTCGGGGTCGTTGAAGCTGCCCAGCGGCGACGGCACGACGGCGCCGGTCGGGATCGCCTGGCCGTTCATCAGCTTGGTCCTGATCGTCTCGATATCGATCGCCTGGTAGAGCGCCTTCCTGACGCGCACGTCCTTGAACGGGTTCTTGCCCTTGACGCTGCTGTAGAGGAGTTCGTCGCGCGCCTGGTCCATGCCGATGAAGATGATCCGGTTCTCCACCCCGTCGAGGATCTTGACCTGGCCGCCGCCGCGCAGCCGCTCGAGGTCGCGCGGCGGCGGATCGAGCACGAAATCGATCTCGCCCGACATCAAAGCCGCCATGCGCGTCGCATCCTGCTTGATCGGCGTGAAGATCACGTCCTGCACGTTGCCGTCGATCTTGCCCCAGTAGTTCGGGTTGCGCTTGTAGACGGTCTTCACGTCCGGCTCGCGCTTGACCAGCATGTACGGCCCGGTGCCGTTCGCGTTGTACGAGGCGAAGCTTTCCTCCTTGTTCTTGAAATCCAGCGGCTTCGTGACGTTGTGCTTCTCGCACCACGCCTTGCTCATGATGTTCAGGGTATTGATGTGCTGCAGGAAGATCGGATTGACCTGCGAGAGGTTGAACTCGACCGTCAGGTCGTCGATCTTCTTCACCTCGCCGACCGCGTTCGCATAGACGGCGATCTGCGACGTCGGCAGCTTCGCGCGGTTGATCGAGAAGACAACGTCGTCGGCCGTGAACGGCGTGCCGTCGTGGAACTTGACGTTCGGCCGCAGCTTCATCCGCCACTGCAGCGGCGTCGTCTGCTTCCACTCGGTGGCAAGCTGTGGCACGAGATTGAGCTGGCGGTCGCGGGCGATCAGGAATTCGTAGACCTGGCCGTTCATCGCATTCGTCAGCTGCTCGTTCTGCGAATGCGGGTCCATCGTCTGCGGGTCGCCCTGCGACGCCCAGCGCAAGGTCTGGGCCTGGGCGATGCCGCTCGCCAGCGCCATCGCCGCGCCGAGCAGCGCCGAAATCCACCTTGTCATGAGCCCGCCTCCGGTTCGTTGCGAATCGGCCGAGTGTAGGCAAAGACGGCATCTGCGCGACCGAGGGCAAACCGCAGGCCACGCCGGGTGCGACGCCGGCCAAATGGGTCAGGCCGGGGCGTAGCCCTCCTCGGCGAGCGCCTTCTTGAACGCCTCGGCGGGCTGGCTCGATTCGATCCGCACCCGGTGCGTTGCGAGGTCGATCTGCGGCGTCGCCGCCGGGTCGATGCGCTTGACGGTTTCGGTCACGGTCTTGACGCAGTGGCCGCACGTCATATCGGGCAGGGTCAGTTCGATCATGGTTCGGTTCTCCTTTCGGTCGGGAGCTCGCATTTTCGAGCTTGCCATCATGGCAAGGTCAAGCGTCGCCACAAGGCGTCCGATTTTTCGAAACCGCTTGACCTTCACATGATGTCAAGGTTTATCGTTGCGACATGAATACCACCGCCGCCGCCGAATCGACCCTCTCGCTGCCGATCGTCGGCATGACCTGTGCAAGCTGCGTCACCCGCGTCGAGAAGGCGCTGGCGCGCGTGCCCGGCGTCGACTCGGCGCAGGTCAATCTTGCGACCGAGCGCGCGAGCGTCCACGCTCAGGGCAGGCTCGAAACCGGCGCCCTCGTCCAGGCCGTCGAGCGCGCCGGCTACGGCATCGCGAGCGATTCGGTCACGCTCGATATCGAGGGCATGACGTGCGCAAGCTGCGTCGCCCGCGTCGAGAAGGCGCTGACCCGGCTGCCTGGCGTGACGCAGGCGACGGTCAATCTCGCGACCGAGCAGGCGCAGGTGACGCTGCTCGGCGGCAGCGTGAGCACGGCCGAGCTGCTCGCCGCGGTGGCGCGCGCCGGCTATACCGCGCACATTCACGATACCGCGGCGACCCGCGGCGCGGCGCGCCAGCCGTGGCTGAGCGAAGGCCGGCGCGTCGCGCTCGCCGCGCTGCTGTCGGCGCCGCTCGTGCTGCCGATGGCGGGCGACCTCTTCGGCCGGCACTGGATGCTCGACGGCTGGCTGCAGCTGCTGCTCGCGGCGCCGGTGCAGTTCTGGCTCGGCGCGCGCTTTTATCGCGCCGGCTGGGCCGCGCTGCGCGCCGGCAGCGGCAATATGGACCTGCTCGTCGCGCTCGGCACGAGCGCCGCATTCGGGCTGAGTGTCGTCACGCTCTTCACGTCCGATGCGGCGATGCCGGCGCTGTATTTCGAATCGGCGGCCGTCGTCATCACGCTCGTGCTGCTCGGCAAGTGGCTCGAGTCGCGCGCCAAGCGGCAGACGACCGACGCGATCCGCGCGCTGCAGGCGCTGCGCCCGGATGTCGCGCGTGTGCGCCGCGAGGACGTCGAGCGTGAAGTGCCGATCGCCGAGGTGCGCGTCGGCGACCTGGTCGTCGTGCGCCCCGGCGAGCGCATCCCGGTCGACGGCGAACTGCTCGAAGGCCGCACCCATGTCGACGAATCGCTGCTCACCGGCGAGAGCCTGCCGATCGCGCGCGCGCCGGGCGACCGCCTGACGGGAGGTGCGGTGAACGGCGAAGGCGCGCTGCTCGTTCGCACGACGGCGATCGGCGCCGAGACGCAGCTCGCGCGCATCGTTCGCCTCGTCGAATCGGCGCAGGCGAAGAAGGCGCCGATCCAGCGCCTCGTCGATCAGGTCAGTGCGGTGTTCGTCCCGGTCGTCGTCGTCATCGCCTTCGCGACCGCGATCGGCTGGGTGATCTACGGCGCGCCGGTCTCGACCGCCGTGCTCTACGCCGTCGCCGTGCTCGTCATCGCCTGCCCCTGCGCGCTCGGTCTCGCGACGCCGGCGGCGATCATGGTCGGCACTGGCGTCGCCGCGCGCCACGGCATCCTGATCCAGGACGTCGTCGCCCTCGAGACGATGCGCCACGTCGGCACCGTCGCGTTCGACAAGACCGGCACGCTGACCGAAGGCCGGCCGGTGCTCGCGCAGGCGATCCCAGCGGAAGGCGAGCGCGCCGCGCTGATCGTGCAGGCGGCGGCGCTGCAGCAGGGCAGCGAGCATCCGCTCGCGCGCGCCGTGCTGCAGGCGCTGCCCGAAGGCGAAGCGCCCGCCGCCGCGAGCGACGTGCAGTCGGTCGCCGGGCGCGGCGTGCAAGGCGTCGTCGGCGGCCGCAAGCTGATGCTCGGCAGCACGGTCTGGATGGGCGAACTGGGCGTCGCGCTCGATCCGCTTTCGGCGCAGGCGTCCGAGCTGCAGTCGGCCGGCCACAGCGTCTCGTGGCTCGTCGAGGCGGCGGGCGATGGCGCGGCGCCGAAGCTGCTCGGCCTCCTCGCGTTCGGCGACACGATCAAGCCCGAAGCTGCCGCCGCGATCGCGAGCCTGCACGCGCAGGGCGTGCGCAGCTTGCTCGTCAGCGGCGACAACCGCGGCAGCGCGAACGCCGTCGCGGCGAAGGTCGGCATAGCCGACGTGCGCGCCGAGGTGCTGCCGGGCGACAAGGCGGCGGTCGTCGCCGAGTTGCGCGCGCAGCTGGCGCCGGGGGTCAAGGTCGCGATGGTCGGCGACGGCGTGAACGACGCGCCGGCGCTCGCCGCCGCCGACGTCGGCATCGCGATGACCGACAGCGGCGGGCGCGGCACCGACATCGCGATGCAGACCGCCGGCATCACGCTGATGCGCGGCGACGTCGGCCTCGTCGCGCAGGCGCTTTCGATCTCGCGCGCGACGACGCGCAAGATTCGCCAGAACCTGTTCTGGGCCTTCGTCTACAACGCGGTCGGCATCCCGCTCGCCGCGCTCGGCATGCTGAGCCCGGTCGTCGCCGGCGCGGCGATGGCGATGTCGAGCGTGAGCGTCGTCACCAATGCGCTGCTGCTGCGGCGCTGGAGGCCGCAGCGATGAATATCGGCGAAGCGTCGCGCGCGTCGGGCATCTCCGCCAAGATGATCCGCCACTACGAAAGCCTCGGACTCTTGCCGGCCGTCGCGCGCAGTGAGGCCGGCTACCGCCAGTACGACGCGGCGACGGTGCACACACTGCGCTTCGTGCGGCGCGCGCGCGACCTCGGCTTCAGCCTGAACGAGATCGAGACCCTGCTTCAGCTCTGGGCCGACGGCAGCCGCGCGAGCAGCGACGTGAAGCGCATCGCGCTCGCCCACGTCGCCGACCTGGAGCAGCGCATCGCGCAGATGCAGGCGATGCAGCGCACGCTCGCGCAACTCGCCCACGCCTGCCACGGCGACACACGGCCCGACTGCCCGATCCTCGACGACCTCGCCGGCGCGCACGGCGCGGCACCCGCCGCCACGCAGCGCCGGGCCCGGCCCGCGGTGCGCCGGGGCGGCTGAGCGGCGACGCGCGCCCGGCCCCGGCGCCGACGCGATCGACGCGCCTCAGTTTCGGCGGCCGGCTGCCGATATCGAGGCGACAGCGCGGCGATCCGCTGCTGGTCGAACCGGAACCCGTCACCCGCACGCCAGCCCGTCCGCGAGGCACAGAAGAAGCTTCATGTCCGCCGCCACCGTTGCCGAAGCAGCCGTGCCGCCATCCGCGCCGCCCGAGATCGACGCCGTCCTGAGCGGCATCGCGATCCCTGCGCGCCCCGCCCTGCTCACCGAGTTACAGATGGAGATGTCGGGCCCCGACCCGGACTTCGGCCTCATCGCACGCCTCGTCGCCAGCGACGTCGCGCTCACCGCCGCGGTGCTGCGCACCGTGAACTCGCCGTTCTATGCGCTGTCGCGCAAGGCGACCACGATGCCGGAGGCGATCTCGCTGATCGGGATGCGCCAGATCGGCGCCATCGTCACCGGCTTCGTGTTGCGCCGGTCGATCGGCGGCGAGGGCGCGAGCCTGACGCGGTTCTGGGACGTGACGGCCAAGCGATCGTTCGCGCTCGCGCGTCTGGCGCGCGGCCTGCGCGGCGTCGATGTCGACGCCGCGCAGATCTTCGGCCTGTTCTGCGACGCCGGTATCGCGCTGCTGATGCAGCGCTTCCCGGGCTACGCGGCCACGCTGGCGGCCGCCAATCACGACCGCGACCAGCCGTTCACGTGCGTCGAGCAGGCGGCGCACCAGACCGACCACGCGCTCGTCGGCGCGCTGATGGCGCGCGCCTGGGGACTGCCACGGCCGGTGTGCGACGCGATCCGCTCGCACCACGACTACACCGTCTTCCAGGATCCGCGGGTCGATGCGCCGGTGCAGCGCCTGATCGCGATGGGCCTCGTCGCCGAACTGGCGATCCAGCGCTTCGCCGGCCTCAACGAGAGCCGCGAGTGGGACAAGGGCGGCGATGCCGCCGCAGGCAGCCTGCTGCTGGCCGATGCCGATATCGAGGAGTGGGTCGAGCAGCTGACCGAGGATTTCGCCGCCGGCCTGGCCTGAAAGGCTGCGGGCGGCGGCGCTCGGCGCGGGTCGAAATCAGCGAAAGCGCGGTTCGGCGACCGTCTTCACGTCGCCCGGCAGCGAGCCGATGTACCTGGCGAGCAGCTTGAGCTCGGCGTGGCTGAACGGCGCCGCCATGCCGACCATGACCGCGTTGTCACGCCCGATGCGGGAGTTGTTCTTGGTCTGGTATTCCTTCAGCGCGGCGTACAGATAGTCGGCGTGCTGGCCGGCGAGCTTGGGGTAGCTGGGGTCGATCGGCTTGTTGAAGTTCTCGCCGTGGCAGGCGACGCAGCCGCCCTTCTCCAGCAGCGCGGCGACCTGCGGCGATGGCGCCGGCGGCGCGTCGGGCACCGCCGCGGTGCCGGTCATGCCGAGCTGCGAATAGTAGGCCGCGAGGTCGGCGATATTCTGCTCGGTGAGCGAAACGGCCACCGCGTGCATCGAGGGGTGCTTGCGCTGGCCCTTCTGATATTCGACGAGCGCCGCCTCGATATATTTCGCCCCCTGGCCGGCAATCTTCGGCACCTGGTAGACCTCGGGGAAGCTCGCCTTGTAGCCCGGGATGCCGTGGCAGCCGATGCACATCGAGTTGATCTTCGCTCCGGCCTGCGCGTCTCCGGCCTTCGCATCCTGCGCCTGCGCGCCGGACAGCAAGCCGGTGAACAGGGCCGAGAGCGTCAAGATCGAAAGAATCTTCTTCATTTGTCGGCGTGCAATGGGTGGAGGGGCGCTGCGAGTAGCGGCGGATTATAGGGGTGCCCCCTGCGCGCGCCGGGCCGGGCCGAGCCGGCCCATCCCGACATGGGGACAATGCCTCCCGCGCCCCTTTGGCGCTGCATTTGGGCCCACTTATACTGGCCCGCTTCCGCACCCAGGCGCGCAGCAGAGCGCTCGACCATGAAGTTCCAGGGCACCGAAAACTACGTCGCGACGCAAGACCTGATGCTCGCCGTCAACGCATCGATCACGCTCGCGCGGCCGCTGCTCGTCAAGGGCGAGCCCGGTACCGGCAAGACGATGCTGGCCGAGGAAGTGGCGCAGGCCCTCTCGATGCCGCTCCTGCAATGGCACGTCAAGAGCACGACCAAGGCGCAGCAGGGGCTGTACGAGTACGACGCCGTGAGCCGCCTGCGCGACAGCC
>JACSRM010000492.1 GCA_014879745.1 Burkholderiaceae bacterium | reverse complement strand
GCGGGCGAAGACTTCCGGATTGAACGACGGCTTGTTGCCGCCCATCGGCACCAGGCTCATGCTCTCGGCACCGCCGGCGATCATGACCTCGGCCTCGCCGACGCGGATGCGGTCGGCCGCCATCTGGATCGCCGTCAGGCCCGACGCGCAGAAGCGGTTGACCGTCACGCCGCCGACCGTCTGCGGCAGCCCCGCGAGCACCATCGCGACGCGCGCCATATTGATGCCCTGCTCGGCCTCGGGGAACGAGCAGCCGACGACGGCGTCCTCGATCGCCTTCGGATCGAGCGTCGGCACCTGCGCGAGCGCACTGCGCACCGCCGCGACGAGCAGGTCGTCGGGCCGCGTATTGCGGAAATAGCCCCGCCCCGAACGCCCGATCGGCGTGCGGGTGGCGGCAACGATGTAGGCGTCTTGAATCTGCTTGCTCATCGCGATATTCCTCGGTTCAGTTGCGGACCGGCTTGCCGGTCGAGAGCATCCCCATGATCCTCTCCTGGGTCTTCGGGTGCTCGAGCAGCGCACAGAAGTGCTTGCGTTCGAGCGCCATCAGGTACTCCTCGGTGACGAGCGAGCCGGCGTCGACATCGCCGCCGCAGACGACATCGGCGATCAGCGAGGCGATGTGGAAGTCGTGTGCGCTGACGAAGCCGCCGTCGCGCATGTTCACGAGTTGGCCCTTGATCGTCGCGATCGAGTTGCGGCCGGCGACCGCAAACGGCTTGCGCTGCGGCGCGCGCCAGAGGCTTTCGGCCATCGCGCGCGCCTGCTGGATCGCGACGAAGAGCAGTTCGTCCTTGTGCGGCACGATGATGTCGCCCTCCAGCAGGTAGCCGAGCTTGCGCGACTCGATCGCGCTGGTGCCGACCTTGGCCATCGCCGCGTTCGTGAAGCCGTCGATCAGGAACTTCTGGATGTCGGCGTTCGCATTGCCCGCCGCCGCCATCTCGGCCGCGCGGCGCGCGATGTAGGTCAGGCCGCCGGCGCCCGGCACGAGGCCGACACCGACTTCGACGAGCCCCATGTAGCTTTCCATCGCGGCGACGCGGCGCGCCGAATAGGCCGCGAGTTCGCAGCCGCCGCCGAGCGCGATGCCGCGCACCGCACTGACGACCGGCACCTGCGCATAGCGCAGGCGCAGCATGAAGTCCTGGAACTTCTTGATCTCGGGTGCGATGCCCTTGGCGCCGCTCTTCATGAAGACCGGCATCAGCGCCTCGAGGTTCGCGCCGGCCGAGAAGACGTCGTCCGGCGACCAGATGACGAGCGCCTGGTGGTCGCGCTCGGCGATCTCGAGCGCCGCCTGCAGGCCTTCGACGACCAGCGGGCTGATCAGGTGCAGCTTGGCGGTGATGCTCGCGATGACGACCTCGCCGTCCAGCGTCCAGGCGCGCAACTCGTCGTTCCTGAAGAGCTCGGTGCCGCTCGCGAGCGGCGCTGCAGCGCCCGCGCCCTGCACGTCTTCGCGGAAGTACTGGCGCTGGTAGACCGGCAGGTCGCGCTGTGGCAGGTATTTGCCGGCGCTCGCGCTCCACGAGCCTTCGGGCGCGTGCACGCCATCCCGGCCGTCGAAGACCCAAGCCGGCAGAGGCGCCTTCGACAATGCCTTGCCGGCGTCGATATCCTCCTTCACCCACTGCGCAACCTGCTTCCAGCCGGCCGCCTGCCACAGCTCGAACGGGCCCTGGCTCATGCCGAAGCCCCAGCGCATCGCGAAGTCGATATCGCGCGCCGTCTCGGCGATATCGGCCAGGTGCACCGCGGCGTAGTGGAAGCCGTCGCGCAGGATCGCCCACAGGAACTGCGCTTGCGGGTTCGTCGAATCGTGCAGCAGCTTCAGCCGTTCGGCGGCCGGCTTCTTGAGCATGCGGGCGACGATCTCGTCGGCCTTGCCCCCGCCGGCGACGTAGTCGCCCTTCGCCGGGTCGAGGCGCAGGATGTCGCGGCCGACCTTCTTGAAGAAGCCGGCGCCGCTCTTCTGGCCGAGCGCGCCCTTCGCGATCAGCGCCGACAGCACCGCCGGCGTCGCATAGCTCGGGAAGAACGGGTCGTCTTGCAGGTTGTCCTGCAGCGTCTTGATGACGTGCGCCATCGTATCCAGGCCGACGACGTCGGCGGTGCGGAAGGTGCCGCTCGACGCCCGGCCGAGCTTCTTGCCGGTCAGGTCATCGACGACGTCGTAGGTCAGCCCATAGGTCTCGGCCTCCTTCATCGTCGCCAGCATGCCGGCGATGCCGACCCGGTTGGCGATGAAGTTGGGCGTGTCCATCGCGCGCACGACGCTCTTGCCGAGCGTGCTCGTGACGAAGGCTTCGAGCTGGTCGAGCACCGCGGCGTCGGTCGACGGCGTCGCGATCAGCTCGACGAGCGCCATGTAGCGCGGCGGGTTGAAGAAGTGGATGCCGCAGAAGCGCGGCTTGATCGCGTCGGGAACGGCGTCGGCGAGCTTCGTGATCGACAGCCCCGAGGTGTTGCTGGCGACGATCGCGTGCGGCGCGACGTGCGGCGCGATCTTGCGATACAGATCGAGCTTCCAGTCCATGCGCTCGGCGATCGCCTCGATCACGAGGTCGCATTCGGCCAGCAGCGCGAGGTGCTCGTCGTAGTTCGCCGCCTGCAGCAGCGCCGCGTCCTCGGGGATGCCCAGCGGCGCGGGCTTCAATTTCTTCAGCCCCTCGATCGCCTTCGTGACGATGGCGTTCATCGAGCCGTCCCTGGCCGCCAGGTCGAACAGCACGACCGGCACCCTGACGTTGACCAGATGGGCGGCGATCTGCGCGCCCATCACTCCCGCGCCGAGGACGGCGACCTTGCGTACGTTGAATCGATTCATTGCCTTGCCTTCCGGGTGAAATGCCTCTCGCGCGTCATTCGACGCGGATCCAGGTCTGCGTGCGGCCCAGCAGCGGCGCGCCGATATAGCCGCGCACGTCGAGCTTCTTGCCGCCGTCGGCGGGCGTCATGCGCACCTTGTAGACCTTGCCGTTGTTCGGATCGAGGATCGTTCCGCCGTCCCAGTAGTCCTCGCCCGCGGCCTGCTTCACGCCCTCGATGATCGTCATGCCGAGGATCTTCTGGTCCTTGCGCGCGTCGCTGCACTTGTCGCAGGTAGCGTCCTGCTTGGCGGGATCGGTGAGCTTCTCGATCTTGCCGGTCAGCACGCCGGCGTTGTCGGTGATGCGGACGAGCGACTTTTCCTGCTTGGTCTCGTCGTCGATCGTCTTCCACAGCCCGGCGGGCGACGCCTGCGCGAAGACGGTGGCGGACGCGCCGGCAAGCAGCAGGGCGGCGAAGGTGGCTTTCATGCGGACTCCGTTGACGTTGAGATGCCGAACTCTAGAACAATGCCTCGTCCATCGCCATCAGCGGCGCGGCACCCGTGCGCGCCGAGCGGATCAGGCCGGCCGTCTCGGGCAGCAGCTTGGCGAAGTAAAAGCGTGCGGTGTGCAGCTTGGCGGTATAGAACGGGTCGCCCGACGCCTGCTTGTCGAGCGCGATCTTCGCCATCCGCGCCCAGAAATAGGCGAATACGAGGTGGCCGCAGACGCGCAGATAGTCGACCGCCGCCGCGCCCGCCTCGTCGGCGTTGGCGAACGCCTTCATGCCGATCTCGGTCGACAGCTTCGTCACCTTGTCGCCGAGGTCGGCGAGCGGGTTGACGAATTCCTGCATCGCCTCGTTCGTGCCTTCCTGCTCGACGAAATCGGCGACCAGCCGGCCGAATTTCTTGAGCTTCTTGCCGTTGTCGGCGAGCACCTTGCGGCCGAGCAGGTCGAGCGACTGGATCGTATTCGTGCCCTCGTAGATCATATTGATGCGGGCGTCGCGCACGAACTGCTCGGCGCCGGTCTCGCGGATATAGCCGTGGCCGCCGAAGACCTGCAGGCAGTGCGAGGTCGCGATCCAGGCGTTGTCGGTCAGGAAGGCCTTGACGATCGGCGTGATCAGCGCGACGAGGTCGGCGCAGTCGGCGCGCACCGCATCGTCGTCGGTGCCGAGTTCCTTGTCGATCTGCAGCGTCGTCCACATCGCGAGCGCCCGCCCGCCCTCGGCGTAGGCGCGCGCGGTGAGCAGCATCTTGCGCACGTCGGGGTGGACGATGATCGGGTCGGCCGGCTGGTCGGGGTTCTTCGGACCGGTCAGCGAACGCATCTGGATGCGCTCCTTCGCGTACGCCACCGCGTGCTGGTAGGCGGCTTCGGTCAGCCCGAGGCCCTGCATGCCGACGCCGATGCGCGCCGCGTTCATCATCACGAACATCGCGGCCAGCCCCTTGTTCGGCGCGCCGACCATGAAGCCGCGCGCCCCCTCGAGGCTGAGCTGGCACGTCGCATTGCCGTGGATGCCCATCTTGTGCTCGATCCCGGTGCAGAAGATCGCGTTGCGCGCACCGAGCGTGCCATCGGCATTGACGAGGACTTTCGGCACGACGAACAGCGAAATGCCCTTCGATCCGGCCGGCGCATCGGGCAGACGCGCGAGCACGAGGTGGATGATGTTCTCGGCCAGGTCGTGCTCGCCGGCGCTGATGAAGATCTTGCTGCCGGTGAGCAGATAGTCGCCATCGGCCTGCGGCTCGGCGCGCGTGCGCAGCAGCCCGAGGTCGGTGCCGCAGTGCGCCTCGGTCAGGCACATCGTTCCGGTCCAGCGGCCGCTGACGAGCCCGGGCAGGTAGAGCGCCTTCTGCTCGTCCGAGCCGTGCGCGAGCAGGCCTTCGTAAGCGCCGTGGGTGAGGCCGGGGTACATCGTCCAGGCCTGATTGGCCGAATTCAGCATCTCGTTGAAGCACTGGTTGACGACGTGCGGCAGGCCCTGGCCGCCGAACTTCGCGTCCGCCGACAGCGCCGGCCAGCCGCCTTCGACGAAGGTCGCGAAAGCCTCCTTGTAGCCCTTGGGGGTGCGCACTTCGTGCGTCGCCGCGTCGAGCCGGCAGCCCTCGGCGTCGCCGCTCGCGTTGAGCGGCGCGAGCACCTCGGAGGCAAATTTGCCGCCTTCCTCGAGCACCGCGTTGATGGTGTCGGCGTCGATGTCGGCATGCGCCGGCAAGGCCTTCAACTCGGCGGTGATATCGAGCAGTTCGTGCAGCACGAAGTGCATATCGCGCAGCGGCGGGGTGTAGTGGGCCATGTCGTGACTCCTGGGATGACTTGGGATTCAGCGCCGCGCGCGGCGCGCGCGGGACGGGGTGGGGGAAGGGGCGGCGTGTTCACCGATCGACGCGCCGACGATGCGGTCGAAGCCGGCGCGCGCGCGCTCCACCGCGCCCGGCAGGCGCAGGAAGCGGGCGTCGTGGTGCAGCGCGAGAATCAGGCCGTGCATCTCGAACAGCATCTGCATGGCGTCGGTATCGGCGCGCAGATGGCCGGCTTCGATCGCCTGCGCGATCGCGCGTTCGAGCGCGGCCTGCCAGGCGCGCACCATGCCCTGCAGCGCATCGCGCACCGGCCCCGGTCGGTCGTCGAATTCGACCGCGCCGCTGATATAGATGCAGCCCGAATCGCGTTCGACCGTCACCCGGCGCACCCAGCGATCGAACATCGCGCCAAGCCGTGGCAGGCCGCGCGGCTCGCGCAGCGCCGGGGTGAAGACCTCTTGCTCGAACTTCGAGTGGTACTCGCGAATGACGGAGATCTGCAACTCCTCGCGCGAACCGAAATGGGCGAAGACGCCCGACTTGCTCATGCCCGTCACTTCGGCGAGCGCCCCGATCGACAGGCCCTCGAGTCCGGTGTGCGAGGCGAGCGCGAGCGCGGCGTCGAGGATCGCGGCGCGCGTCTGCTGCCCCTTGTGCAGGCTGCGCTGCGGGGCGGCGGCTTCGGCGCGGGTGTCGGTGAGTTGGGCCACGGTGTCGATGCGGTGGTTTCGGCTGCCGGCGAAGAAAACGAACGAACGATCGTGCTATTTTGCAGCATCCACGCCGCCGTGGCATGACGCCGGGTCAATCTTCCTAGGCGCGGCTGCCTAGAAACCCGGCGACGGCCCAGCCGCCCGCCGCCCCTGCGCGCGACCGCGGGCGAAGGCGCGCCTTACCATTGCCGCGCAGGGCTAGAACGGAGGCAGGAGTCGAATGAAGAGCATCACGATCGTGGGCATCGGCGCCGTCGGCGCCTTCGTCGGCGCGCGGCTCGCGCTGGCCGGTGCCGCGCCCCGCGCGCTGGCGCGCGGCGCGACCCTCGCCGCGGTCCGCGCGCAAGGGCTCACGCTGCACATGGGGGGCAGGACGCAGCAGGTCGCGATCGACGCCACCGACGACGCCCGCGCGCTCGGCGTTCAGGATCTCGTCATCGTCGCCGTCAAGGCGCAGTCGCTCGCCGCGCTCGCGCCGGCGCTCGCGCCGCTGATCGGCAGCCACACCGTCGTGTTGCCGGCGATGAACGGCGTGCCGTGGTGGTTCCTGCAGACGCCAGCGGTCGCCGGGCGCCTCGGCGGCGCGGCCGGGCGGCTCGCGAGCGTCGACGCGGACGGCACGATAGGCGCCGCGCTGCCGCTCGCGCAGGTTCTAGGCTGCGTCGTGCATTTCACCTGCAGTTCTCCGGCGCCGGGTGTCGCATGGCACGGCTTCGGCGAGCGCCTGATCGTCGGCGAACCGGCCGGCGGGGCATCGTCGCGCACCGACGCCGTCGTCGAACTGTTGCGCGGCGCCGGCTTCACCGCCGAGGCGGGCGACGACATCCGCAGCGATATCTGGTTCAAGCTGTGGGGCAACATGACGACGAATCCGATCTCGGCGCTGACCGGCGCGACGGTCGACCGCATCCTCGACGATCCGCAGGTGCACGCCTTCATGCTGCAGGCGATGGCCGAGGCGCGCGAAATCGGCGCGCGCATCGGCTGCCCGATCGAGCAGTCGGGCGAGGACCGGATGGTCGTCACGCGCTCGCTCGGCGCGTTCAAGACCTCGATGCTGCAGGACGCCGAGGCCGGACGCTCGCTCGAGATCGACGCCCTGATCGGCGCCGTGCACGAGATCGGCGCGCGCGTCGGCGTCGCGACCCCGGCGATCGGCGCGCTGCTCGGCCTCACGCGGCTGATGGCGCGCGTGCGCGGGCTCTACCCCGCCTGAAGCGTCGCGCTCAGCCCGCGCAGGCGCGCAGCGCATTCTCCAGGTCGGCGATCAGATCGTCCTCGTGCTCGAGGCCGATCGACATCCGCACCAGCCCGTCGGAGACGCCGACCTGCGCCCGCACCTCGGCCGGCACGCCCGAGTGCGTGGTCGATGCCGGATGGCACACCAGCGACTCGGTGCCGCCCAGGCTGACCGCGGACTTGAAGAGCGCGAGCGCATTGATGAAGGCAAACGCGGCGTCGCGCCCGCCGTCGAGCACGATCGAGAACGTCGACCCCGCACCGCTGCACTGGCGCCGGTAGACCGCCTGGTAGGCCGGGTCGGCATTGAGCTGCGGATGCAGCACGTGCAGCTTGTGGACCGGATTGTCGGCCAGCCAGTGCGCGACGCGGCTCGCGCTCGCCGCGGCGCGGCGCATGCGCAGCACGAGCGTCTCCATCGAGCGCGCGATCATCCACGACGAGTGCGGATCGAGCTGCGAGCCGAACGCGCCGCGCGTCGCCTTGAGCCGGCCGACGAGCGCCGCCGAGCCGGTGACGCCGCCGGCCACCAGATCGCTGTGACCGCCGACATATTTGGTGAGCGAATAGACCGCGAAGTCGATTCCGGCGCGGATCGGATGCTGGAAGATCGGCCCGAGCATCGTGTTGTCGCACGCCGAGATCGGCCGATAGCCGTGCCGCGATTCGAATGTGGCAAGCGCGCGCGTGACGCCTTCGAAGTCGACCAGCGCATTCGTCGGATTGGCCGGCGTCTCGATATAGACGAGCGCCACCTTGCCGCGCGCCGCCGCCGCCTCGAGCGCGGCCTCG
>JACSRM010000357.1 GCA_014879745.1 Burkholderiaceae bacterium | reverse complement strand
CAGGAAGAACCCGACTCCTGTGACCAGCATGGACAGGCTCCACGCCCGCAGTGCCGGCCGGTACGAAGGCATTGCCCGGGCGGCGCTCGTGGCCATCGCCGCCATCACGAAACTGAGCGCCGAGATGCACAGCAGCAGCGTCAGCGGGTCGAGCTTCGGTCCGAACATGGGGCCGGATTCTGACTCGGATGCGAGAGCCTTTCGACTCCATGCGACAGAACAATGTCACGAATGGATGAGGCGGATGTCGCCGCGCGCGCCCGGCCGCCTCGGGCCGGCAGCACGCGATTTGCTCCGGTCTCGGCCGGACGCGAGCCTTCTTGTTTGGAGCCTGTACGCTTGCGCATCGGCGAAGACAGACCTGCGCCGACCCTCCCCAACTCCAACGAGGCATCGACATGTGGCAAGACCTGACCCCCTATCTGCTGACCTGGGCGATTACTTCGCTGTCGCTTTGGGTCGCGAGCCACATCTTCAGCGGGCTGAAGTTCGAAAGCACGTCGGCGCTGATCGTCTCGGCGCTGCTGCTCGGCTTCGCGAATGCGGTCGTCAAGCCGCTCCTGATCGTGCTGACGCTGCCGCTGACGCTGCTGACCTTCGGCCTGTTCGTGCTCGTCATCAACGCGCTGATGATCCTGCTCGTCTCCGCGCTCGTGAAGGGCTTCAAGGTGTCGGGCTTCTGGACCGCGTTCTTCGCGAGCATCTTCGTCTCGATCCTGAGCATCGCGCTCGGCTCGATCGTTCCCAGCAGCCCGGAGACGACGATCCAGATGCCCGCTGCCGGCGGCCCGTGGGTCTGATGCCGGTGTAGCGGCCGCGCGGCGGCGGATGCAGTCCGTCCGCAGGGGGCCGCCGGGCGGGGCAGGGCGCTACTTGCTCTTGTCCGCGCTCTTGAGGTGCGGGAAGTCGTCCTCGAGGTGCTCGCGCGGCCCACGCTGGCCGGCGGCGTGGCGTTCGACTTCCTGCGCGCGCAGTTGCACGCGGCGGATCTTGCCGGAGATGGTCTTCGGCAGATCCTCGACGAACTCGATGCGCCGGATGCGCAGGTACGGCGCGAGCCGGCCGCGGGCGAAGGCGAAGATCGCCTCGGCCGTCTGCGTGCTCGCCTCGACGCCCGGCACGAGCGTGATGAACGCCTTCGGCACCGCCAGGCGCACCGGATCCGGGCTCGGCACGACGGCGACTTCGGCGACCGATTCGTGCTCGATCAGAGCGCTCTCGAGTTCGAACGGGCTGATGCGGTAGTCGGACGCCTTGAAGACGTCGTCGGCGCGGCCGACGAAGGTGATGTAGCCTTTGGTGTCGCGCGCGGCGACGTCGCCGGTGTGATAAAAGCCCTCGCGCATCACTTCGGCGGTGCGTTCGGCGCTGTCCTCGTAGCCCGTCATCAAGCCGGTCGGGCGCTCGCGCAGGTCGATGCAGACCTCGCCCTCGTCGGCCGGCTTGCCTTCAGCGTCGAGCAGTTCGATGCGAAAGCCCGGCAGCGCACGGCCCATCGACCCGGGTTTGACCGGCTGCCCCGGTGCGTTGCCGATCTGCGCCGTCGTCTCGGTCTGGCCGTAGCCGTCGCGCAGCGTCAGTCCCCAGGCGCCCTGCACGCGGTCGATGATCTCCGGGTTCAGCGGCTCGCCGGCGCCGACGACTTCGCGCAGCGCGATCCTGCCGCGCCACGCGGCGAGGTCTTCCTGGATCAGCATGCGCCACACCGTCGGCGGCGCGCACAGGCTCGTCACATGATGCGCGGCGAGCGCCGCGAGCAGTCCCGGCGCGTTGAAGCGCGCGCTGTTGTAGATGAAGATGCACGCCCCCGCGAGCCACGGCGCGAAGAAGCAACTCCACGCGTGCTTGGCCCAGCCCGGCGACGAGATGTTCAGGTGCACGTCGCCCGGGCGCAGGCCGAGCCAGTACATCGTCGACAGGTGGCCGACCGGGTAGCTCTGATGGCTGTGCAGCACGAGCTTCGGCTTGGACGTCGTTCCCGACGTGAAGTACAGCAGCAGCGGGTCGGTCGCGAGCGTCGGCGCGTCGGGTGTGAACTCGACCGCCGCGCGCTGGCTGTCGTCGAAGTTCGTCCAGCCCGCGACGGGTGCGCCGACCGCGATCCGCGTGTAGTTGCCTTCGAGCGGCTCGAACTTGGCCGCGAACGCGCTGCCGGCGACGACGTGTTTGACGCCGCCGCGCTCGATGCGGTCGCGCAGGTCCTCGGTGCTCAAGAGCGACGTCGCCGGGATGACGACCGCGCCGAGCTTGATCATCGCGAGCATCGTCTCCCACAGCGCGAGTTCGTTGCCGAGCATCAGGAGCATCCGATCGCCGCGCTTCACGCCCAGGCCTCGCAGGTGGTTCGCGAGCTGCCCCGAGCGCTTCGAGAGTTCGGCGAAGCTGCGCTTCACCTCGCTGCCGTCCTCGCCGACGATGTGCAGCGCGACGGCGTTCGCGAACCGGGCGTCGGCGGCGAGGGCGTCGAAATGGTCGAGCGCGAAGTTGAAGTGCTCGAGCTTGGGCCAGCGAAACTCCCGGCTCGCGGCGCCTTGGTCGTCGCGCAGTTTCAGCAGCAGGTCGCGGGCATTGCGGAAAGCGGTGGTCGAGTTCATGGCTGTCCGTCGGTAGTGGAGAGAAGCGGCAGGCGATGCCTGCCGCCCGGCATCATGCGCCGAGCGCGCAGCGCATGCAAAACACCTGCGCCAACCTCGACATGCGCGGTGCGGCAACGCGGCGCGGGCCGACGCGCGCAGTCTGGACGCGCGCTACGAACGCCCGCCTTGCGCCTTGGCGAACGCGGCGGCCAGCGCGCCTTGCGCCGGCGCCGCGGGCCGCACGCGCTCGTTGCGCGCCGCCGGCCGAAAGCCCGCGCCGTCGCGCGCCGCATCGCGTGCCGGCGCGTCGAGCTTCATCGTCAGGGAGATGCGCTTGCGCGCGGCGTCGACCTCGAGGACGCGCACCTTCACCGCCTGCCCGGTCTTGACGACCTCGCGCGCATCGTTGACGAACTTGTGGCTGAGCTGGCTGACGTGGACCAGCCCGTCCTGGTGCACGCCCAGATCGACGAAGGCGCCGAACTGCGCGACGTTGCTGACCGTGCCCTGCAGCAGCATGCCGGCGCGCAGGTCGGCGATGTCTTCGACGCCGTCGTTGAAGCGGGCGACGATGAAGTCGGGCCGCGGGTCGCGCCCGGGCTTCTCGAGTTCGGCGAGGATGTCGCGCACGGTGATCGCGCCGAACGCGGCATCGGCGAAGCGCTCGGGCGCGAGCGTTCGCAGCACGTCGGCGCGGCCCATCAGCTCGTGCACCGGGCGGCCGGTCGCGTCGAGCATCTTCTGCACGAGCGGATACGTCTCGGGGTGGACGCCGGTCAGGTCGAGCGGGTTGTCGCCGTCGCGCACGCGCAGGAAGCCGGCGCACTGCTCGAAGGTGCGCGGCCCGAGCCCGGCCACATCGAGCAGTTGCCGGCGGTCGCGAAACGCGCCGTTCGCGTCGCGCCAGCGCACGATGCCCGCGGCGACCGCCGCCGACAGCCCCGAGACGCGCGCCAGCAGCGGCGCCGACGCGGTGTTGAGATCGACGCCGACGGCGTTGACGCAGTCCTCGACGACGGCGTCGAGCGAGCGCGCGAGCCCGCCCTGGTTCACGTCGTGCTGGTACTGGCCGACGCCGATGCTCTTGGGGTCGATCTTCACCAACTCGGCGAGCGGGTCCTGCACGCGCCGCGCGATGCTGACGGCGCCGCGCAGGCTCACGTCGAGGTCGGGCAACTCGTGGCTCGCGAACTCGCTCGCCGAGTAGACCGACGCGCCGGCTTCGCTGACGACGAGCCGGTCGAGCCGGTGCTGCGGCGCCGCCGCGTGGACGCGCTTCGTCAGGTCGGCGGCGAGGCGGTCGGTCTCGCGGCTTGCGGTGCCGTTGCCGATCGCGATCAGGTTCACGCCGTGCGCCGCGACGAGCGCGCCGAGCGTGTGCAGCGCGCCATCCCAGTCCTTGCGCGGCGCGTGCGGATAGACGGTCTGCGTCGCGAGCACCTTGCCGGTATCGCTCACGACCGCCACCTTGACGCCGGTGCGGATGCCGGGGTCGAGCCCCATCACGACGCGCTTGCCGGCCGGCGCGGCGAGCAGCAGGTCGCGCAGGTTGTCGGCGAAGACCTTGATCGCGACGCCTTCGGCCTCGTCGCGCAGGCGCAGGAAGAGGTCGCGCTCGAGGGCGAGCGAGAGCTTGACCTTCCAGGTCCAGGCGATGCACTTGCGGACCAGCTCGTCGCCGGGCCGCCCGGCGTGGCGCCAGCCGAGGTGGTGCGCGATGCGGGCTTCGGCCAGACCTGGCTTGCCGGGCTCGGCCTCCCCATCGACGACGAGCCTCGCGTCCAGCCACTCCTGCGCGCGGCCGCGAAATACGGCCAGCGCGCGGTGGCTCGGTACGTTGCGAATCGGCTCGGCGTAGTCGTGATAGTCGCGAAACTTCGCCGCGTCGGGGTGCGTCGCGTCCTTGCCTTCGGCGAGCCGGCTCTGCAGCAGGCCCTCGGCCCACAGCCATTCGCGAAGCTGGCCGACGAGCACCGCATCTTCCGCCCAGCGTTCGGCGAGCAGGTCGCGCACGCCGTCGAGCACGGCGGTGGCATCGGCGTAGCCGAGTTCGGCATTGACGAACGCCGCGGCCTGCGGCAGCGGCGCGAGCGAAGGGTCGGTAAAGAGCCGGTCGGCGAGCGGCTCGAGCCCCGCCTCGCGCGCGATCATGCCCTTCGTGCGGCGTTTGGGCTTGTACGGCAGATAGAGGTCCTCGAGCTCCTGCTTCGTCGCCGCGGCTTCGATCGCGGCGCTCAAGGCGTCGCTCAGCTTGCCCTGCGCGTCGATGCTCTTGCAGATCGCGGCGCGGCGCTCTTCGAGCTCGCGCAGATAGGCGAGCCGGCCGTCGAGCGCGCGAAGCTGCACATCGTCGAGCCCGCGCGTGGCCTCCTTGCGGTAGCGCGCGATGAAGGGAACGGTGGCGCCGGCGTCGAGCAGTTCGACGGCGGCGTCCACCTGGGCCGCGGCAACGCCGAGCTCGGCGGCGATCTGCGAAACGATCTTGTCCAAGGGTACGGGGCGGGAAGTCGAAAGCGGCGCATTCTAGGATCGGCGCATCCGTCATCGGGCGGCGGATCAATCGGGCAGCAGCAATTCGGCACTCCGGCGGGCGTGCGTGAGGCGGACCGCGGCGACGACCGCATCGCACGCCTGCTGCGCCGCCTCGGCGAGGCTGCTGCCGGCGAGCAAGCGGGCGGTGACGGTGGCGCTGAACAGATCGCCGGTGCCCTTGGGCGCGGCGTCGATGCGGGGGTGGTCGACGACGCGCGCATCATCTGCCGTCACGGCGATCACGCGCATCTGCCCGGCGCGCCAGGTGTCGGGGGCGGCGCTCGTCACGACCACCCAGCGGGTGCGGCCGCGCAGCAGCGCGCGCGCGGCGGCGATCACCTCGTCCTCGCTGCGCACCGGCCGGCCGGTCAGCTGCTCGAGTTCGAAGCCGTTCGGCAAGAGGCCGTCGGCGAGCGGCGCAAGCCGGTCGCGGAGCACCGGCACGAGCGCGGCGTCGACGTAGACGCCATGATCGTGGTCGCCGATCACCGGATCGATGTGGACGCGGAGGGCGGGTTGTTCGGCGAGCCGCGCCTCGATCCAGCGCGCCAGGATATCGGCCTGCTGCGCGCTGCCGAGGTAGCCGGTGTGGATCGCGCGCAGCCGCGCCAGCGCCTGGCGGGCGCACAGGTCATCCAGCCAGCCGGCGAACCATTCGATCGGCGGCGCGCCGCCGTGCAGGCTCGCGTAGTGCGGCGTATTGCTGAGGATGACGGTCGGCAGCGCCACCGCACGCAGGCCGGCGCGCGCGAAGACCGGCAGCGCGACGTTGTTGCCGACGCTGCCGTAGATGACCTGCGATTGAACCGACACGATATCTACCGACAACGGCTGCAGCGCGTCGTTGGCTGCGCGTTGCGCCATTCGCTCGCTGCGATCCCCGCTGCGCGGGGCGCCTCTTTCGCGGCTCATGGCGCGCCTCCGCTACGCCGAGCCATGCGTTGCGCCTTGTCGTCGGCGCGTTGCGCCATTCGCTCGCTGCGATCCCCACTGCGTGGGGCCCCACTTTCGCGGCTCATGGCGCGGGTGGCCAGTATTCGCTGTCGGGCGTCGCGCGGGCGCCGAAGATCGCCTGGCCGACGCGCACGACGGTCGCGCCTTCCTCGATCGCGAGCGCATAGTCGCCCGACATGCCCATCGACAGCTCGCGCATCTCGATGCCGTCGGGCGCTTCCTCTTGCAGCCGCCGCTGCAGCTCCCGCATCAAGGCAAAGCAGCCGCGCACCCGCGCTACGTCGTCGGACAAGGCCGCCAGCGTCATCAGGCCGCGCACGCGCAGCGCACCGAATGCGGGCAACTGGCGGACAAAGGCGTCCACCTCTTGCGGCGCCAGACCGTATTTGCTCGCTTCGCCCGACGAGTTGACCTGCACCATCACGTCCAGCCCGCGCCCCAGGGTCTGCAGGTGCCGATCCAGCGCCTCGGCGACGCGCAGGCTGTCGAGGGCCTGGAATTCCGATGCGAAGCGCGCCACGACCTTCGCCTTGTTGGTCTGCAGATGGCCGATGACCGACCAGCGCAGATCGGCCAGATCGGCCATCGCCTCCGATTTTGCGTACGCCTCCTGGACCTTGTTCTCGCCCAGGAAGCGGCAGCCCGCCGCATAGGCCATGCGGATGCGCGCCTCGTCGACCGTCTTGCTGACCGGCAGCAGGCGCACCGCGGACGGGTCGCGCCCGACGGTGCGGCAGGCGGCAGCGATGCGCCCGCGCACCGCGGCGAGGTTGTGCTCGAAGTCGGCGACCGTCGCCGCGCGCGGGTAGGGCATCGACGCGCTGGCGTCTGAAGATGGATCGCTCATCGATACGAACTCGTTCTGATGCAACTCGGGAAGCGTAATGCAGCCGGGAATGCTGCGCACCGGCCCGGATGCGTCGAGAATCGGCGCCACCCGATATCCGCCGCCTGCACCATGAAAAGCCTTGACCCTCACACCCTGCGCATCGACGACGAACTCGAGCTTCTCGCGGCGCTCGTGCCGCTGGCCGATCAGCGCATCGCCGAGCTCGGCTGCGGCGCGGCGGCGCTCGCGCGCCGCTTGCTGCTGCGCTGCCCGGGCAGCCGCGTGACCGGCATCGAGGTCGATGCGCGACAGCTCGCGAAGAATCTTGCCGCGCCGCAGGCCGGTCTCGAGTTCGTCGCCGGCGTGGCGCAGGACATTCCCTTCGCCGACGCCGTCTTCGACCTTGCCCTGATGCTGAAGTCGCTGCACCACGTGCCGCTGCCGGCGATGGCGCGCGCGCTGGCCGAGACGGCGCGCGTGCTGCGCCCGGGCGGGCACTTGTATATCTCCGAGCCGGTCTATGCCGGACCCTTCAACGACGTGATGCGCCTCTTCAACGACGAAGGCGCCGTGCGCGCCGCCGCGCAGGCCGCGGTCGACGCCGCCATCGCATCCGGCGCGTGGGAACAGGTCGCCGAGCGGCGCTTCGAGATGCCGGTGAGCTTCGACGATTTCGAGGATTTCGAGCGCCGCATGATGCGGCCGACCTTTGCCGATCATCGGATCGACGACGTCAAGCTGGCGCAGGTGCGCGCCGCGTTCGAGCCGCATCTGCGCGATGGCGCGGCGCGCTTCGATCGCCCGATGCACGTGCGACTGCTGCGCAAGCGCGGCCCGGCTGCGGGCGCGTGAGCCGGCGGGCGGGCCGCATCGCAGCGCGGATCGCCGCGCCGGCGTGACCGAATCGACTGTCGGTCCGGTCTGAGAGGGTGTTTCCCGAATCAATGCGCCCGCGCCGGGGCAGCCGAGGGCGCTGGCGTAGGCGCGTCGTGCGGCTCGGGCCGCGTG
>JACSRM010000355.1 GCA_014879745.1 Burkholderiaceae bacterium | reverse complement strand
CATCGGCAAGATCTTTCACCTCGGCAAGCTGCCGGTGAATACCCAGATCGGCGGCTACTACAACGTCGTCCACCCGGACGACGGCGCCGACTGGCAACTGCGCATCCAGGTGCAGTTCATGTTTCCGAAGTAGGGGCGGCGGCGGGCCGCTATCCGGCCGCGCCGGACCAGGGATCGACCAGCGTCACGCCCGAATCCTGAAAGTGCCTGAGGTTGCGCGTCGCGAGCGTGGCGCGCCGGGCGAGGGCGATGCCGGCGATCTGCGTGTCGCGCATATCGACTGACCGTCCGGCGCGCTGACGCGTGGCGGCCAGCGCCGCCGCCTCGGTCGCGGCAGCGCCGTCGAAGTCCAGCACGCGGTTCTCCAGGTCTTCCCGCAGCAATTGCTCGAACGCCGCCTCGAGCGCCCGGCGGCGCCGGCCGCGCGGCAGCAGCGCGAGCCCGAACCGGGTCTCGAACAGCGTGATGCTGGTAATCCAGATCGACTCGACGGGCTGGCGATCGAGCCACGAGACGACCGCAGGCTCGGACGCGGCGCGCATCAGCGCGGACAGCACGTTGGTGTCGAGAATGATCACTTGCCGATTTCCGCCGGCCGCGCAACTTGCCCGCGCAGTTCCGGCACGTCGGCTTCGAGTGCCGTCGTGCGAAAGCGCGCCGCGATGCGCGAGCCGAGGCCGCCCGCGGGGCTGCTCTTCGTGCGTACCGCGTTGCGCAGAATCTCGCGCGCTTCTTCTTCCATGCTGCGTCCGTGACGCGCAGCACGGCGCTTCAACTTGACCTTCACGTCCTCCTCCAGCTTCCGGACAACGACCTGCGCCATGATTCGCTCCCTCCCCGCCTCTGCTGGCATGATATCATCTCCAGCCGGCACCGCCTGCGCCGAGCCCCGCAACGACAGCGGTTCGGCCACCGGCTCGGGCCGCCCTGCCTCGACCGCACACGAGCTTGCAGCCCCGACAGCATGGCAGGCGTGCAGCGGACGATGACGGGCCCGTGCCAGTCCCGGGGCCGGTTCGCCGCCGTGGCTTTGATCGACGATTCACCGTGACCCACCTGCTCAACCTTCTCTCCGCCATCGCCCTGCTGGTGTGGGGCACGCAGATCGTGCGCTCCGGCATGCTGCGCGTCTTCGGCGGGAAGCTGCGCGAAGTGCTCGCCGCGAGCACGCGCAACCGTTTTGCCGCGGCCGCCGCCGGCATGGGGGTGACGTGTCTCGTGCAGTCGAGCACCGCGACCGGCCTGATCGTCGCCTCGTTCGTCGAACGCGCGCTGATCGCGACCGCGCCGGCGCTCGCCGTCATGCTCGGCGCCGACGTCGGCTCGGCGCTGATGACGGTCGTCTTCTCGTTCGACCTGTCGTGGCTGTCACCGGCGCTGATCTTCGGCGGCGTCGTCGTCTATACGCTGCGCGAAAGCACGACCGCCGGACGCATCGGACGGATCGCGATCGGCCTCGGCCTGATCACGCTCGCGCTGCAGCTGATCGTCGGCGCGACCCGGCCGCTCACCGCATCGCCCGAGGTGCAGGCGCTGCTGCTGGCGTTGCCCAACGAGCTGATGCTCGAGATCGTCGTCGGCACCGTGCTGGCGGTGATGGCCTACTCGGGCCTCGCGATCGTGCTGCTGATCGCGGCGCTTGCCGCCTCGGGCCTGCTGCCGATGCCGGTCGCGCTCGGCCTCGTGCTCGGCGCCAATCTCGGCAGCGGCCTGCTCGCGCTGATCGCAACCGCCAAATCGAGCGCCGTCGCGCGCCGCGTTCCGCTCGGCAACCTGCTCTTCAAGCTGCTCGGCATCACCGCGATCATTCCCCTCATGCCGTTCATCCGGGACTGGCGCGAGACGCTGTCGATGCCGCTGCACACGCAAGTCGTCGCCTTTCACCTGCTGTTCAATATCGCGCTCGCCGTCGTCTTCATCGGCTTCGCGCCCTTCATCGCGAAGACCGTCGAGCGCTGGCTGCGCGAGCCCGAGGCGCCGCCCACCGAGCGGCCGAACCACCTCGATCCGGTCGCGCTCGATACGCCGTCGCTCGCGATCTCGTGCGCGGCGCGCGAGGCGCTGCATCAGGCCGACATCGTCGAGACCATGCTGCGCGGCATGCTGACCGTGATCCGCACCGGCGACCTTGCGCTCGCCCAGCAACTGCGCGCGCTCGACGATACCGTCGATCAGCTCTACGGCTCGATCAAGATCTACCTGACGCAGATCTCGCGCGGCGCGCTCTCCGAACGCGAGGGCAACCGCTGGACCGACATCATCTCGTTCGTCATCAACATGGAGCAGATCGCCGACATCATCGAGCGCGTGATCCAGGAGGTCGAGGAGAAGAATATCCGCCGCGGCCGCCGCTTCTCGGACGCCGGCATGGCCGAGGTCGCCGACCTGCACGGGCGGCTGATGGCCAATCTGCGGCTCGCGATGAGCGTCTTCCTCGACGGCCACGTGCGCGACGCGCAAAAGCTGCTGCAGGAGAAGGCGATCTTTCGCGATCTCGAGCACGACTATGCGAACGCGCACCTCGCGCGCCTGAGCGAGAACTCGATGCAAAGCGTCGAGACGAGCGCGCAGCACATCGACCTCATCAGCGACCTGAAACGCATCAACTCGCACATCTGCGCGATCGCCTACCCGATTCTCGAGCAGGCCGGCGCGCTCGCGCCGACCCGCCTGAAGCAAGGGGTGCGCTTCGAGGAGAGCCGGGTGCGCGGTTCGACGCGGCCCGCGCCGCTCGAAGATTGACGCTGACCTGGCCCATCGTTGGCGCGGTGCTGCTGGGCGCGCTGCTGCACGCGTCGTGGAACGCGCTGATCAAGTCGGGCCGCGACAAGGCGCTCGATACCGCGCTGATCCACGTCATCGGCTGCGCGGCCGGCGCGGTGCTGATCCTCGTCGTCGGCCTGCCCCGCGTGCAGGCGCTACCTTGGCTCGCGGCCTCGCTCGTCGTTCACCTCGGCTACTACATCGCACTGGCCGGCGCCTACCGCCACGGCGACCTCGGGCTCACCTATCCGATCATGCGCGGCGGCGGGCCGCTGCTCGTCGCGCTCGCGCTGTCTGCCAGCGGCGGCGCGATCATCGGCGAGTCGATCACGCTCGCGACCTGGCTCGGCGTCGCCGGCATCAGCGGCGGCGTGCTGCTCGTCGGCCTGTCGCCGTCGGCGGCGGGCGGCAACCACCGGCGGGCGCTGCAGTTCGCGCTGCTCAACGCCTGCATCATCGCCGTCTATACGATCATCGACGGCATCGGCGTGCGCGCGAGCGGCAATGCGCTGCAGTATGTCGCGCTGCTGTTCATGCTCGACGGCCTGCCCTACTTCGCGCTCGTGATGCACCGCCGCGGCAGGGACGGGCGCCGCGCCGCCTGGGCCCACATGCGCGGGCGCTGGCCGCTCGCGCTGCTCGGCGCCGGCGCTTCGCTCGGCTCCTACGGCATTGCACTCTGGGCGATGACGCGCGCGCCGGTGGCGGCGGTCGCCGCGCTGCGCGAAACCTCGGTGTTGTTCGCGGTCCTGTTCGGCACCGTCTTGCTGAAGGAACGCTTCGGCCTGCGGCGGGCGGCGGGAACGCTCTGCATCGTCGGCGGCGTGATGGCGCTGCGGCTGGCGCCGGGCTGAACGCGCCGCGCGCCGGCGAAGCCGACGCACTCACTGCAGCATCGCCAGCACCGCGAGCCAGAGCGGGATCGTCGCGACGCAGAGAATCGTCGAGACCATCACCAGTCCGGCGACGAACGGCCCGTTGCCGCCCATGCGCGCGGCCAGCACATACGATGCGGACGACGTCGGCAGGCTGGCGAAGGCGACGACGACGGCGCGCTGCAGCGGCGAAAGGGCCAGCAGCGCGGTAAGCGCGATCGCGGCGAGCGGCAGCGCCGCGTGACGGATCGCGAGCAGCGCCGCCGCCAACCCGGGCGCGATGCGCAGCTCGCCCATCCGCAGCCCGGCGCCGACCGCCATCAGCCCGAGCGGCAGCGCCGCCAGGCCGATGCGCTGCAGCGCCGTCGCGACCGGCTCGGGCCAGTGCAGGCCGGCGACATTGGCGAGCAAGCCGGCGACGGTCGCGATGATGAGCGGGTTGCGCGCGATCTCGCGGCCGAAGGTCTGCCCGCCGTGGCGCGCGAGCGGCCAGACCGCCGCCAGGTTGCACACCGGCACGCACACCGCGATCAGCAGCGCGACGACGGCGACCCCCTGCGGCCCGCCGATGCGCTCGGCGAGCGCGAAACCGATGAACGAGTTGAAGCGAAACGCGGTCTGTGCTCCCGAGGCGTGCAGCCGCGCATCGACCTTCGGCCACAGGCGCAGCGCGTAGGCCGCAGCGACGCCGGCCAGCGTGATGCCCCAGCCGCAGAGCACGACCTCGATCGCGGCACCCGGATCGAGCGGCGTCTTGACGATCGAGTTGAACAGCAGAACCGGGAACAGGACGTAGTAGACGAGGCGCTCGACGCCGTCCCACAGCCCGCGGTCGAGCGCGGTATAGCGGCACAACACGAAGCCGCACAGGATGAGCAGGAAATCGGGGACGAGCAGCAGCGTGTTGTCCATGCGCGCGAGTGTGCCAGCGCCGGCCGGCGCCGGCGCGCGCGGCTATGCTCGGCTTCCCGGCGAACGAGGAGCAAGCGTTGACCGCGATCGAGACCAGCCTGGAAGCCATCGACCGCTTCGCCGATGCGCTGTGGATCGAGGACGGCCTGAGCGCGAATACGCTCGCCGCCTACCGCCGCGACCTGACGCTCTATGCGCAATGGCTCGCCGCGACACACGGCCGCGCGCTCGACGAGAGCAGCGAGAGCGATCTGCAGGCGCATGGCGTTGCCCACCACGGCGCAAGCCGCGCAAGCAGCGCCAACCGGCGCCTGAGCGTCTTCAAGCGCTATTTCCGCTGGGCGCTGCGCGAACACCGCGTCAGCCGCGACCCGACATTGCGGCTGCAATCGGCGCGCCAGCCGCTGCGCGTGCCGAAGACGCTTTCCGAGGCGCAGGTCGAGGCGCTGCTCGGCGCGCCCGATGCCGAGACCCCGCTCGGTCTGCGCGACCGCGCGATGCTCGAGCTGATGTATGCGAGCGGCCTGCGCGTGAGCGAGATCGTCGGCTTGAAGAGCGTGCACGTCGGCCTCTCGGACGGCGCGCTGCACGTCACCGGCAAGGGCGCGAAGGAGCGCCTCGTGCCGTTCGGCGAGGAGGCGCGCGGCTGGCTCGCGCGCTACCTGGGCGGGGCGCGGGCGCAGATCCTCGGCCGCCGCAATTGCGAGGCCCTGTTCGTCACCGCGCGCGGCCAGGGCATGTCGCGTCAGGCCTTCTGGCTGCTGATCAAGAAGCACGCGCGGGCGGCCGACATCGGCGTGCCGCTGTCGCCGCATACGCTGCGCCATGCATTCGCGACGCATCTGCTCAACCACGGCGCCGACCTGCGCGCGGTGCAGATGCTGCTCGGCCACGCCGATATCTCGACGACCCAGATCTACACCCACGTCGCGCGCGAGCGGCTGCGCACGCTGCACGCGGCGCACCACCCGCGCGGCTGAAAGTCCCGCACGCGGGCGGTTGAACTTGGCGCGAGAATTGCGATCAGCAGACGATGCCCAGAGTCACCTCCCCCCGCCGCTGGCTTGCCGCCATCGCGCTTGCCGCGCTCACGCTCGGCGGCTGCGCGACGCTCGACCATGAACAGCGCCGCCTGATCTTCCAGCCCGCCAAGGAGACCTGGTGGGCCGGCGCGCAGGCGGCCGAGGGCATGACCCCGGTCTGGATCGGCTTCGAGTCGCGCGAGGACGGCGAGCCGGCGCGGCTGCATGCGCTCTGGCTCGCGAACGACAACCCGGGCGCCCCGGTGCTGCTGTATCTGCACGGCGCGCGCTGGGACGTGACGGGCAGCGCGCCGCGCGTGCGGCGCATGGCGGCGCAGGGCTTTTCGGTGCTCGCGATCGACTACCGCGGTTTCGGCAAGAGCAGCGGCAGCGACGAACTGCCGTCCGAAGCGAAGGCCTACGAGGACGCCCGCGCCGCCTGGGACTGGATCGCGCGCGAGCACCCGCAGCAGCGCCGCTATATCTTCGGCCATTCGCTCGGCAGCGCGATCGCGGTCGAGCTGGCGTCGCAGGTGAATGATGCAAGCGGGCTGATCGTCGAGGGCAGCTTCACGTCGATCCCCGACGTCTTCACGACCCAGCCCTGGGGCTGGCTGCCGCTGACGGGCCTCATCACGCAGCGCTTCGACGCCGCGAGCCGGATCGGCAAGGTGCGGGTGCCGGTGCTCGTCGTCCACGGCAGTGACGACAGCCTGATTCCAGCGCGACTCGGCCGCGCGCTGTACGAACAGGCGCAGCCGCCGAAGCGCTTCGTCCTCGTCGAAGGCGGATCGCACCACAATGCGAATGCGCTCGGCCAGGCGCAGTACGCGCAGGCGCTGCACGAATTGTTCGGGCCGGCGCTGTAGGCCGGTCGCGCGAAGCGGGCAGGCCCGGCACGGGCCGGGCGGATATCGACGATGAGCACTCTCAAACTCAAGACCAAGCCGCCCGCAGCGGGGCCGAAGGGCCGCGCCCCGCTACGCGCCGGCGCGCCGCGGCCGCGGCCGACGCTCGCGCAGGCCGAGCGCGAACGCCGGCCCGCTCCCCCGCCGCCGGCAAGAAGCGACGCCATGCACCCGCCGCGCACCGAGCACGGGCGCGCGCCCGAAGCCGGGAGCCGTCGAAGCGGCGGCCCGCCTGCGCCAGCCCGCCCGGACCGTGCGCAGGACGATCGTCGGCCGCGGCAGCCGCCCCGGCCTCCTGAAATGTCGTGTCGCGATGCATCACCCGGCCGCCGCCCGATGCCGGCCGTGCATGACGCCGGCATGCGCCTTTCCAAGCGCATGAGCGAGCTCGGCCTCGCGTCGCGCCGCGAGGCCGACGAGTGGATCGCGAAGGGCTGGGTGCGCGTCGACGGCCGGGTCGTCGCCGAACTCGGCTCGCGTGTGTTGCCCGGCCAGCGCATCACGATCGACGCCCGCGCACGCCACCAGCAGGCCGGGCGCGTCACGATCCTGCTCAACAAGCCGGTCGGCTGGGTCAGCGGCCAGGCCGAGGATGGCCACGCGCCGGCGATCACGCTCGTCAAGCCGCAGACGCAGTGGCGCAAGGACTGCTCTGGCATCCGCTTCCTGCGCGAACACCTGCGCGGCATCGCGCCGGCCGGCCGGCTCGATATCGATTCGGTCGGCCTGCTCGTCTTCACCCAGGACGGGCGCATCGCGCGCCAGCTGATCGGCGACGACTCCGAGATCGAGAAGGAATACCTCGTCCGCGTCGAGATCGAAGGCGCTGGCCGGCTGCCGGACGACAAGCTTCGCCTGCTCGGGCACGGGCTCGAACTCGACGGCGTCACGCTGCGCCCGGCGGAGGTCGAATGGATCAACGACGACCAGCTTCGCTTCGTCCTGCGCGAGGGCCGCAAGCGCCAGATCCGCCGCATGTGCGAGGCGGTCGGCCTGAAGGTGACGGGCCTGAAGCGGGTGCGCATCGGGCAGGTGCTGCTCGGCGATCTGCCGGCGGGTCAATGGCGCTATCTGCGGCCGGATGAACGGTTCGATGCCGGCTCGCGGTAGACATGGCGATGCCGCGCACGGCCGATGCGCCGCTGCTGCCGACGTGAACGCTGCTGCCCGCCGGGGCTGAGGCCCGGCCTCACTCGTGGCGCAATGCCTCGATCGGGCCCAGCCGCGCCGCGCGGCGCGCAGGAAAGTATCCGAAGATCCCCCCGATCGCTGCCTAGAAACCGAGCGCCAGCGCGTTGATGCCGGGGTTGAACTGGAACGGCACCTGCATCAGCTGCGCCATCGCCACGCTGGCTGCGGCGGCCAGCAGCACGCCGACCACGCCGCCCAGCGCGGCCAGCACCACCGCCTCGATCAGGAACTGCAGCAGCACC
>JACSRM010000498.1 GCA_014879745.1 Burkholderiaceae bacterium | reverse complement strand
GCATCGTGCGGGCGTTCGAGGCGCGCGCACGCGAGCGCGGCTGCCGCACCTTCTACCTCGAGACGTTCAGCTTCCAGGCGCCTGCGCTGTACGAGGCGCTCGGCTACGAGGCGAAACTCGCGTTGCATGGCTTTGCACCGGGCATCGTCAAGTACACGATGGTGCGCGACGAATCGCCCGCTTCGCCGCCGGCAGCAGGATGTTGACGGCATGACGCCGACGAACGCCTCCCGCACGCTGTGGCGCAACGCCCACCTCGCGACGCTCGCGGGTGCGTCGCCCTGGGGTCTGTTCGCGCAGGGCGCGCTCGTGACGGCAGGCGAGCGCATCGAGTGGGTCGGCGATGCGTCGGCCCTGCCCGCAGGCCTTGTCGTGCAGGCCGAGCACGACCTGCACGGCGCGCTCGTCACGCCCGGCCTCGTCGATTGCCACACCCATCTCGTCTACGGCGGCCAGCGCGCCGCCGAGTTCGAGCGGCGGCTGCAGGGCGCGAGCTACGAGCAGATCGCGCGCGCCGGCGGCGGCATCCGATCGACCGTCGCCGCGACGCGGGCGGCGAGCGACGAGGCGCTCTTCGCATCGGCCCGCGGCCGCGCGCTCGCGCTGATCGCCGAGGGCGTGACGACGCTCGAGGTGAAGTCGGGCTACGGCCTTTCGCTGCACGACGAGGCGCGCTGCCTGCGCGTCGCGCGCCGGCTCGGGCGCGAACTGGCGCTCACGGTGCGCGCGACCTTCCTCGGCGCGCACGCGCTGGCACCGGAGTTCGAAGGCCGCGCTGATGCCTACATCGACGCTGTCTGCGAGTGGCTGCCGGCGCTGCACGCCGAAGGGCTCGTCGATGCGGTCGATGCGTTCTGCGAGACGATTGGCTTCACTCCGGCACAGACGCGGCGCGTGTTCGACGCGGCGCAGCGCCTCGGGCTGCCGGTCAAGCTGCACGCCGAGCAGTTGAGCGACAGCGGCGGTGCGGCGCTCGCCGCGGGCTACGGCGCGCTGTCGTGCGATCACCTCGAGCACCTCGGCGCCGACGGCGTCGCCGCGATGGCGCGCGCCGGCAGCGTCGCCGTGCTGCTGCCGGGCGCGTTCTACTTCCTGCACGAGACGAAGCTGCCGCCGGTCGCCGCGCTGCGCGAGGCGGATGTGCCGATCGCGATCGCGACCGACCACAACCCCGGCACGTCGCCATGCCTGTCGCCATTGCTGGCGATGAACATGGCGTGCACGTTCTTTCGCCTGACGCCCGAGGAGGCGCTGCACGGCGCGACCGTCAACGCCGCGCGCGCGCTCGGCCTCGCCGATCGCGGCCTGCTGGCCGCCGGCCAGCGCGCCGACTTCGCGGTCTGGGATGCGGAGCATCCGAACGAACTCGCCTACTGGTTCGGCCGCAACCCGTGCCTGCGTGTCGTCGCCGGCGGCAAGGAGCGGGCGCGATGAACACCGAGGTCGCGACGCTGCATCGCGGCAGCGTGCCGCTGCTCGTCAGCTTCCCGCACGTCGGCACCGAGGTTCCTCGCGAGATCGCAGCATCCCTGCTGAAGGGCGCGCTCGCCGTCGCCGACACCGATTGGCATCTCGAAGCGCTCTACGCCTTCGTTCGCGAGCTCGGTGCGAGCACGCTCGTGCCGCGCGTCTCGCGCTACTGCATCGACCTCAACCGCCCGCCCGAGAACACGCCGATGTACGCCGGCACGAACAACACCGAGCTGTGCCCGACGCACGCGTTCAGCGGCCAGCCGATCCACCGCAAGGGCCGGGCGCCCGACGCCGCCGAGGTCGAGCGCCGGCTGCAGCGCTACTGGCGCCCGTACCACGATGCGCTGGCCGACGAACTCGCGCGCCTGAAGGCCGAGCATGGCCACGCGCTGCTGTTCGACGCCCACAGCATCAAGTCCGAACTGCCGTGGCTGTTCGACGGCCGTCTGCCGGATCTCAATCTCGGCACCGCATCCGGCGCGAGCTGCGGCCCGCGCCTGCGCGACGCGCTGGCGGGCGTGCTGCAACGCCAGTCGCGCTACACGCACGCCGTCGACGGCCGCTTCAAGGGCGGCTACATCACGCGCCGCTACGGCCAGCCGGCCGAAGGCGTGCAGGCGGTGCAGCTCGAGATGGCGTGGCGCTGCTACATGGCCGAGACGCCGCCGTACGAGATCGACGAACGGCTCGCAAGCGGCGTGCGTCCGCTGCTGCGCGAGCTGATCGAGACGATGCTCGCGCACGGCGCGCCGCAGGCGTCATGAGCCAGTCCTTCTGGGCGTCGCGCGCATGGCTAGCCGGTGGCTGGCAGGACGACGTGCTGCTGCGCGCCGGCGCCGACGGCTGCTGGTCGCAGATCGAGTCCGGCGCCGCGGCGCCTGCCGACAGCGTGCGGCTCGCCGGGCCGGTGATCGCGCCACTCGTCGATGCCCACAGCCACGCCTTCCAGCGCGCGATGGCGGCGCTGGCCGAGCGTCGCGGCGAGGGCGGGGCAGGCGCCGACGACGATTTCTGGTCGTGGCGCGACCGCATGTACCGCGTTGCGCTGCGCATCACGCCCGACCAGCTGCGCGCCGTCGCGGCGCAGCTCTACGTCGAGCTGCTGCGCGGCGGCTACACCCAGGTCTGCGAGTTTCACTACCTGCAACACGACACCGACGGTTCGCGCTACGCCGATCCGATGCTGCTGTCGTGGGCGGTCGCCGACGCGGCGGACGAGGCGGGCCTCGGCCTCACGCTGCTGCCGGTGCTCTACGAGCGCGCCGGCTTCGCGCAGGTCGCGCTGCGCGAAGACCAACGCCGCTTCGCGACGACGCCGGCCGACGTCGTCGCGCTGCAGCGCGCCGCGCAGCGGAGCAGCCGGCGCCACCTGAACGCCGGCATCGCGATCCACTCGCTGCGCGCGGCAGCGGCCGGTTCGATCCGCGAACTGCATCGCCTCGCCGACGGCGTCGAAGGTCCGATTCACATCCACGCCGCCGAGCAGACCGCAGAGATAGACGACTGCCTGGCCGCGACTGGCGCGCGGCCGATCGAATGGCTGCTGCGCGAACGCTTGCTCGATGCCCGCTGGCAACTCGTGCACGCGACGCATGCGCTGCCCGCCGAGATCGAAGGCGTCGCCGCAAGCGGCGCCGGCGTCGTCATCTGCCCGACGACCGAAGCCAACCTCGGCGACGGCCTGCCCGACCTGCCGCGCTGGCTCGCCGCCGGCGTGCCGCTCGCGATCGGCTCCGACAGCCACGTCACGCGTGGCTGGGCCGAGGAACTGCGCTGGCTCGACTACGGCCAACGCCTCGCGCTTCGCCGCCGCAACGTCGCCGCCTGCCCCGCCACGCAGCCGGCGACCGCGGCACGCCTCTACGACGCGGCGCTCGCGGCCGGTGCGGCGAGCGCGGGGCTCGCGAAATGGGGGTTGCAGGTCGGTGCCCGCGCCGACTTCCTCGTGCTCGATGCGCAGGACCCGAGCCTGCTCGGGATCCCGCCGTCGCACACCCTCGACGCGCTCGTCTTTTCGAGCCCGGGCGACGCGATCCGCGACGTGTATGTCGCCGGCGCCGCCGTGATCCGCAACCGCCGCCACGCCGCAGAAACGGCGATCGCGGGGCGCTTCGCGCAGGCGATGCAACAGCTGTGGCCTGACGCAGATTGAACCGGCGCCTCCGTCGCGCAACGACGGGCAAGGGCACTGCAATCCGGCTCAGCGCGTCCCCAGCGCTTCGCGCAATGCGGCGCTCGCGCGCAGCGCGCCGACTTCGATGCCGCGCCAGTTGCGCAGCGTCGGTTCGCTGAAGCCGCGCATGAAATCGCGTTCGCCGTCGGTCAGCGCGGCGTGCGCTTCGATCACCGCGGCGATCGCGACCTCGGCGGCGCGGGCGTTGTTGCCGTCGTCGATCTTGATCGCGACGCCCAGGCCTTGCGCCGGCAGCGCGGCGCAGTACATGCCTTCGGCGCCGACCTTCATGAAGACGCGCTCGCCCAGGCGCTCCATCACCCGCGTGTCGGCGCGGCCGTGGCCGGCGACGAGAAGGGGCTCGGCCGCGACGGCGCGGCGCAGGCGCATTGCTGCGCGCGCATGGTCGGGTGCGAGGCCGACGCCGGTGGCGACGCGCGCGAAGGCGAGCGCGAGCGCGCGCAGCGGGAACGCGTAGGTCGGGATCGAGCAGCCGTCGGTGCCGCGCGGCGCTGCGGCGAGCGACGTGCCGGTCGCCGCTTCGAGCGTGGCGCCCACTTCGCGCATCACCGGATGTTCCGGTGCGACGTAGCCGCGCACGAAGCCGCGCAAGTCGGCGCCGCGGCCGGCGATGTGACACGCGAGGCAGAGGAACCCCGAATGCTTGCCGGAGCAGTTGTTGTGCAGCGCCGAAGGCTCATCGCCCGCCGCGGCGAGCGCGCGCATCGACGGTTCGTGATACGGCCAGTGCGCGCCGCACTCGAGGCAGCCGGCGTCGAGCCCGGCCTTGGCGAGCATCGCGGCGGCGGTCTGCGTGTGGATCGGTTCGCCGCCGTGCGACGCGCAGGCGAGTGCCAGCTCTGCGTCGCTCAGGCCGAGTTCGTCGGCCGCGCCGCTCGCGACGAGCGGCAACGCCTGCAGCACCTTGACGGCGGAGCGCGGAAAGACCGGCCGCTCGACGTCGCCGATCGCGGTGTGCAGCGCGCCGTCGGCGTCGACGATCGCGATCGCGCCGCGATGGAAGGATTCGACCGCGCCGCCACGCAGCACTTCGACGAGCAGGGGGTTCATGGGATCGCCTTCGGATTCGACGCCGCACTGTAGCGCCGCGTGCAGCCCCACGCCTCGCGCTGCTGTGCCGCCGCGATGTTGCGCGGCAATGCGATCGCACCCGGCGCGGGCCGCGGCATCAGCGCGGCGACAAGTCCCAGACCTTCACCTCGTAAGGCTTCAGCCGGATCGGCAACGCCGCGCCGGCGTCGAGCGCGACGCCTTCGCCTGCGCCGAACGCCGGCCGCGCCTGCCAGCGTCGCGCTTCGCCGGCCGGCAGTTCGAGCGCGGCGCCGGCGTCGAGCGCGAACGATTGCTCCGTCGCACCCGGGTTGCGTAGCGCGACGACCGCCCGCCCCGGCGCCCACGACGCCCAGCCGTAGACCTCGCCGCGCACCGGGTCGCCGCCGATCCAGTGGCTGTCGCGCAGCACGTCGGCGCGCTCGCGCGCCCACTTCGCGGCGGTCGCGATCAGGTCCCACTGCTTCGCATCGAGCAGGTCGGGCGAGACGTAAAGCTCCTGCAGCCCGGTGCCGCTCGCGAAGTAGCTGTGCACCTCGGCGGCGAAGTCGCCGTTCGGGTCGCTCTCGAGTCCGATCGCGTGACGGGCGTAGATCAGCCCGTGCAGCATCAGCGCGTTGAGCGGGAAGAGCGGCCCCTGGCGCACGATGCCGCCGTAGGTGTCGGCGTCGCGGTACGTGATCCAGCGCTGGCGGTCGCTGCCGGTGCCGGCGAAGGCGTGGTCCTCGCCGCCGCGCCAGATCGAATCGGCGCTGCGCAGCCAGAACGGCGACGGCCAGGTGCCGGTCGTGAGGTTGATGTAGAGGTCGGGTCGGGCCTTGCGCAGGTCGTCGATCAGCGCCATCGCGGCGGCGAAGTCGCTGTCGAATGCGCTGCCGGGCGTGACCTTGTCCGGACTGCCGGTGCCGTCGAGCTTGAATTGGTTGATGCCGTATTCGCGCAGCAGGCGCAGCGTCGTCGCGTGAAAGAGCGGGTAGTACTTCGGCCCCGACAGCGCGAGGCCCTGGGCGTCGACCTCGTAGCCGGCGGCGCGCGCTGTCGCGAGGCGCGCGTCGCGCGGTGGGCCGTAGCCGCCCCAGGGCGACAGCCAGATGCCCGGCGCCGCGCCGTAGCGCGCGGCGGCGTCGCGCAGCGGCACGAAGCCCTGCGGGAAGCCGGCATGGAACTGCCACAGGCGCGAGGTGTCGTCCCAGCCGTCGTCGAACAGGAACGAATCGAGCTTGACGCCGCGCGCGCGCACCAGCTCGCGGCCGTAGGCGTCGATCACGCGCAGCGCATCGGCCTCGTTGTACGGCGTGAAGTAGCCGATGTCGTACCATGAGTTGTAGTGCAGGAAGCTGCGAAACGGATGCGCGCGCTCGTTCTCCAGATACGCCTGGAAGCCGCGCCGCAACTGCTCGGGCGGCGTGACGCCGAACACCGCCGAATACGTCGCCGGCACGCTGGCGCGCAGCGGCAGCGCACGGCGCAGCGTCGCGTTGGCGCGGCCGTCGGCGACGCGCACGCGCGCCATCGGATGCTCGAAGCCGAAGAAGCGGTCGTCGATCGCGATCGGCGAGCCGTCGACGGTGCCGACGGTGCGTGCGCCGGGCAGCGTGAGGTCGATCATCGTCACCGACGCGATGTCGGTGTCGCGCGAGGCGTCGAGCCGCAACTCCTGGCGCACGTAGTTCGCGCCGTCGCGCAGCACGGCGCGCCAGGCCAGGGCGAGGCCGTCGCCAGTGTGCAGACGTGCATGCAGCGCCACACCCGGCGCGCGATCTGCGGCGCGTGACGCGGCCGGATCGGCGGCGACGGTTTCGCAGGCCGGCGCGCCCTCCAACGCCAGCTTGCTCGCGACCAGCTTGTCGCCCTTGCGCCGCGCAAGGCGGAACAGCTCGCCGGACAGCGCATGCGCCGCGTCGGTGAAGCGGTTGTCGAGCGCCACGGGCTCGAGCGCGCCGCCGGCGGCGGTGACCTCGAAGCGCAGCGCCGCGTTGTGCAACTGCAGCCGCCCGTCCTGCACCGAACACTGCGCCTCGCCCGGGCCCAGCGGCAGCCACGGCGGCTCGGCGCGCACACCACCTGCGGCGGTCGCGGCGAGAAGGCCTGCCAGCGATATCGACGCCATCCGCATCACACCGTCCTTTCGTAGCGCGCCGTTCGAACGGCGATTGTGAACGCAGCAGGCGGTCGCGCGTGCCGTCCCCGCCTCGGCCTTCGATCGCCCACCGCACGCATCCATCCGCCGATCCGGCGTGCGCACCGTAGACTCGACCAGCCCGAAGCTGCGGGCGCCGACGGAGAACGCGCTTGAAACTGCGCATGGCCGAGAACTCGCTGTTTGCGATCCTGCTGCGCTCGCGCTGGTGGATCAGCTTCGCGATTGCGGCCGCGCTCGCGACGGCGGCGATGGCGCTGCTGCCCGAGGCGTACCGCGTCGTCGGCGCCATCTCGGGCCTGCCCTTCGTCGTCATCGGTGTGATCGCCGCGATCCGCCAGTGGCGCGCGCCAAGCGCGGCGCAGGTCGCGCAGACGCACGCCGCGATCTCGGCGATGGCCTGGCCGGCATTCGCGAAGGCGCTCGAGGATGCCTTCATCCGCGACGGCTACGGCGTGACGCCGGGCGGCGCCGCGCCGGTCGACTTCATCCTCGAACGCAAGGGCCGCACGATGATCGTCAGCGCGCGGCGCTGGAAGTCGGCGCGCATCGGCGTCGAAGTGCTGCGCACCTTGCAAACCGCGCGCGACGCGGCCGAAGCCCAAGACGCGCTGTGCATCTGCCTCGGCGAACTGACCGACAGCGCCCGGCCCTTCGCCGCCGAGCACCGCATAGCGATCTGGCAGACAGGCGAACTGGCGAAGGCATTGCGCGGGATTGCGTTGGCGGCTTCATCGAAGCGCTGAGGCGCCGCTGCTGTCGAGCAGGTCGGCCTTGAAGTGCTGAAGGGTGCCCGGTGGCAGTGCGGTCGTCACCGAGATTGCCTTGCTGTCTTCGGCGCGTCGCGTCAGGCGGCACCCGCCAGGGGCTCATGGTGCGCCTCCACTCTGCCAAACGATTCGCATCGCCCTCTCGTCGGCGCCTCGCAGTATTCGCTCGCTTCGATCCCCGCTGCGCGGGGCCCCTCTTCCGCGGCTCATGCTGCGGCGGTAGCCGCTGCGCGGCGACTGCACTGCGGTACTCGCACCGGGGTCGTGCCGCGTAACTCACTTCGCGCCCTG
>JACSRM010000289.1 GCA_014879745.1 Burkholderiaceae bacterium | reverse complement strand
CGCATCACCGGGTTCAGGCTCGTCCCCGGCTCCTGGAAGATCATGCCGATCTTGCCGCCGCGGATCGCGCGCATGCCCGACTCGGGCAGCGCAAGCAGATCGTCGCCGGCGAGCCGGATCTGGCCCTTCGTGATGCGCCCGTTCTCGGGCAGCAGGCGCATCAGCGCGAGCGCCGTCATGCTCTTGCCGCAGCCCGATTCGCCGACGAGGGCGAAGGTCTCGCCGCGCCGCAGCGTGAGCCGCATGCTGTCGATGGCGCGGACGATGCCGGCCTCGGAGTCGAGCGCGACCTCGATATCGTCGATTTCAAGCATTCGTGGTCGCCGACAGGAGTTTCTCTTGCAGCTTGCGCGGCCGGTAGGCGCGCGATCGCGGATCGAAGGCGTCGCGCACGCCGTCGGCGAACAGATTGACAGCGAGCACGAGCGCGACCATGAAGGCGAAGGCGGCACTGAACGGCCACCAGACGATCGGGTCGCGGCTCATCTCGTTGCGCGAGAAGTTGATCATGCCGCCGAAACTGTTCATCGACGGGTCGACGCCGACGCCGACGTAGGACAGCACCGCCTCGTAAAGGATGAGCGTCGAGAAATCGAGCACGGTGACGATCAGCATCAGGTGCGCGACGTTCGGGAAGATGTGGCGCACCATGATGCGCGCGTTGCTGACGCCAAATGCGTTGGCCGCCTGCACGTACTCGAGCTCGCGCAGCTTGAGCGTCTCGCCGCGCAGCAGGCGGCAAAGCCCCGGCCAACCGGTCACGCCGAGCACCACGCACAGCAGGAAGAGCTTCACGTCGGCGCGCTCGACGCCGGTCTCGAACATATCCGGGTGGGTGTCGATGAAGACCTGCACCATCAGCACCAGCGCGGCGATCAGCAGGATGTTCGGGATCGACGACAGTAGCGTGTAGACGTACTGGATCGCCTCGTCGGCCCAGCCCTTGAGATACCCCGCCATGATGCCGAGCACGACCGCGAACGGCAGCGTCGCGAGCGTCGCGAGCGTGCCGATGACGAACGCGGTGCGGATGCTCTTGAGCGTCTGCAGCAGCACGTCGTTGCCCGTGACGTCGGTGCCGAACGGGTGGTAGTAGCCCATCAGCGAGTAGATGACGCCGCCGAGCGCGAACAGGAACGTGAGCGTGAAGGCGGCGACGCGCCACGGGATCTGCGTCTCGCCACGCCAGATCGCGCCCGCCTTCGCCCGCCACCCCCCCTCGCCCGGCAGCAGCGCGACAAAGAGCGCACACACGATCGCGGCCGCGGCAATGCCCCAGACCAGACCGAGGACGATGCGGCGCGCGACATCGCCCGCCCACTGAGCGGCCGGATCGGTGAGGTGCGCGCCGCCATGCACCAGGCGCGGCGCGACGCGCAAGGTCTTGCCATCGACATCCTGCGACTCCTTCGTGAAGCCGACATAGGCAAGCGGCCGCGAGTAGGTCGACTCGCGCGAATCGACCAGATCGCGCAGCACGACATCGAGCAGCGAGCGCACCCGCACGTCGTAGGCCGGAGCCGCCGCCGGCGCGCCCGGGGCGGGTGGCAGCAGGCTGCGAAAGTGCAGGCTGTCGGCCAGCGTCAGCAGCAGGCAGGCCGCGAGCACGACGCCGGACGCGAGCGCCGCCTTGTCGGCGAAGACCTTGCGCCAGGTCGATGCGAGGTCGGGCTGGCGGCGGGCATAGAGCGCATAGGCGATCAACGCGCAGACCAGCAGCCAGATCGCGATATCGGTCCAGAGCAGGACGAGCTTGGGCATCGTTCGAGGTCTCTCGCTTTCAGGTCAGCCGCACGCGCGGATCGGCCCAGGTGTAGGCGATATCGATCATGATGTAGGAGACGATCGCGAGCACCGAGCCGACGAAGACCATCGTTCGCACGATCGCGAAATCCTGCTTGCTGATCGCCTCGATGACGTAGGCGCCGAGCCCGGGAATGCCGAAGAAGCTCTCGAAGACGAGCGAGCCGAGAAAGACATAGGGCAGGTAGCTGCCGGCGCTCGTGATGATCGGGATCAGCGCGTTGCGCAGCACGTGGCGGAACATCACGACCGTCTCGGACAGGCCCTTGGCGCGCGCGGTGCGCACATAGTCCTTGCCGATCTCCTCGAGGAACATTGCGCGGTACAGGCGCGATTCGGTACCGAGCCGGGCGAGCGCCGACAGCAGCACCGGCAGGATCAGGAAGCGCACCGCATCCAGTCCGCTCGCGTAGCCCGAGATCGGCACCAGCCGCAGCACGCGCGAGAAGAGGAACTGGCCGAGGATGATGTAGAACAGGCTCGAGACCGACAGCATCAGCACGCACAGCACGACGCCCCAGAGGTCGAAGCGGGTGTGGCGAAACATCACGAGCAGCAGCGCGAACGACGTGCTGGCGATCACCTGCAGCAGGAAGATCGGTGCTGCGAGCTGGACGCTGACCCACATCCGGGTCGCGACCTCGTGGCCGATATCGCCCGCGCTCTCGCCGTCGGCGCGCCCGAAGTGCAGCGTGAAGAGCGACACCGAGCGCTCCCAGAAGATGGTGTCGGTGAGCTTCTCGGTCCCCTGCTCCTTGTCGTTCCAGTACAGCGGCTTGTCGTAGCCGCGCTCGACCTTCCACTTGTCGATCAGCTCCTGCGTCACCCGCTTGCCGCCGATATTCATGCGCGCCATGTCGTCCGGCGTATTGACGGAGAAGAACAGGAAGAAGGTGACGAGGTTGACCCCGGCGAGGATCAGCACGCCGTACAGGACGCGCCGGATGATGTAGTTGATCATCGGGCGCGCTCCATCCTGCCGGCGCCGGCGCGCGATCGGCGCGCCGTCATGCGAGCACCTCGCCGCGCGCATTCGTGCGCTCACGCCGGCGCAGGCTGTTACGCGCGATCCAGAATCCCGCCAGCACGACGGCCGCGATCAGCACCACCGGCCAGTACAGCGGCTTGTTCCACGCCGCGAGCTTGGCGACGCGGTCGTCGACGTTCAGGCGCAGGTAGCGGCCGTGGTCGCGGATCAGGATCGCGGGGTCGGAGTTGTGGACCCAGCTCTGCACCGCGGCCGACGAAAAGGGGAAGAAGCCGAAGCTGATCGGCGCGTCGCGCTGCAGGATCTTCACCATCTGGTCGATCACCGCCTGCTTCTGCGGGCCGTCGTCGAGCGACTTGAGCTGCTCGAACAGCTTGTCGTATTCGGGGTTCTGGTAGTTCGACGTATTCTCGCCGTCCGAGACGCTCTTCGCGTTCGGGCCGTAGAACAGGAACAGGAAGTTCTCGGCGTCCGGATAGTCGGCGTTCCAGCCGCTCCAGAACACCTGGTGCTTGCCCTTTCGCACCTTGTCCTGGAACTGGTTGTTGTCGGTCGCGCGCACCTCGAGCTGGATATCGAGCTTGGCGAACTGGCGCACGACCCAGTCGATCTCGGGCTTGCGCTCGGGCGTCGGCACGGCGTAGAAGTCGTAGCCGATGACGAGCGGCTTGCCGGTCTTGGCGTCGCGGCCGTTCGGGTAGCCCGCTTCGACCATCAGTTGCCTGGCCTCTTCGATCGAACGGCGCACCGGCACACCATTCACCAGTTTGTGCGTGACCGGGTTGATCCCCTCCGGGGTGCCCTCACGCGAGCCCGGGATGCCTCGCGGCAGCGGGCTCATCGCCGTATCGCCGGCCTTCTTCGGGAAGATCTTCGAATACTCCTCCCAGTCGACCGCGATCGCGATCGCCTGGCGCAGCTTGCGCGCCCGCTCGCGCCCTTCAGCCGTCTCTCCACCGCCGAGTACCGGGTCGAGCATATTGAAGCCGAGGAAGTACATATTGACATCGGAGCTCTGCGGGAAATTGAATCCCTTCGCCAGGTAGTCCTCGCGCACCTCGTCCGAGTCCTTCATCTCGACGAGGTAGCTGTTGCCGGTGTCGGTGCGCTCGAAGATCTCGAGGTCGTAGTAGCCGTCGCGGAACTTGTTGCGCAGCGGCGTCGCCTCGCGCTCGACCGTCGAGACGATCTTGTCGACGAAGGGCGTCGGCTTGCCGCAGTCGTCGAGCAGGCCCTTTTCCTTGTCGCCGGGCGCGCCTTCGCAGGGATAGGGCTCGCCGCGGTAGTTCGGATTGCGCACCATCTCGATGCGGCGGTCCTTCTGGAAGTCGGTCACCATGAACGGCCCGGTGCCGACCGGCCAACTGTCGAGCGTCATGCCGCGCTCGGCCATGCCGGACTGGGCGTAGAACGCATCGGCCTCCCACGGAATCGGCGCCGTGAAGGTCATCTGCATCCAGTATTTCCACTGCGGATACTTGCCCTTGATGCGCAGCCGAAGCAGGTCCTTCTCGGGCGCGGTCGCGCCGATGAGCGGCCACTTGCGAAAGTCGAGGAAGGGCTTGTCGAGGCTTGCCGGGTCCAGCCCTTCGCGCAGCTTCTTGTCTTCTTCCTTGATCAGCGCGCCATACTCCTTCAGGCCGAGCACGTATTCGGAGAAGATGCCGTAGATCGGCGTCGTGATGCGCGTCGTCGCGTGGCGCTTGATCGCGTAGACGAAATCCTCGGCGGTCAGCTCGCGCGTGCCGGTTTCCTTGAAGTCCATCGGCGTGCGGCGGTCTCCCAGCTCGCCCGGCTTCATGTGGTGATACATGTAGTTGCCCTGAGCATCCTTCGCGAATGCCGGGTGCGGGGCGAACAGGATGCCCTTCTTGATCGGCACATCGTAGACGCTTTCGGCGACGAGTTCGGCCGGCGCGTCATCCGGCAGGCGGTTGCCGTCCTTGTCGAGGTAGACCGGCGCGACGACCGCGGCGGCCGACTTCGGCACTAGCTCGAAGGGCCGCTTCAGATAGTGGTAGCCGTAGGGCGGCTCGTAGACCTGGTAGGTGACGGCCGTGTCGTTCGACCAATACGACGCCGTCGGGTCCAGGTGACGCGGCGTATTCTCGCTCATCGCCGTGTGAATCGTGTTCGATTCCTCGGACCCCTGCGGCCAGGGGTTGTTGCCGCAGCCGGCGAGCAGCGTGAGGGCGACGAGAGCCAGACCCGCGAGCCACGCCATCGGCCGCGCCCGCTTGCACCCCACGCTCGAATTTCGCCGACCGTTCATGCGGCTCTCCCCTTCCCGACCCGGCGCCGCAGGCTTGCGCGGCGACCCCAACCGGACCGCGCACGGTATGCGCGGGCCCAAATCAATCTGCCTCCGGCCGACGCCGGCTTGTGACCGCGCGGACCCGAGGCAGGGCGCGATGATAAGGCCATCGGCTGCGGCGCGGCACACCACGCCCCGGAACGGCCCGCCGGATCACCACCCGATCAGGACGTCCCGCCCCTGCACGAGCAGCGTTACCTTCGCGCCGACCGGCAGGCAGACCTTGGTCGGCACGTGACCGAACGGCAGGCCGGTGAAGATCGGCGTCTTCGTCAGGCTGCGCAGATGCTCGATCGCGCGGGCCAGCGTATAGCCGCGGTCGAGCGGCGAGGCGCGGAATTCGGTGAAGCTGCCGAGCAGCACGGCCTTCTGCGCACCGAGCACGCCGGCCTGGTGCAACTGCAGCAGGCTGCGCTCGATGCGGTAGGGATGCTCGTTCACATCCTCGAGAAAGAGCACACCGCCCCTGATCTTCGGCAAGTGGCTGGTCGCCAGCAGCGAGGCGAGCAGGCACAGGTTGCCGCCCCAGAGCGTGCCGCGCGCCTGCAATCCGTCGAAGCCGGGCCCGGTGCGAAAGCCGACCGCTTCGAGCGAGCCGTCCATCGCCTCGACGAAACAGGCTTGCGTCACGTCGTCGACGGCCGGCACTGCCTTCTCGCCATGCTCCTCGGACGCGCGGCCGAAGTCGTAGCACGCCATCGGCCCGGCCCAGCTGCGCGCGCCGGCGTGCGCGAGGAGGCCGAGTTGCAGCAGCGTCATGTCACTGTGGCCGACCCAGCGCGTGCCGCGCTCGGCGCTGCGCGCAAGCAGCTTCCAGTCGATGCGGTCGAGCAGCCGCGTGAGGCCGTAGCCGCCGCGCGATGCCATCGCGATATCCGGCGCCTCGGCCGCGACGCGGTGCAGCGCGGCGAGCCTGGTCTCGTCGTCGCCGGCGAAGCGCTGGTGCCTCGCCAGCGCTGCGGCGTCGAGGGCGACATCGAAGCCGAGCGCGACCAGCCTTTTCGCGGCGCGCCGCAGCGGCGCGGCGCTGGCGATCACGCCCGACGGCGAGAAGATGGTGAGTGAGGTCATTCGGTCTTCGGGTGCTCGATCTCGACCGCCTCGCCGGCCGGAATCGGCTCGTCGTCGGCGGCGGCGCCCGCCGCGCCGCGGCGCTGGCGGTACAGCTCGCGCCGCTCGGCGAAGAAGTCGCGCAGCAGCTTCGCGCAGGCGTCGGCCGAAACGCCGCCCGTCAGTTCGGTGTGATGGTTGAGCTGCGGGTTGGCGAACAGATCGACGACCGACCCGGCGGCGCCGGTCTTCGGGTCGGCGGCGCCGAAGACGACTCGCTTCACGCGCGCGTGCAGCAGCGCCATCGCGCACATCGCGCAGGGTTCCAGCGTGACGTAGAGCTCGCACTCGGGAAGCCGGTAGTTGCCCAGCAGGTGCGCGGCGTGGCGCAGCGCGACGATCTCGGCGTGCGCCGTCGGGTCGTGTTCGGTGATCGGCCGGTTGTAGCCGGTCGCGATCACCTGCCCGTCGCGCATCACGACCGCGCCGACCGGCACCTCGCCGACGAGCGCCGCGTTGTGCGCCTGATCGAGCGCGATGCGCATCGCGTACTCGTCGGCCGCGAGCCGCTCGTCGCTCACTGTTTCGCTTCCGCGTCGGCGTCGCGCTGCATGCCCTGCTGCAGCGCCTTGTTGATGTCTTGCGTCACCTGGCGCTGCAACTGCTGCGATTGCTGCGCCGGCGTTCCCGTCAGCACCGGCGCGCTCGCCGCCTCCGGCTCCGGCACGCCGGTCCGCAGCGCGTGCAGTTGCTGTTTGACCAGCAGGCCGACGATCGCGACCGCGATCAGCAGGCCAACGATTCCGAAGACGATCCGCATCGCGTGAATTCCCCTTGCCCGGATATTCTGGCAGAGCCCTTCGGCCACGCTCCGCTTTCGCATGCCTGGCCCCGAGCGATTCTGATTCGCTCCCGGCGGCGCGCAGCCGGCCGCCGCCTGCGGCGGCGCCCGACCTTGGTATCGTCGCGGACACGGCGGCCCGCCGCCCGCGCAGCTTGCAACAAGGAGATCCCACCATGACCCTGCACTTCCGATCGCGGCTTGGCGCGCTGATCCTGTGCCTCGGCGCCGCTGTGCTGGCCGGCTGCACCACCGTGCCGGGCCAGAAGCCGGCCGACTACGCCGCGATCGTTGCCGCGCCCGACCGCAGCGACGCCGACCGCAAGACCGACGAGCGGCGCGACCCGGTGGCGCTCTTTGCCTTCACCGGCATCGGCCCCGGCATGCGCGTGCTCGAGATGGGCGCGGGCGCCGGATATACCGCCGAGATGCTGGCCCGCGCGGTCGGGCCCGAAGGCAAGGTCTACGCGCAGGACCAGGCGCCGCAGTACCCGCCCGCGGCAAAGGCCTACGCGGCGCGCGCGGCCAAGCCCGTGATGGGCAACGTCGAGCATGTGCTGCGGCCGTACGACGATCCGCTCCCGCCCGGCGTCGGCAAGCTCGACGCGATCACGTTCTTCTTCGCCTATCACGACACCGTGCCGCTCGGCGTCGACCGCGCGAAGATGAACCGGCGCCTGTACGAACTGCTGAAGCCCGGCGGCGTGCTCATCGTCGCCGACCACTCGGCCGTCGCTGGCGCTGGCGTCGGCGCGACGAAGAGCCTGCACCGCATCGAGGAGTCATCGGTCATCGCCGAGATCGAGGCGGCCGGCTTTCGCCTCGTCGCCAAGGGCGACTTCCTGCGCCACCCGCAGGACCAGCGCGACGTGATCGTCTTTCGCGCGCCGACGCCGGTCGACGAATTCGTGCTGAAGTTCCAGAAGCCGCAGTAG
>JACSRM010000523.1 GCA_014879745.1 Burkholderiaceae bacterium | reverse complement strand
GCGCCGAGCAGCACCGGGCCGATCGCGATGCCGCCGCCGATCGTATTCTTGAGCAGGTTGTAGGCGATATTGGCGGCGTCGATGTTGGGCAGCACGAGCAGGTTGGCCTCGCCCTGCAGCGGACTGTCGGGCATCAGCTTGCCGCGCAGCACGGCGTCGAGCGCGGTGTCGCCGTGCATCTCGCCGTCCACCTGCAGCCACGGCGCGCGCTCTTGCAGGATCGCGAGCGCGGCGCGCATCTTCAGCGCCGAAGGCTCGTTGCTCGAGCCGAAGTTCGAGTGCGACAGCAGCGCGGCGCGCGGCTCGGTGCCGAAACGCTGCAGCTCCTCGGCGGCGAGGATCGTGATCTCGGCGATCTGCTCGGCGCTCGGGTCGACGTTGACGTGGGTGTCGACGAGGTTGACCTGCCGGCCCGGCAGCAGGATGCCGTTCATGCAGGCGTAGGTCGCGACGCCTTCGCGCTTGCCGATCACCGGGTCGATGTACTGCAGGTGCATCGCCGCCGTGCCCCAGGTGCCGCACAGCATGCCGTCGACCTCGCCCTTGTGCAGCAGCATCGATCCGATCAGCGTCAGCCGCCGGCGCGCCTCGATCTTCGCAAGCTGCACCGTCACGCCGCGGCGGCGCATCATCGCGTGGTAGGTCTGCCAGAAATCGCGGTAGCGGTGGTCCTGCTCGGTATTGACGACGTCGTAGTCGCGCTCCGCGACGAGGCGCAGGCCGAACTTGCGGATGCGCTCGGCGATCACCGCCGGCCGGCCGATCAGCGTCGGCCGCGCCAGATCCTCGTCGACCACCACCTGCACCGCGCGCAGCACGCGCTCCTCTTCACCCTCGGCATAGGCGACGCGCTTGCGCGCGGCCTGCTTGGCGATGTCGAAGAACGGCCGCATCGTCGTTCCCGACGCATAGACGAAGGTCTGCAGCTTCGCGCGGTAGGCGTCCAGATCCGCGATCGGCCGGGTCGCGACGCCCGAGTCGGCCGCGGCCTGCGCGACGGCCGGCGCAATCTGCATCATCAGGCGCGGATCGAACGGCTTGGGGATCAGATATTCGGGGCCGAAGGCGAGCGCCTCGCCGAGGTAGGCGCGGGCAACGACCTCGTTCTGCTCGGCCTGCGCAAGCTGCGCGATCGCATGCACCGCGGCGATCTCCATCTCGGCCGTGATCGTCGTCGCGCCCGAGTCGAGCGCGCCGCGAAAGATATACGGAAAGCACAGGACGTTGTTGACCTGGTTCGGATAGTCGGTGCGGCCGGTCGCGATCAGCGCGTCGCCGCGCACCAGCTTGACCTCCTCGGGCGTGATCTCGGGCGTCGGGTTGGCGAGCGCGAGGATCACCGGCTGCGCCGCCATCGTCGCGACCATCTCGCGCTTGAGGACGCCGCCCGCCGACAGGCCGAGAAAGACATCGGCGCCCTGCACCACCTCGGCGAGCGTGCGCAGCGCGGTCGGCTGCGCGAAGAACGCCTTGTCGTCGTCCATCAGCTCGGTGCGGCCGGCATAGACGACGCCCGCCAGGTCGGTGACCCAGATATTCTGGCGCGGCAGGCCGAGCTTGACGAGCAGCCCGAGGCAGGCGAGCGCCGCCGCGCCGGCGCCCGAGGCGACGAGCTTGACGCGCTGCAGATCCTTGCCGGTGACCTTCATCGCATTCATGACCGCCGCGCCGACGACGATCGCCGTGCCGTGCTGGTCGTCGTGGAAGACCGGGATCTTCATGCGCTTGCGCAGCGCGCGCTCGACGTAGAAGCAGTCCGGCGCCTTGATGTCCTCGAGGTTGATGCCGCCGAAGGTCGGCTCGAGCGCCGCGATGGTGTCGATCAGCTTGTCGAGGTCGTGCTGGTCGAGTTCGATGTCGAAGACGTCGATGCCGGCGAACTTCTTGAACAGCACCGCCTTGCCTTCCATCACCGGCTTGGCGGCGAGGGCGCCGATGTCGCCGAGGCCGAGCACCGCGGTGCCATTCGTGATCACGCCGACCAGATTGCCGCGCGCGGTATAGCGAAACGCATTCGCCGGGTCGGCGACGATCTCCTCGCAGGCCGCGGCGACGCCCGGCGAGTAGGCGAGCGCGAGGTCGCGCTGGTTGACGAGCTGCTTGGTCGCCGCGATCGCGATCTTGCCCGGCGTCGGGTGCTCGTGATAGTCGAGTGCGGCCTGGCGCAGCTTGGCCTGCTCGGGATCGGGTTCGGGCATCGTCTTCTCCTGGCTGCGCGCCGGTGGCGGCTCGCACATGAGCGCCCCGGCGGGAGCAGCTGGATTGTAGGAGTGCGGATGGGCGCCGCCGCGTTGCCGGCGCGGCGTTGCGATGCCCGAGAATGCAGCCGATGTCTCCACCTTCCGCCTCGCACGATGCCGCTCGGTGAATTCGACCTGATCGCGCGTTTTTTCTCGCGTCCGGCGCGGCGCGCCGCGCTCGGCGTCGGCGACGACTGCGCGCTGCTCGCGCCGGCCCCCGGCATGCAGCTCGCGACGAGCTGCGACATGCTCGTCGAAGGGCGGCATTTCCTGTCCACCGTCGCCCCCGAGCGCCTCGGCCACAAGGCGCTCGCGGTCAACCTGAGCGATCTCGCCGCCTGCGGCGCGGCGCCGCTCGCGTTCACGCTCGCGCTCTCGATGCCGAATGCCGACGAAGCGTGGCTCGAAGGCTTCTCGCGCGGCCTTCTCGCGCTCGCCGACGCACACGGCTGCGAGCTGGTCGGCGGAGATACGACGCGCGGCCCGCTCGTCATCTGCATCAGCGTTTTCGGCGAGGTGCCGGCGGGGCAGGCGCTGCTGCGCTCGGGGGCGCGCGCGGGCGATGGGCTGTACGTCAGCGGCACCCTCGGCGACGCGCGCCTTGCGCTCGAAGCGGTTCGCGGCACGCTCGAACTGGCCGGCGAGACCTTCGCGCAGGTGCGCCGCGCGATGGAGCTGCCGCAGCCGCGCGTCGCGCTCGGCGTCGCGCTGCGCGGCCTCGCGACGAGCGCGATCGACATCTCCGACGGCCTGCTGGGCGACCTTGCGCACCTGCTGCGGCGCTCGGGCGTCGGCGCCCGGCTCGATGTCGACGCACTGCCGCGCAGCGCGCAACTCGCCGCGCAGCCGCTGGCGGTACAGCGCGAATGCCTGCTTGCCGGCGGCGACGACTACGAACTGCTCTTCACCGCGCCGGCCGATCGCGCTGGCGCCGTGCGCGACGCCGCCGCCGCGGCGGGCGTCGCGGTGACGCGCATCGGCGCGATCGAAGCCGAGCCGGGGCTGCGCCTCGTCGACGCCGACGGCCGCGCGGTCGCCGCGACCTGGGGCAGCTTCGACCACTTCCGGACATGAACGACGCCGCCGCAATGCCGCCCGCGCCGCCCGCCGCTGCGCGGCGCGCGACGTGGCGCTTCCTGCTCGCCAATCCGCTGCACGCGATCGCGCTCGGCTTCGGCAGCGGCCTCGCGCCGCGCGCGCCGGGAACGGTCGGCACGCTCTGGGCCTGGGCCGCGTTCCTGATCCTGCGCCCCTATCTCGACGATGCGCAATGGGCGGCGCTGATCGTGATCGGCTTCGGGCTCGGCTGCTGGGCGAGCGCCGTCACGGCGCGCCATCTCGGCAAACCCGACCCCGGCTGCGTCGTCTGGGACGAGGTGATCGCATTCTGGATCGTGCTCTGGCTCGTCACGCCGGCGAGCCTGCTGGCGCAGACGATCGCGTTCGCGCTGTTTCGGCTGTTCGACGCCGCCAAGCCGGGCCCGGTCGGCTTTACCGACCGCTGCTTCAAGCCGCGGCGGGGTGCCAGCGGCGAAATGCGCATCGGCCTGCGCGAGGGCCTGGGCATCATGCTCGACGATCTGGTCGCCGCGCTGTGCACGCTGCTCGTGATCGCGGCGTGGAGGTTCGTGTGGTGAGCGATACGCCCGATTTCGGCGCGCCGGTGGCCGCGCTCGCAGACGCGCTGCGCGCGCGCGGCTGGCGGATCGCGGCCGCCGAGTCGTGCACCGGCGGCCTGATTGCCGCCGCGTGCACCTCGCTCGCCGGTTCGAGCGACTGGTTCGACCGCGGCTTCGTGACCTACAGCAACGCAGCGAAGATCGAGATGCTCGGCGTCGATGCGGCGCTCATCGAGCGCCACGGCGCGGTCAGCGCCGAGGTCGCGTGCGCGATGGCGCAGGGTGCGCTCCTGCATTCGCAGGCGATGCTCGCGGTCGCGGTGACCGGCATCGCCGGCCCGGGCGGGGCAACGCCGGGCAAGCCGGTCGGCACCGTCTGGCTCGCCGTCGCGCTGCGCGGGGCGGCACCGCTCGCCGAACGGCTGCAACTCGCCGGCGACCGTGCCGCGGTCCGCGTGCAGACCGTGCGGCGCGCCCTGGCGCGGCTTTGCGACGAGGCACGCGCTTGAGCATCCTCGTCGCCGCCGATTTCACGCCCGGCGAATGGGACGCCTGGCTGCCCGCGCTCGCGCAGGCGATGCCGGGCGAAGTGCTGCTGCGCGAGCGCGATGCGGCGCTCGCGCGCGAGATCGATATCGCGATCGTCGCCAATCCGCCGCGCGGGGCACTCGCGGGGTTGCCGCAACTCGAGCTCGTGCAGTCGCTGTGGGCCGGCGTCGAAGGCCTGCTTGCCGATCCGACGCTGCCGGCCGGCGTGCCGCTGGCGCGGATGGTCGATCCGGCGATGAACGAGGCGATGGCCGAGACCGCGCTGTGGGCCGTGCTGTCGCTGCAGCGCGAGATGTTCGACTATGCGCGCCAGCAGCGCGAGGCCCGCTGGCTGCAGCGCCCGCAGCGCACGGCGGGCGAGACGACGGTCGCCGTCCTCGGCCTCGGCCAGATGGGGCGCGCCGCGGCGCTGCGCCTGGTGCGCAATGGCTATCGCGTGCTGGGCTGGAGTGCGCGCCCGGCGGCGATCGACGGCGTCGAGACGCACCACGGCGAGGCGACGCTCGCAGCCGTGCTCGGTGCGGCGCGGATCGCGGTCAACCTGCTGCCGCTGACCTCGGCGACGCGCGGCCTGTTCGACGCCCGGGTGCTCGCGCTGCTGCCGCGCGGCGCGAGCTTCGTCAACCTCGCGCGCGGCGCGCAGGTCGTCGAGGCCGATCTGCTCGCCGCGCTCGACCGCGGCGCGCTGCGCCACGCCGTGCTCGATGTCTTCGCGACCGAGCCGCTGCCCGCCGCGCACCCGTTCTGGGCCCACCCGAGAGTCACCGTGCTGCCGCACGTCGCGGCGCAGACCGATCCGCGCAGCGCGTCGATGGTTGCCGCCGCGAACGTCGCCGCGCTGCGCGCCGGGCGGGCGCTGCAGCATCTCGTCGACCGCAAGCGGGGGTATTGAGCGGCCGCGGCGGCGGGCTACGCCGTCAGCGCGAGCCGCAGGCCCTTGTTGCCGCCCGGCCTGCGCGTCGGCGCGGCGGCGGCCCGTTCGCAGACCATCAGCGCGAGGCGGCGCAGGCCGTCCCAGGGGTCATCCGGCCATGCGGGATTCCGAAGGCCTTTGACGAGGCCGTCGCAGACCTGCGCCGCGACGACGAGTTCGTCCACGCCGGCCGCCGTCAGGTGCGGCAGCACGCGCTCGAAGAGCCGCTCCTTGGCGCCCCAGATGCGGTTCTCGCGCAGCGCGAGCGGCAGCGGGCGGCCGGCGGCGACGGCGTCTCGCGTGCGCTTCAACGCGAGGATGTCGCCGGCCAGCGTGTAGTGCACGAGCACCGCCGCCGTGCCTTCGGCCTGCAGGCCGTCGAGCATGCGCAGCGTGCGCGCCGCATGACCCGCGAGCGCCGCCTCGCCGAGCTTGAAGACGTCGTAGCGTGCGACATCGAGCACCGCGCCCTCGATCTGCTCGAAGCTCAGCTCGGCGCCGTCGCCGTGGAGCAGGCCGAGCTTCACGATTTCCTGGTGCGCGGCGAGCAGATTGCCTTCGACCTGGTCGGCGAAGAAGGCGAGTGCGCGCTGCCCCGCCTCGCCGCCCTGCACGCGCTGACCCTGGCGCGCGAGGCGCTGCGCGATCCACTGCGGCAGCGCGCCGCGCTCGATCGGGTCGACGCGCAGCGTGACACCGGCCGCGTCGAGCGCCGAGAACCAGGCGCTCGCGGTCTGGCTGCGATCGAGCCGCGGCAGCAGGACGAGCGTGACGATCTCGTCGGCGAGCATCCCGCAATAGCGCTGCAGTGCGTCCGAACCGTCCTTGCCGGGCTTGCCCGACGGGATGCGGATCTCGATCAGCTGGCGCTCGGCAAACAGGCTCATCGCCTGCGACGCACCGAGCAGCGAACTCCAGTCGAAATGCTGGCCGGCCACGGTGTGCACCTGGCGCTCGGTATGGCCGGCGGCGCGCGCCGCGGCGCGGATCGCATCGGCCGCCTCCTGCGCCAGCAGCGGCTCGTCACCGTGGATCGTATAGACGCGCTTCAGCCCCTTGGCGAGGTGCGCGGCGAGCTGGTCGGGCCGGACCTGCATGCGCGATCTACGGTTTCGGCACCGCGGCGAGGCGGCGCATCACCTGCGCGACGATATCGCTTTGCATCGCCTTGAACTGGCTCGCCGCCTCGTACTGTTTGGCGAGCGCGACGCCCTCGTTGTAGCTCAGGTCGCGCACCTGCGTCAGCTCGGTCGGCGCGATCAGCTCGCGGCCGCCAGGGGTGCGCAGCTTGAACTCGAAGCGCATGCGCAGCTCGAATTCGCGCACCAGGCCGGTTGCGGTGGAGGCGACGACGGCGCGGTCGCTGGTATCGGCGAGCGCTTCGAGGATGACCTGCGCCTCGGAGGCAGCCTCGACGACCCGCGTGCCGGGAATCGACTCGATATTCTGTCGCAGCTCCTTCGCGAGCGGTGAGGTGGCCGAGAAGCCGGCCAGCTGCACGCTCTGGAATTGCAGCGTGGGCGCCTGCCGCAGCGCGAAGCCGCAGCCGCCCAGCATCAGCGCGGCGGCGAGAGCGGCCGGGGCCCAGCGCTGCGCGCGGCGCGGCAGCGGCGCCGTCCGCGGCGCCGCCATCAGAGCACCACGTTGACGAGCCGGCCGGGGACGACGATCACGCGCCGTACGCTGCGGCCTTCGGCGAATTTCGTGAAATCGGGGCTCGCCAGCGCCGCCGCCTCGATCGCCTCGCTGTCCGCACTGGCCGGCACGCGGATCGCGCCGCGCAGTTTGCCGTTGATCTGCAGCACGAGTTCGATCTCGTCCTGCACGAGCGCAGCTTCCTCGACCTCGGGCCAGGGCGCGTCGAGCAGATCGCCGTATTCGCCGGCATAGCCGAGCGCTTCCCACAGCGCGTGCGTGATGTGCGGGCAGGCCGGGTAGAGCACGCGCAGCAGAATGCCGGTGCCCTCGCGCAGCGCCGCGGCGCCGTCGCCCTTGAAGGCGTCGAGCGCGTTCAACATCTTCATCGCACCCGAGACGACGGTGTTGTACTGCATGCGCTCGTAGTCGTAGCTGACCTGGCGCAGCACGCCGTGCACCTCGCGGCGCAGCGCGCGCGCCGCAGGCGACAGCGGCGACTCGATCGCGCCGGCCGTGCGCAGCAGCGCCTCGTTGCGCATCGCGAAGGCCCAGACCCGGCGCAGGAAGCGGTTCGCGCCGTCGACGCCGGTATCGTGCCACTCGACGGTCTGCTCCGGCGGCGACGCGAACATCACGAACAGGCGCGCCGTATCGGCGCCGTACTTGTCGATCACCGCCTGCGGATCGACGCCGTTGTTCTTCGACTTGGACATCGTCGTCCAGCCCTCGCACTCGACGGGCAGGCCGTCGCGCCGGGCTTTCGCCGAGACGACCTTCTGGTGCTCGTCGCGGACGATCTCGAGGTCGTGCTCCCAGAAGTACTCGCGCGCGCCGGCGGCGCCGCTGCGCACGAAGGCCTCGTTGAGCACCATGCCCTGGGTCAGCAGCTGCGTGAACGGCTCGTCGATCGAGACCAGCTTCAGGTCGCGCATCACCTTGGTCCAGAACCGGGCGTAGAGCAGGTGCAGGATGGCGTGCTCGATGCCGCCGATGTACTGGTCCATCGGCATCCAGTAC
>JACSRM010000353.1 GCA_014879745.1 Burkholderiaceae bacterium | reverse complement strand
GCGGCGAGCCGCAGCATGGTGCGCGCGAAATTCGCGCCGCGCGCGGCGTAGACCCAGCTCGTGCGCAGGATCAGGTGGTGGCAGCCCGATGCCCGGATCGCCGCTTCGCCTTCGAGTTTGGTCCGCCCATAGACGTTCAGCGGACCGGTTGCCGATTCCTCCGTCCACGGCCTCGATCCGCTGCCATCGAATACATAGTCGGTGCTGTAGTGCACGAGCCAGGCGCCGAGCGCCGCCGCCTCGCGCGCGATGACGCCGGGCGCCAGCGCGTTGATCGTGCGCGCGAGTTCCGGCTCGCTCTCGGCCTTGTCGACCGCGGTGTGGGCGGCCGCGTTCACGATCCACTGCGGCGCGACGCGGCGCACGGTGGCCGCCAGTTGCTCGGGCTGCGTGAAGTCGGCCGTGAGTTCACCGGGGCTGTCGAAGTCGAGCGCAACGATGTCGCCGAGCGGTGCGAGCGAGCGCTGCAGCTCCCAGCCGACCTGGCCATTCTTGCCGAGCAGCAGAATCCTCATCGGCTGTTCGCGCGGTCGGCGTAGTTGGTTGCCAGCCAGTCGCGATAGGCGCCGCTCTGCACGTTGGCAATCCAGCGCGGATTGGCGAGAACCCACTGCACCGTCTTGCGGATGCCGGAGTCGAATGTCTCGGTCGGCCGCCAGCCGAGTTCGCGCTCGATCTTGCGGGCGTCGATCGCATAGCGCCGGTCGTGTCCGGGGCGGTCGGTCACGTGCGTGATCAAGCGGTCGTGCCGGCCGGCAGGGTCGGGACGCAGTTCGTCGAGCAGCGCGCAGACGGTGCGCACGATCTCGATATTGGGCTTCTCGTTCCAGCCGCCGATGTTGTAGGTTTCGCCGACGCGCCCGCGCGCGAGGACCTCGCGTATAGCGGCGCAATGGTCCGTCACGTAGAGCCAGTCACGCACCTGCATGCCGTCGCCATAGACCGGCAGCGGCTTGCCGGCCAGCGCATTGACGATCATGAGCGGGATCAGCTTCTCGGGGAACTGGTAGGGCCCGTAGTTGTTCGAGCAGTTGGTCGTCACGACCGGCAGGCCGTAGGTGTGGTGCCAGGCGCGCACCAGATGGTCGCTCGCCGCCTTGCTCGCCGAATATGGACTGTTGGGCTCGTAGGCGTGTTCCTCGGTGAAGGCCGCATCGCCCGCGGCGAGTGAGCCATAGACCTCGTCGGTCGAAACGTGGTGGAACCTAAAGCCGGCCTTCGCCTGCGCGGGCAGCGCCGCCCAGTAGCTGCGCGCGGCTTCGAGCAGCGTATAGCTGCCCTCGATATTGGTCTTGATGAACGCTCCCGGGCCATGGATGCTGCGGTCGACGTGGCTCTCGGCGGCGAAGTGGACGACCGCGCGCGGTGCATGCGTCGCGAACAAGGCATCGAGCAGCGCGCGATCGGCGATATCGCCGCGCACGAAGATGTGCCGCGCGTCGCCTTCGAGCGCAGCCAGGCTCTCCAGGTTGCCGGCATAGGTCAGTGCATCGAGATTCACGACCGGCTCGTCGCAGGCGGCCAGCCAGTCGAGCACGAAATTGGCGCCGATGAAGCCGGCGCCACCTGTCACGAGAATCATTCGGGTTGCCTTCGGCCCGGATTCGGAGCCGTTGTGTCGAGCGCAAGCGCTCATCGTCGGAGTGGGACCCGCACCGCTGCAACGTGGCGCGAGCGCAGCGGATTCTAGTGGCGTTACTCCAAAGGAGGGCTGGATTGCTGCACCGCACACAAGTCAGGCGCGATAATTACCGAATATGAATGAAATTGCTTTTGCCGAGCCCGACGTTGCGAGCGCCAAGGCGCAGGACGGCGATTCCAACCCGGGCGGGCCGCTCGAGTTCTCCGCGCTCGGCCTCGCACCCAAGCTCGAACAGGCGGTCGCCGACCAGGGCTATACGCAGATGACGCCGATCCAGGCGAAGGCGATCCCGCTCGTCCTCGCCGGCCGCGACGTGATGGGTGCGGCGCAGACCGGCACCGGCAAGACGGCCGCGTTCTCGCTGCCGCTGCTGCACAAGATGCTGCGCCACGAGAACAGCAGCGCGTCGCCGGCGCGCCATCCGGTGCGCGCGCTCGTGCTCGCGCCGACGCGCGAACTGGCCGACCAGGTCGCGGCCAACATCAAGTCCTACGCGCAGCATTCGAACCTGCGCGTCACGGTCGTCTTCGGCGGCATCGACATGAAGCCGCAGACCGCGATCCTGAAGCAGGGCGTCGAGGTGCTGATCGCGACACCCGGGCGCCTGCTCGACCACATCGAGGCGAAGAACTGCGTCTTGAACCAGGTCGAGTACGTCGTCCTCGACGAGGCGGATCGCATGCTCGACATCGGCTTCCTGCCCGATCTGCAGCGCATCCTGTCGTATCTGCCGAAGGCGCGCCAGACGCTGCTCTTCTCGGCGACCTTCTCGCCCGAGATCAAGAAGCTCGCGCAGAGCTATCTGCAGGATCCGGTGATGGTCGAAGTGGCGCGGCCGAATGCGACCGCGACGAATGTCGATCAGCACTTCTACAGCGTCGCCCCGGACGACAAGCGGCGCGCCTTGTGCGGCATCCTGAAGCAGCGCGGCATCCGCCAGGCGCTCGTTTTCGTCAATTCCAAGCTCGGCTGTGCGCGGCTCGCGCGCTCGCTCGAGCGCGACGGTCTGAAGGCGACCGCGATGCACGGCGACAAGTCGCAGGACGAACGCCTGAAGGCGCTCGATGCGTTCAAGACCGGCGACGTCGACGTCATGGTCGCGACCGACGTTGCCGCGCGCGGGCTCGACATCGCCGACCTGCCGGCCGTCTTCAACTTCGACGTGCCGTTCAACGCCGAGGACTATGTGCACCGCATCGGCCGCACCGGACGTGCCGGCGCGTCCGGGCTGGCGGTGACGCTCGTATCGCGCGACGACAGCCGGCTGGTGGCCGATATCGAGAAGCTGATCAAGCGGAAGATCGACATCGAGCCGCTCGAACTCGACGACGAGCGCCCGCCGCGTTTCGAGCGTCCGCGCCGCCGGCCGGACGACGAGGGCGAGCGCGTCGAAGCGCGGCGCGGCGGCTGGCGTTCGGCACCCGCACCGCGGCAGACGGTATCGAGCGATCCGTTCTTCGACCAGCCCTACGAGCCGAACGCTTCGACCGAGAAGCCGGCGTGGGAGAAGGCCGCTGCCGCGCCGGTCTTTCGCGGACTGTCGCCCAATATCAAACCGAAGCGGCGCGTCGCGGCGCTCTTCAGCAGCAAGCCGGCCGATTGAGGGCGGGCTTCAGCCCGCCTGCAGCGCGAAGACGGCCGGCACATCGGCCGGCAGCGGCGTGGGCCGCGCGCGCCACGCCGCGACGCTGTCGCTGCGGTTCCAGCCGGCGGGCAAGGTGAGCCCGCAACCGACCGCCAGACGCGTCGACGGCTGCAGGTGCGCGAGCAAGGCCGAAAGAAGCGCCATATTCCGGTACGGCGTCTCGATCATCAACTGCGCCTGCGCGGCACGGCGTGAAAGCGCCTCGAGTTCGCGGATGCGCGCTGCGCGCGCCGCCTCGTCGATCGGCAGATAGCCGACGAAGGCGAAGCTCTGGCCGTTGAGCCCGCTCGCCGCGAGCGCGAGCAGCAGCGAACTCGCTCCCGGCAAGGGGACGACCTCGATGCCGAGCCGGTGCGCCGCCTGCACGACGGCGGCGCCGGGGTCGGCGATTGCCGCGAGCCCGGCTTCGCAGACGAGGCCGATATCCTTGCCTTCGACGGCCGGCGCAAGCAGCGCGTCCGGCAGCGGTGCTGCGCCGGCGCGGGCGCCTTTGGCGGGCCGCGGAAGTTCGAGGATGGCGAGCGCCTGCAGCGGCAACGCGAGCGGCACGACGGCATCGACGCGCTTCAGAAAGGCGCGCGCTGACTTTGCATTCTCGGCAATCCAATGCGTCAACGACGCCGCGCGGCGGATCACGCCGAGGGCAAGGGTGTCCTGCAAGTCGCCGTGCTCGGCGCCCGCCGTCACGCCGAAGTCGAGCGGCGTCGGCACCAGGAAAAGCCGCCCGGGGCGGGGCTCGGCGATCGGGCTCACGGCGCGAGCGGGTCGATCCCCACCGCGCGCAGCATCTCGCAGGTGCGGATCAGCGGCAGGCCGACGAGCGCTGTCGGGTCGTCCGATTCGACCGCTTCGAGCAGCGCGATGCCGAGGGTTTCCACCTTCGCGCTGCCGGCGCAGTCGTAGGGCGTCTCGGTGCGCAGATAGTGCTCGATCTCGGCATCGGCCAGCGTTCGCACGCGCACCGTCACCGGCACGATCGCCCGCGCCTCGTAGCCGCGCTCGATGCAGACGACGGCCACCGCGGTCTGAAAGACGAGCGTCCTGCCGCTCATCGCCTGCAGTTGCTCGCGCGCGCGGTCGTGCGACCCCGGCTTGCCGATCGCCCGGCCGTCGAGATCGGCAACCTGGTCCGAGCCGATCACGACCGCCGCTGGCTGCGCCGCGGCGACGGCGCGCGCCTTCTCGAGGGCGAGGCGGCCTGCGATCGCCGCCGGAGACTCGCCGGGGCGCACCGACTCGTCGACCTCGGGCGCCCGGATCGAGAACGGCATGCGCAGGCGCGCGAGGAGTTCGCGCCGGTAGCGCGAGGTGGACGCGAGGATGAGTTCGGGCCGCTGCGGCATGCGAGCATTGTCGCCGCGCCGGCGCCACTACACTGTGCCGATGAAACCGCGTGAATTCGACCCCCGCCGGCTCGATATCGAGCGCTTCGCGGCCGAGGGTGGCGCCCTCGAAGGCGACTGGCCACTGGCCGGGATGCAGCGTCTTTGCGATGCCTGCCATGTCGCGCCGGGCGCGGACGCGGCCGATCGCGTCCGCTGGAGCGCCGGTGGCGAGCAGCGCCGGCGAGCGGGGCAGGCAGCGCAGGCCTGGCTGCATCTGACGCTCGATGCGAAGGTCGATCTGACCTGCCAGCGCTGCCTGTCGGCGGTCACGGTGGGGCTCGTGGTCGACCGCTGGTTTCGCTTCGTCGACGGCGAAGAGCGGGCCGCCGCGCTCGACGCCGAGAGCGAAGACGACGTGCTGGCAAGCAGCCGCACGTTCGACCTGCACGAACTCGCCGAGGACGAACTGCTGCTCGCGCTGCCGCTCGTCCCGCGCCACGAGGTTTGTCCGCAGCCGCTTGCGGCACCGATCGGGGCCGGTGATCCGCACGACGATCCGGGTCCGGCCGAGAGCCCGTTCGCCGCGCTCGCCGCCCTCAAGCGGATGCCGCACTGAGCGCGGCTGCGCTGGCGCCGCGCGTACCGATCCACGATCCAGCAGCGGCGTCGCGGGATGCTAGAATTCACGGCTTTTCGCGGCCGGGCCATGCAGGGAGACCTGCGCCACCGATCCGTCGCGCAATACGTTTCAGCACAGCCGAGGCGCCGTGGGTGCCTCGCGATCGGGCGGCGCGCCAGGCGGCGACCGGTCACAGGAGAATCTCATGGCCGTTCAACAGAACAAGAAGTCGCCTTCCAAGCGCGGCATGCACCGCTCGCACAATGCCCTGCCGACGCCGGGCATGGCGATCGAACCGACGACCGGCGAGACGCACCGTCGCCACCACATCAGCCCGACCGGCTTCTACCGCGGCCGCAAGGTTCTGAAGTCCAAGGCCGACGCCTGAACCCGGAAGGCGGCGCACGCCGGCGCGCACCGGCCCGCACCGCGCTGCAGCGGATCGAAGCCGACCCGTACAGCCCCCGACGGCGGTCATGACGACAGCCCCCAGCCCGATGCAGACGCCGGTGCGCATCGCCGTCGATTGCATGGGCGGCGACCACGGCCCGAGCGTCACGCTCCCGGCGTGCCGCGCGTTTCTGGCCAAGCACGAGCAGGCCGAACTGCTGCTCGTCGGCCGCGCGGCCGAGCTCGCCACCGCCGCCAGATGGCCGCGCTGCACCCGGGTCGACGCGACCGAGGTGGTGCAGATGGACGACCCGATCGAGGTCGCCTTGCGGCGCAAGAAGGACTCGTCGATGCGGGTCGCGATCGCCCAGCTCAAGACCGGCGAATCGGGCACCGCGGCGGCCGACGCGTGCGTTTCGGCCGGCAATACCGGCGCCCTGATGGCGCTTGCTCGCTACCTGCTCAAGACCATCGAGGGCATCGACCGCCCGGCGATCGCGTATGCGATGCCGAATCGGCGCGATGCGTTCACGACCGTGCTCGACCTGGGCGCGAATGTCGACTGCAGCGCCGAGCACCTGCTGCAGTTCGCCGTCATGGGCAGCGCGCTCGCGGCCGCGATCGACGGCAAGGACGAGCCGAGCGTCGGGCTGCTCAATATCGGCGAGGAGGCGATCAAGGGCAGCGAGACGATCAAGCAGGCCGGCGAACTGCTGCGCCGCGCGGCCGAAAGCGGGATGCTGAACTTCCACGGCAATGTCGAAGGCAACGATATCTTCAAGGGCACGACCGATATCGTCGTCTGCGACGGCTTCGTCGGCAACGCCGTGCTCAAGGCCTCCGAGGGCCTGGCGACGATGCTGTCGGACTTCATCCGCCAGGAATTCACGCGCACGCTGGCGACCAAGCTTGCCGCGCTCGTCGCGCTGCCGGTGCTCAATCGTTTCAAGGCGCGCGTCGATCCGCGCCGCTACAACGGTGCGGCGCTGCTCGGCCTGCGCGGCCTCGTCTTCAAGAGCCACGGCTCGGCCGATGCCTTCGCCTTCGAGCACGCCCTCGAGCGGGCTTATGATGCAGCGCGAAACGGCCTGCTGGCGCGCGTCCACGATCGCATCCACGACACGCTGCAGGCGCTTGCCGAAGCCGGCGAACCGCCGTCGCCGCCGAACTCCGACCTGACGCTTGCCGCATGACTTCCGCTTCGCCGACCCGCTATACGCGCATCGCAGGCACCGGCAGTCATCTGCCGCCACGCCGCGTCACGAACGACGATCTGGCGCGCGAGCTTGCCGGGCGGGGCATCGAGACCTCGGACCAGTGGATCGTCGATCGCACCGGCATCCGCGCCCGCCATTTCGCCGACGATGGCGTCGCCTGCAGCGACCTCGCGCTTGCCGCGGCGCGTCATGCCCTCGAAGCAGCGTCCTGCCGTCCCGAGGATGTCGACCTGATCATCGTCGCGACCTCGACGCCGGACATGGTGTTCCCGTCGACCGCGTGCATTCTGCAGGCCAAGCTCGGCATCACCCACGGCGGCCCGGCGTTCGACGTGCAGGCCGTCTGCTCCGGTTTCATCTACGCGCTGACGGTCGCCGACGCGATGATCCGCACCGGCGCGGCGCGTCGCGCGCTTGTCGTCGGCGCCGAGATCTTCTCGCGCATCCTCGACTTCGACGATCGCACGACCTGCGTGCTGTTCGGCGACGGCGCCGGGGCGGTCGTTCTGGAGGCGAGCGACGCCCCCGGACTGCTGTCGAGCGAGTTGCACGCCGATGGCCGGCATGTCGGCATCCTGTGCGTGCCCGGCACGCTCGCCGGCGGCCGCGTCAGCGGCGACCCGCTGCTGAAGATGGACGGGCAGGCGGTTTTCAAGCTCGCGGTCGGCGTCCTCGCCGACGTCGCGTTCGCGGTGCTGGCGAAGGCGGGCCGCAGCGAGGTCGACATCGACTGGCTGATTCCGCACCAGGCCAATCTGCGCATCATGCGAGGCACGGCACGCAAGCTCAAGCTGGCGCCGGACAAACTGATCGTGACGGTCGACGAGCAGGGCAATACCTCGGCGGCGTCGATACCGCTCGCCCTCGATCAAGGCATTCGAAGCCGGCGCATCGCGCGCGGCGATACGCTGCTGCTCGAAGGCGTGGGCGGCGGATTTACGTGGGGCGCGGTGCTGCTCGACTACTGATTGCCTCCCGCCCGCGTTGCGCGGCGCGGTGAAGGCAGGCTGGCCGGCGCTTCTTCGGAGGCGTCGCGCTTGATACAACCGATGGACAGGAACTTGCAATGATCGCTTTTGCATTCGTCTTTCCCGGTCAGGGCTCGCAATCGGTCGGCATGCTCGACGCCTGGGGCGATCATCCGGCGGTGCGCCAGACGCTCGAGGA
>JACSRM010000121.1 GCA_014879745.1 Burkholderiaceae bacterium | reverse complement strand
TTCGCAACGACGCCAGGGCGGCAAAGACGCGGTTTTATGTTTCGCATAGCGTGGAACACTGCACTAGATCGCGCGCCGCAGGTTGGCCGGCGCGATCTTGAGTGCGTCGCGATATTTGGCGACGGTGCGGCGCGCGACCTGGATGCCCTGCTCTTCGAGCATCTGGCTGAGCGCGCTGTCCGACAGCGGGCGCGCCGGATCCTCGGCGGCGACGAGCTGCTTGAGCAGCGCGCGCACCGCGGTGCTCGACGCATTGCCGCCGGTCTCGGTCGCGAGCGACGAGCCGAAGAAGTACTTCAGCTCGAAGGTGCCGATCGGCGTCGCCATGTACTTGGCCGTCGTGCCGCGCGAGATCGTCGATTCGTGCAGCCCGAGTTCGTCGGCGATCTCGCGCAGCACGAGCGGTTTCATCGCGATCGCGCCGTGCGTGAAGAAGCCTTTCTGGCGCTCGACGATCGCCTGCGAGACGCGCAGGATGGTGTCGAAGCGCTGCAGGATATTCTTCACGAACCAGCGCGCCTCCTGCAGTTGCGCGCCGAGCGGCGAGCCGGCGCCGCCGCGCGCGCCGCGGATCGCCTGCGCGTAGAAGTCGTTGATGCGCAGCTTGGGCATGACGTCGGGGTTCAGGACGACCTTCCAGCCGCGGCCGGCCTTCTGCACGATGACGTCCGGGACGATGGGCTGCGCCGCGGCGCCGGCGAACGGCCGCCCCGGCTTGGGCTCGAGCCGCACGATCAGCGCCTGCGCCTCGCGCAGCAGATCCTCGTCGGCGCCGGTCGCCGCGGCGAGCTTCTTCGTATCGCGCCGGGCCAGCAGTTCCAGATGCTGGCGGCAGATCAGGATCGCGATCGCCTGCGCCTGGCTGCGTGGCATGGCGCGCAGCTGCAGCGTCAGGCATTCGCCGAGGTCGCGCGCGCCGACGCCGGTCGGTTCGAGGCTTTGCAGCCATTTGAGCGCGCATTGCAGCCGCTCGAGCAGCTCGTCGCGCGCCGTCTCGTCGTCGCCGGCGAGGCGTGCCGCGATCTCTTCGATCGGGTCGGCGAGATAGCCGTCGTCGTCGAGCGAATCGATCAGCACCGCGAGCGCCGCCGCATCCTCGGCCGACAGGCGCATGCAGGCGAGCTGCGCGCGCAGGTGGTCGGCGAGCGATTCGTCGGCCGCATTGCGATCCTGGGCCTCGACCTCCTCGCCCGGCGCGGCTGCGCCAGGCAATGCGGGCGACTCGGCGATGCCGTCGAAATCCTCGCCTTCGGTGCCGTTCTCCCAATCGTCGCGCAGGGCGGCGCCGAACTCGACGCCGTCCAGCCCCGGTGCATCGTCGGCGGCGGCGTCGCCCGACGATGCGCCGCCGTCGCCGCCCTCGTCGTCGCGATCGGCGGCCGCCGCGGGTCCGGGTGCGGCGCCGGGCGCATCGGCAGCGTCGTGCATCAGGGCCTCGTCGTCGCTCTCGAGAAACGGGTTCTGCTCGAGCATCTGCCCGATTTCCTGCTGCAGCTCGAGCGTCGAGAGCTGCAGCAGGCGGATCGACTGCTGCAGCTGCGGCGTCAGCGACAGGTGCTGCGAGACGCGAACCTGAAGCGTGGGCTTCATCGCGTTGCGCGTGCCGGCGCGGACCGGTTGCCGTTCATCGCCGACGCCGCACTACATGCGGAAGTGCTCGCCGAGATAGACCTTGCGCACGTCCGCGTTCTCGACGATCTCGGCCGGCGTGCCCTCGGCAAGCACTTCGCCGTCGCTGATGATGTAGGCGCGGTCGCAGATGCCGAGCGTCTCGCGCACATTGTGGTCGGTGATCAGCACGCCGATGCCGCGGCCCTTGAGGAAGCTGATGATGCGCTGGATCTCGATCACCGCGATCGGGTCGATGCCGGCGAACGGCTCGTCGAGCAGGATGAAGCGCGGCTGGGTCGCGAGCGCGCGCGCGATCTCGACCCGCCGGCGCTCGCCGCCGGACAGCGACGGCGCCGGGTTGTCGCGCAGCTTGTCGATGGCGAGATCGCGCAGCAGGCCGTCGAGCAGTTCCTCGATGCGCGCCTTCTTCAGCGCCCGGCCGTCGGCATCGACCTGCAGTTCGAGCACCGCGCGCACGTTCTCTTCGACACTGAGTCTGCGAAAGATCGACGCCTCCTGCGGCAGGTACGACAGCCCGAGCCGCGAGCGCTGATGGATCGGCATGCGGTCGACGCGCTCGCCGCCGATGCTGATGCGCCCGGCCTCGGCGCGCACGAGGCCGACGATCATGTAGAAGCTCGTCGTCTTGCCGGCGCCGTTCGGTCCGAGCAGTCCGACCACCTCGCCGCCCTGCACGGCGACGTGGACGTCCTTCACGACGACGCGCGCGCCGTAGCTCTTTTTCAGTCCGCTCGCTTCGAGGCGCGCCAGCGTTTCGGCGCCGCCGTTCACTGGCCGGCCCCGGACGCCGCGGCGCCGAGCGCCGGCGTCGCACGCAGCGCGGCGCCCGGCTGCGATGCGGCGGGGGCGGACGCTGCTTCGCGCGGCGCCAGCGTCGCCCGCACGCGGCCGCTCGGATTGGACGGTGTCACCGCCGCCGGACCGCCGGTGACGCTGAAGACCTCGGAGCGGTTGTCGTAGGCGATCAGGCTGCCGGCGGTCTCGTCGGCGAGCGTCTCACCACGGTAGCGTCGGATCACGGCGCGGTCGACGAGCCGCACCGTATCGGCCTTGCCGTCGTATTCGATCCGTTCGGCCTCGCCCCGGATCGTCTCGTCGACGCCGTCGCGCTTCTGGCTGAAGGTCGCGAGCTGGCCGGGTAGTGCGGTCGCAACCCCGTACTGATAGCCGTCCGGGGATTGGCGAATCTCGATCTTCGCCGCCCGCATCGTCAGCGTGCCCTTGGTGACGACGACATTGCCGGTGAAGCTGCCGATCTGCTTCAGATCGTCATAGCGTCCGCTGTCGGCCTCGATATTGAGCGGCTTGTCGCGGTCCGCCTTCTCGGCCCGGACCGGTGAGTCAAGCAGGACGCATGCCAGCAGTACGAGTGCGATGCCGAGCCAGCGGCTGGCAAAGGGGTCGCGTTGAGCCTTGGACATGGGGCACGGAAATTGCGTGCGATTCTAGCCGACCGCCCTCGCGGCGACCGGCGCGCGCCCGCGATGATCCGCGGATCAGGTCTTGGCGCGCGTGCGCTGGATCAGGTAGTCCGCCACCGCGAGCGAGCGTTGCGGCGATCCGGTCAGCGTCGCCGAAGTGAGGTACTTGCCCGCGATTCCCATCGACGGCACGCCGTCGATCTTGTAGGCCTGCGCGAGCTGCATCGCCTGCCTGGCCCGGGTCTGGACCGAAAACCCGTTGTAGAAGCTCATGAACTTGTCCGGATCGACGCCGTTCTTCTTCATGAAGGCCGCAATCTCCTTCGGGTTGTCCAGCCGCTGATGGTCGACGTGGATCGCGGCGAAGACCTTGCCGTGCATGGCTTGGACGAGGCCCATCTCCTCGAGCGCGTAGTAGATGCGCTGGTGGGCGACGAACGGCTCCTCGCGGAACGCGACCGGCACGCGGCGGAAATCGACATCGGCGGGCAGCTTCTTGGCCCAGGCCTCGAGCATCGGCTCGAAGGCGTTGCAGTGAGGGCAGCCGTACCAGAAGAATTCGACGACTTCGATCTTGCCGTTGGCCGGGGTCGGTGCCGGCGGGTTGACCACCAGGTAGTCCTTTCCGGCAACCGGCGCGCCACCCTGGGCGACGGCCAACGGCAGGCCGCCGGCCAGCGCTCCGGCGGCCACACCGCCTCGAACCAGTGCGGTCGAGAACTCACGACGCTTCATGTTCCATCCTCATTGCAGACAATCTTGATTGACACGCGTCCCGCGCGAATGGTTCAACGCTGGACGCGCACGATGGCCGCATCGACCCCGGCGCCGGCGAGCCGCTCCTTCGCCGCGTCGGCATCCTCCTTGCGCTCGAACGGGCCGATGCGCACGCGGTAGACGGTTCGCCCAGCCTGTTCGCGCTCGGTCACCTTGGCCTGCATGCCGAGCAGGCCAAGGTTGGCGCGCTGCTGTTCGGCATCGTCGCTGCGGGCGTAGGCGCCGGCCTGAACGAAGTAGTTCACCGGCTGCACGGTCGCCGCCACGGCCGACGCGGCGCCGACGGCATCGGCGGCCGTTGCAGGCGTCGTGCCCGCCGTTTCGGCCGGGTTCGCGGCGGGGACCGCGGTCGTCGCGCCCGAAGATGTCGCGGTCGCGCCGCCGGCCTTCTGCGCGCCCTTGCCCGCAAGGGGCGCATTCGGATCCCAGTTGCGGTTCTTCTCGGCCTGCGCCGCATCCTGCTCGGCGCTGCGCTGCGGCACCTTGTCGATAAACGGCAGCGATACCTTCGTCATGTAGAGCGCAACGCCCAGCGCGAGCGCAAGCCCGGCGAGCAGGCCGGCGATGAGGCCGAGGACGAAGCCGCCGCGCTGGCTCGAACGCCTTGCGGCCGGCAGCGGCTTGCTCATGCGGCACCCTCCGATGGTGACTCACCTTCGCGCGCCATCGATTCCGGCGCGTCGACACCGAGCAGCGCAAGCACGTTGGCGATCACCTGGCGCGTCGCCGCGAGCAGCGCAAGGCGCGCGCAGGCGAGACCGGCATCTTCGACCAGGAAACGTTCGGCGGCATAGTAGGTATGAAAGGCTGCGGCCAGATCGCGCAGATAGAACGCAAGGTCGTGCGGCGCGAGGTCGTCCGCGGCGCGGGCGAGCAGCGCCGGCGCATCGGCCAGCGCGAGCATCAGCGCCGCCTCGGTCGGCGCCGTGAGCCGCGACAGATCGGCCGCGGCAAGGCGCGCGTCGTCGAGGCCGCCTTTGGCAAGCACCGAACAGATCCGTGCGTGGGCGTACTGCACGTAGTAGACCGGGTTCTCGTCGCTTTGCCTGACGGCGAGGTCGACGTCGAAGACGAACTCGGTATCGGCCTTGCGGCTCGCCATGAAGAAGCGCACCGCATCGCGCCCGGTCCAGTCGACAAGGTCGCGCAGCGTGACGTAGCTGCCGGCGCGCTTGGAGATCTTCACCTCCTCGCCGCCCTTCATCACCGTCACCATCTTGTGCAGCACGTAGTCCGGGTAGCCCTGCGGGATGCCCAAGCCGACCGCCTGCAACCCGGCGCGCACGCGTGCGACGGTGCCGTGGTGGTCGCCGCCCTGGATATTGATCGCCTTCGTGAAGCCGCGCTCGAACTTCGCGATGTGGTACGCCACATCGGGCACGAAATAGGTGTAGGCGCTGACTTCAGCGGGCGCCGACTTGCGCATCACGCGATCCTTGTCGTCGCCGTAGTCGGTCGTGCGCAGCCAGAGCGCACCGCCGTCCTCGTAGGTCTTGCCGGACGCGACGAGCCGGCGCACGGTGTCCTCGACGCGGCCGTCGGCGTAGAGGCTCGATTCGAGAAAGTAGCTGTCGAAGCGCACGCCGAGCGCCTTCAGATCGAGATCCTGCTCGCGCCGCAGGTAGGCGACGGCGAACTGGCGGATGCCGTCGAGATCGTCCGGATCGCCCGATGCGGTGAACTCGCGGTCGTCGGCTTGCACCGACTGCCTGGCCGCGAATCCGGCCGCGACGTCGGCGATGTACTCGCCGTTGTAGGCCGATTCGGGCCAGTCGGCGTCGCCCGGCCTGGAGCCCTTCAGGCGCGCCTGCACCGAGGCGGCAAGGGTCGCGATCTGCGCGCCGGCATCGTTGTAGTAGAACTCGCGCGTCACGTCCCAGCCCTGCCAGTCGAGCAGGTTGCAGATCGCGTCGCCGAGCGCCGCCTGGCGCGTATGGCCGGTATGCAGCGGGCCGGTCGGATTGGCCGAAACGAATTCGACGATCACCTTGCGCTGCGCGCCGGCGGCCGGTGTCGGCGGGCGGCCGTAGCGCGCGCCCGCCTGCAGCACCTCGGCGACCACCGTCTGCTTCGCCGCCGCCTTCAGCCGCAGGTTGATGAAGCCGGGGCCGGCGATCTCGATCGCTTCGACCCATTGCGCGAAAGCCGGCTGGCGCCCGAGCGCTTCGACGAGCTGCTGCGCCAGCTCGCGCGGATTGCGCTTCATCGGCCTGGCGAGCTGCATCGCCGCGGTGCACGCCAGATCGCCGTGCGCCGCCTGCTTCGGTGACTCGAAGGCAGGTGCCTGCGCCTGGCCGGGCGCGAGCTCGGCGAGAGCCCGGCCGAGTGCCTGCAGCAACGCCTGCCTGACGGCCTGCATCAGCGGCTGCAGCGCCGCGTGCGCAGGAAATGCTTGCGGGCGGGAGGAGTGTCGGCCATGCGGCGCATTCTAGTTTGGCCGGCGAACGGCGGACTGGGTGGCAAATCCGGCGCTGTTTCCCGCAACGCCGCGCGCAGCCCGATGCAATCATGGCCACGCTCGAGGCGCCACCGATCGCCTCGGGCCGTGCGCGCCCGAGCGCCCCGCGTGTTTGCCGACCCCACGCCATGACCGCCACTTCCATTGCCGCGCCGGACCTGCCGGCGCTTCCCGAGCGCATCGGCAAATACCGCATCCTGCGCCGCCTCGGCGAGGGCGCGACGAGCGAGGTCTTCCTCGCCCACGACGACTTTCTCGATCGCGACGTCGCGATCAAGCGGGTGCGCGCGAGCGCGCTCGCCGATGCCACCGACGGCCGCTACTACGAGCGCTTCTTTGCCGCCGAGGCGGCCCTCGTCGGCCGCCTCGAGCATCCCAATGTGGTGCAGATCTTCGACGCCGTCGCCGACCCGCACGAGCCCTACATCGTGATGGAGTATGTCGAGGGCAGCACGCTGCGGCCGTACTGCCGCGCCGACCGGCTGCAGCCGCTCGAGCTGATCGTCGAGCTCGGCTTCAAGTGCGCGATGGCGCTCGGCTACGTCTACCGCCAGGGGCTGATCCACCGCGACGTGAAGCCGGCGAACCTGCTCGTCACGCTGGCCGACGGCCGCATCACCGACGTCAAGGTGACCGATTTCGGCAGCGTCCTCAATACCCGGTCGGATGCGACGCAGATCTACCGCGTCGGCTCGCTCGCCTACATGTCGCCCGAGCAGCTCGACGGCAGCGCGCTCGACTGCCGAGCCGATATCTATTCGCTCGGCGCCGTGCTCTACCACCTGATCTCGGGGCGGCCGCCGTTCGGCGCCCTGGAGCAGGCCGCGCTCGTGAACCAGATCTATCACCAGGCGCCGGTTGCACCGAGCGCGCTGCGCGCCAATATCGGCGCCGGCGTCGACGCCGTGATCCTGCGCGCGCTCGCCAAGCGTCCCGAGGACCGGCAGGCGGACTGGGACGAGTTCTCGCAGGCGCTCTCCGCGCTGATCACGAACCGCGAGGTGCCGCGCGGCCAGCTGCAGGGCGTGCTCGACTCGGAGCGCTTCACGCTGCTGCGCAGCCTGGAATTCTTCTCGAGCTTCGGCGATGTCGAACTCTGGGAGGTCGTGCACCGCGCGAGCTGGCAGCGCCTGAGCTTCGGCCACGCGCTCTACCGCAAGGGCGAGGAGGGCCGCAGCTTTCACATCGTCGCGCAGGGCGAGGTGGAAGTCTTTCGCGATGGCCAGAAGGTCGCCCAGCTCGGCGCCGGCACCTCGGTCGGCGAGATGGCCTACCTCGCGCCGAGTGTCGAGCTGCGGCGGCACAGCGCCGACGTCGTCGTCAGCAAACCGGCGACGACGATCTCGTTCACGCCCGAGTCGCTCGCCCAGGTCGGCCCGCGCTGCCGCCATTCGTTCGACGAGGCCTTCATCCGCGTCCTCGTGCGCCGCCTGCACGCGGCGCACGAGGCGCTCGCCCATCCGCGGCGCATTCTCTGAGCCGGCGTTGCGGCGCCGCGTCACGCCGGCTTGCGGCGCAAGCGGCGCGAATGCTCCAATACGCGCGGCGCGGCACTGCCCGCCCGTGAAGCACGAAGCCTTCGCCCCCCACACCCCGGAGCCGACCGATGAAGACCCTGTTCGCCGCCCTCGCCTTTGCCGTTGCCGCGGCCACCGCACTGCCGACGCTCGCCGCCAACGCCGACTGCGAAGCGCAGGCCGCGCAGAAGAAGCTCGCCGGCGC
>JACSRM010000476.1 GCA_014879745.1 Burkholderiaceae bacterium | reverse complement strand
GCACGACCCCGGTGCGAGTACCGCAGTGCAGTCGCCGCGCAGCGGCGACCGCCGCACCATGAGCCCCTGCCGGGTGCCGCCTGACGCGACGCGCCGGACGATGCCAAGAGCGACGTCGGGCCTCTCAGCGCAGCGCCGCCTGCAATGCCGCTGCCGTGTCGCCGAAGGCGTAGCTGTCCATGCCCAGGCTGGACAGCGATACGCCTTCGTACAGGCGCAGCGGCGCGGCAGAACGGCCGCCGGCGCCGGCCGCCACGTACCACGGCAGCAGGTGCTCGTCGGTCGGGTGCATCAGCGTGGCATGCGGCGCGTGGCGGCGGTAGTCGAACAGGGCGTCCCAATCCTGCGCCGCGCTGCGGTCGGCAAACCAGGACCGGAACGCGCGGCTTTCGGGGATCTCGTCGCTCGCTGTCGTGTCGGCGGTATGCCGTTGGTCGGCGCGCGATGGCCGGGCGGAGAAGGCGAGCCGCAGGTTGTGCGTGATGCTGCCGGTGCCGAGCACGAGCACGCCTTCGCCGCGCAACGCGCCGAGCGCCTCGCCGAGCGCGAACAGCTTCGAAGGCGCCATGTCGGGCACGAGCGCGAGCGGCAGGACGGGAATGTCGGCCTGCGGGTACACGTAGCGCAGCACGGTCCAGATGCCGTGGTCGAGCCCGCCCTCGTCGATGCGCGGCGCGGCGATGCCGGCGGCGGCGAGCCTGGCCGCGACGTCGGTGGCGAGCGCCGGCGCGCCCGGCGCGTCGTAGCGCAGCGCATAGAGCGCGGGTGGGAAGCCGCCGAAATCGTGCACCGTATCGTGCTGCGTGGCGGCGAGCAGCGCCGGCGCGCGCGCCGTGGTGTGCGCCGAAACCGCGAGCACCGCGCGCGGGCGGCCGAAGGCGGCGTCGATCGCCGGGCCGAGGCGCTGCAGGAAGGCGCCGGCGGCGCCGGGTTCGAGCGCGATCATCGGCGAGCCGTGCGAGACGAAGAGCGAGGGCAGGTCCATGAGCGATGGATTGGATCACTCGCGGCCCGGTTCTGCATTCGCGGCGATTGAAGACGCCATTCTTCGCTGGCGGCGATGCTGCGCCCGCGCTGCGGTATCGTCGCCCGTTCGTGACGCGATACCTGCGCGCGCACCTGAATCGAGCCGAAGATGACAAACAGCCGCACTGCACGATCCGCAGCCTGGTGGACGCTGGCCGCGCGCCAGCTGAAGCGCGACTTCCGCGCCGGCGAGCTGCGGCTGCTGGCGCTCGCGGTGATGCTTGCGGTCGCGGCGCTGACGGCGGTCGGGTTCTTTGCCGACCGTCTCGCGGGGCAATTGACGCGCGACGCGCGCCAGCTGCTCGGCGGCGATGCGGTCGTCTCGAGCGACCAGCCGGCGCCGGCCGGGTTTGCCGATCAGGCGCGCGCGCTCGGGCTCGTCGTCGCCGAGAGCGCGATCTTCCCGAGCATGGCGCGGGCGAGCGACGAGCGCGGCGGCGCGACCCGGCTCGTTGCGGCCAAGGCGGTCGATGCCGCCTATCCGCTGCGCGGCTGGCTGCAGACGAAGGACGCGGCCGACGCGCCGGTGCAGACGGTCGCGCAGGCGCCGTCGCCGGGCGAGGCGTGGGTCGATGCCGCGCTGCTCGAGGCGCTGCAGTTGAAGCTCGGCGACCAGTTGCTGCTCGGCGATGCTTCGCTGACGCTGACCCGCATCGTCGTCCTCGAGCCCGACCGCGGCGGCGGCTTCATGAGCTTTGCGCCGCGCGTCCTGTTCAACCGGGACGACCTGCCGGCGACCGGCCTGATCCAGCCGGCGAGCCGCGTCACCTACCGCCTCGCCGTCGCCGCGCCGCCCGGGCGCGACGCGGCGGTCGGCACCTTCGTCGCCTGGGTCGAGGAGAGCATCAAGCGCGAGGCGCTGCATGGCGTGCGCATCGAGTCGCTCGAATCGGGCCGGCCCGAGATGCGCCAGACGCTCGATCGGGCCGAGAAATTTCTCGATCTCGTCGCGCTGCTCGCCGCGCTGCTCGCCGCGGTCGCGGTCGGCATTGCGTCGCGCGACTTCGCGAACCGCCATCTCGACGATTGCGCGATGCTGCGCGTCCTCGGCCAGCCGCAGCGCGTGATCGCGCTGCAGTACATCGCCGAGTTCGCCGCCGTCGGCGTGCTGGCGAGCGTGGCCGGCGTCGCGATCGGCTTTGCGGTGCACTACATCTTCATCTGGCTGCTCGCCGGCCTGGTCGGCGCCGCGCTGCCGGCGGCGAGCGCGTGGCCGGCGCTGTTCGGCGTCGGCGTCGGCCTCACGCTGCTGCTCGGCTTCGGCCTGCCGCCGGTGCTGCAACTGTCGCGCGTGCCGCCGCTGCGCGTGATACGCCGCGACGTCGGTGCGCTCAAGCCGGCCTCCACGCTCGTGCTGGCGGCCGGCGTGCTCGGCTTCGCGGCGCTGCTGCTCGCGGTGGCGAGCGATATCAAGCTCGGCCTGATCGCGGTCGGCGGCTTCGGTGCCGCCGTCGCGCTGTTTGCCGTGGCGTCATGGATCGCGGTGCTGGCCTTGAAGCGCATCGTTCCCGAATCGCGCGCGCCGCGCTGGCTGGTGCTCGCGACGCGCCAGATCGCGGCCCGGCCGGCATTCGCCGTGCTGCAGGTATCGGCGCTCGCCGTCGGCCTGCTCGCGCTGATCCTGCTCGTGCTGCTGCGCACCGACCTGATCTCGGCCTGGCGGCAGGCGTCGCCGCCCGATGCGCCGAACCGGTTCGTCATCAATGTCCAGCCCGATCAGAGCGACGCGTTCCAGGCCCGGCTGCGCGCGGCCGGGGTCGAGCATTTCGACTGGTATCCGATGATTCGCGGCCGGCTCGTCGCCGTCAACGGCAAGCCGGTGACGCCCGACGACTACACCGCGGATCGCGCCAAGCGGCTCGTCGAGCGCGAGTTCAACTTGAGCACCGCGGCCGAGCTGCCGAGCTACAACGAGCTTGCCGGCGGGCGCTGGCAAAGCGAGGAGGCCGATGCCTTGAGCGTCGAGGAAGGGCTCGCGCTGGAGCTCGGCCTGAAGCTCGGCGACCGCCTGCGCTTCGATATCGCGGGCGTGCCGGTCGAAGGCCGCATCACGAGCCTGCGCAAGGTCGATTGGGCGTCGATGCGGGTCAACTTCTTCGTCATGTTCCCGCGCGCGCGGATGCCCGGCGTGCCGACGACGTTTATCGCCGCGTTTCGCGCGCCGCGGACCGCGGGCTTCGACAATGCGCTGTCGCGCGAGTTTCCGAACGTCACGAACGTCGACGTGTCGGCGACGCTGGGCCAGGTGCAGAGCGTGCTCGACCAGGTCATCCGCGCGATCGAGTTCCTGTTCGGCTTCACGCTCGCGACCGGACTCGTCGTGCTGTTCGCGGCCGTCAGCGCGACGCGCGAGGCGCGCGCACGCGAGTTCGCGGTGATGCGTGCGCTCGGCGCGAGCGCGTCGCTCTTGGCGCGCGTGCAGCGGCTCGAACTGCTCGGGGTCGGCGCGCTCGCCGGGGTGCTGGCGTCGTTCGCGGCGATCGCGGTCGGCCGCGCGCTCGCGCGCTATGCGTTCGAGTTCAGCTGGAATCCGGCGCCGTGGGTGCCGCTCGCGGGCGGCGCGGCGGGTGCGCTGCTCGCGCTCGGCGCCGGCTGGTGGGGGCTGCGCGAGGTGCTGCGCCAGCCGGTCGTCGATACGCTTCGCCGCGCGGCCGAGTAGCGCTGTGCGGCGTCAGCCGGCGGCGTAGACGAGGCCCATCTCGGGGCTGGCCATCAGCGCCTCGATATCGATCAGGATCAGCATGCGCTCGGCGGCGCTGCCGATGCCGGTGATGTAGTTGCTGTCGATCGCCGACGCCAGTTCGGGCGCCGGCTTGATCGCGTCGCCCGCCAGTTCGAGCACGTCGGAGACCGAATCGACGACCGCGCCGACGACGCGGCCCTTGACGTTCAACACGATGACGACGGTGAACGCGTTGTACTCGGCGCTCTCGCAGCCGAGCTTGATGCGCAGGTCGACGATCGGCACGATCACGCCGCGCAGGTTGACGACACCCTTGATGAAGGCGGCGGCGTTGGCGATGCGCGTCGGCGCCTCGTAGGAGCGGATTTCCTGCACCTTCAGGATATCGATGCCGTATTCCTCGGCGCCGATGCGAAAGGTCAGGTATTCGCCGCCGACCGGCGTGGCGCGCAGGGCGTGCGGCGCGGCCAGCCGGGCGGCTTCATGCGCGGCGACGTGGGTGGCTTCGGCGATCATGTCCATGTTCGTTCCTCGTTGCGCGGGCGGTTGCAGTCTGTATCGGCTCGTCGCGCGCGGCGCTGAAGGCTGCGCCGCGCCGGGGTTCGCGGGTTCAGAAGCTTTCCCATTCGTCATCGACGCCCCCTCTGGCGGGGGCCGAGGCCGACGGCGTCGCAGCGCTGGACGGGGCCGACGACGCCAGCGGCCCCGCCGCGCGGGTCCGGCCGTACGCCGTCGCGCCGGCGCCGAGCGCCGCGAGGCGGAAGGTGCCGACGACGCCCGCCAGGCTCACCGCCTGCTCCTTCAGGCTCTCGGCGGCGGCGGCGCTTTGCTCGACGAGCGCGGCATTCTGCTGCGTCATGCGGTCGAGCTGCGTCACCGCGCCGTTGACCTGGCCGATGCCGGTGCTCTGCTCGGTCGCGGCGGCGGTGATCTCGCCGATGATGTCCGAGACGCGCTGCACCGAGCCCACGATCTCCTTCATCGTCTCGCCGGCGTCGGCGACGAGGCGTGAGCCGGAATCGACCTTGTCGACCGACGCGCCGATCAGGCCCTTGATCTCCTTCGCTGCTTCGGCGGAACGCTGGGCGAGGCTGCGCACTTCGCTCGCGACGACGGCGAAGCCGCGGCCCTGCTCGCCGGCGCGCGCCGCCTCGACGGCGGCGTTCAGCGCGAGGATGTTGGTCTGGAACGCGATGCCGTCGATGACGCCGATGATGTCGGCGATGCGCTTCGAGCTGGCGTTGATCTCGCCCATCGTATCGACGACCTGCGAGACGACGCTGCCGCCGCGCGCCGCGACCTCGGCCGCGGACGACGCAAGCTGATTCGCCTGGCGTGCCGAATCGGCCGACTGCTTCACGGTCCCGGTGAGCTGCTCCATCGAGCTCGCGGTCTGCTGCAGGCTCGACGCCGCCTGTTCGGTGCGCTGCGACAGGTCCTGGTTGCCGCTCGCGATCTCGGCGCTCGCGGTCGTGATGCTGTCGGTCGACGCCCGGACCTGGGTCACGAGTTCGGCCAGCGACGCCTGCATCCGGCCGAGCGCGCGAACGAGCGCCGCCGGCTCGTCCTTGCCGTCAGCGTGCAGCGCCTGCGACAGGTCGCCCTGCGCGATGCGGTCGATCAGCCTGCGCGCGTCGTCCAGCGGCTTGCAGATGCTGCGGATATTGAGCAGCGTGAGCGGCACCATCACGACCAGCGTGACGCCGAGCAGCACGCCGAGCACCCACAGCGTCTGCGTCATCGATTGCTGCAGGACGACCTGGGCGTCGAGCTGCGCCTGGGTCGTCATGACCGCCATGAACTGCTCGCCGAGCTGCTGGACGCGGTGCGTGCCCGAAACGGCGACTGCGCCGAGCGCGGCCAGCATCAGCACCATCGCCAGGAGCGAGCCGAGCAGGCGGGTGCGGATGCTGAACTGGCGGAACAACGACAGGAGTTTCATGGCGGGTGGCGAGGTGGGGGTTGAACGGGCGGACGCGGCCGGCCTCAGTGGCGCGAGCGGCGCACCATGCTTGCGATATCGAGGATCAGCGCGACGCGGCCGTCGCCGAGGATCGTCGCGCCGGAGATGCCGTCGACGCGGCGGTAGTTGGCTTCGAGGTTCTTGACGACGACCTGCTGCTGGCCGAGCAGCTCGTCGACGATCAGTCCGACGCGGCCGCCTTCGGACTCGACGACGACCATGATCGGCTCGGCGGGCGCCGCGGCGTCGCGCGGGACCTTGAAGACGTCTTCGAGGTCCTGCACCGGCATGATCTCGTCGCGTACCTCGACGACGCGGCCGCTGCCGCCGATCGTGCGGATCATCCCCGCCTCGACCTGGAACGACTCGACGACCGACGACAGCGGGACGATATAGACCTCGTCGGCGACGCCGACCGACATGCCGTCCATGATCGCCATCGTCAGCGGCAGGCGCACCGAGACGCGCATGCCGAAGCCCTCGGCCGAATCGATCTCGACCGAGCCGCCGAGCGCGGTGATATTGCGGCGGACGACGTCCATACCGACGCCGCGCCCCGAGACATCGGTCACCACGTCGGCGGTCGAGAAGCCGGGCGCGAAGATCAGGTTCCAGACCTCGCTGTCCGTCATCGAGTCCGGAGCGTCGATCCCCTTGTCGCGCGCCTTCTGCAAGAGCTTCGCGCGCGACAGGCCGCGGCCGTCGTCGCGCACCTCGATGACGATCGAGCCGCCCTGGTGCGAGGCGGTCAGCGTCAGCGTGCCGTGCTCGGCCTTGCCGGCGGCGGCGCGCTCGGCGGGCAGCTCGATGCCGTGGTCGCAGGCGTTGCGGACGAGGTGCGTGAGCGGGTCGGTCAGCTTCTCGACCATGCCCTTGTCGAGTTCGGTCGCCTCGCCGTGGGTGACGAACTCGAGCTTCTTGCCGAGCTTGGCGGCGAGGTCGCGCAGCATGCGCGGGAAGCGGCTGAAGACGACCGACATCGGGATCATGCGGATCGACATCACCGATTCCTGCAGATCGCGGGTGTTGCGCTCCAGGTTGGCGAGACTCGCGCTGAACTGCTGGTGCAGCGCGGGGTCGAGCGCGGCGCCGTTTTGCGCCAGCATCGCCTGCGTGATGACGAGTTCGCCGACCAGGTTGATGAGCTGGTCGACCTTCTCGACCGCAACCCGCAGCGTCGACGATTCGAGCCCGGCGCCTGGCGCGCGCTCGGCGCCCGCCGCCGGGGTCTGGGGCCGCGGCCTGGCGACCGGCGCCGCTGGCCGGTGCGCTGCGCACGGGCCGGCGCTCGGTGCAATCGGCTCGAAGAAGCCGTAGCCGGGGTCCGGCGCGGCCGCTGGCGGTGCGCCGGGGGCACCGTCGTGAAACCCGTAGCCGGTGCCGAGCGGCGCGATCGCGATCTGCTCGCGCGCGATGTGGAAGGTGAACAGGTCGAGCAGCTCGTCGTCGCGGCTCGTCGTCACGATCTTGAAGCGGCGCATGCCGTCCGCGGCGAGGCCGCCGTCGATCGGTTCGATGGTGCCGAGGTCGGGGATCTCGCGAAACAGCTCGGCCAGGTTGTCGGCGTCGGCCGGGCGGTCCAGCGGGCCGACCGTCAGCTCGATCTGACGCGCCAGCGCGCCGCTTGGCGCGGCCGGCGCCGCGGCAGGCAGCGGCTCTTCGATGCGCGCCGTGGCCGGCGCTGCCGGCGCCTGCCCCGGCCCGGATGCAAGTGCGCGGATATCGCGCCGCAGCGCATCGGTATCGACCGCTTCGCCGGCCGCGCCCTGGTGGCGCGCGAGCTGCGCGCGCAGCGCGTCGCCGGATTGCAGCAGGGCGTCGACCATCGCGCTGCTCGGTGCGAGTTCGCGCCGGCGCAGCTTGTCGAGCAGCGTCTCCATCTGGTGCGTCAGTTCGGCGACATCGTCGAAGCCGAAGGTTGCCGCGCCGCCCTTGATCGAGTGCGCGCAGCGAAAGATCGCATTCAACGCCTCGTCGTCGGCGGCCTCGATGTCGAGCCCGAGGAGCAGCTTTTCCATCTGCTCGAGGTTCTCGCCGGCCTCCTCGAAGAAGACCTGGTAGAACTGGGTCAGGTCGATGCCGGTCGAGGCTTTCGCTGCGTCGGGGTTCATGGCGCGTCGGGCCGCTCGTGGCTCGCGGCCGCGCTCAGCGGATGACCTTGCGGATCACCTCGATCAGCTTGGACGGATCGAAGGGCTTGACGAGCCAGCCGGTCGCGCCGGCGCTGCGTCCGGCCTGCTTCATCTGGTCGCTCGACTCGGTGGTCAGGATCAGGATCGGCGTCGATTTGAACTTCGGGTTCTCGCGCAGCTTCTTCGTCAGCCCGATGCCGTCCAGGCGCGGCATATTCTGGTCGGTCAGCACGAGGTCGAAATCGCGCCCGACCGACTTCTCCCACGCATCCTGGCCGTCGACCGCCTCGACGACCTGGTAGCCGGCGCTCTTGAGCGTGAACGACACCATCTGGCGCATGGAGGCCGAGTCGTCGACGGCGAGGATGGAATGCATGAAAGGTTGCTCCGCTAGTCTGGGGGAATATCGGCCGCCGGCCGTTACGCTTTAGAACAGGGTTCAGAACAGCTCGACCGAGCCGGCGTCCATCTCGTCCTGGGTGACCGGATTGGGGTGCGGCGGCGCTTCCTCGACCGCGGCCGGCCCGTCGTCGTCGTCGGGCATCGCATCGCGCGCGATCTGGTCGGCGCAGCTTCGCAGCCGGCGCTGCGAATGCTCGATCAGCTGCGAGGCCATATCCTGGAACTGCAGCGCGACGACCGCGGTGCCGAGGCGCCGGCGGGCCTCGGCGATCGCCGAGCGGGTGGCCGCAGGTGCGCTTTGCGCTTCGGCCGCGCCGAACGCCGCATGCGCCTCCTGAAAGCTCGCCAGCAGCGTGATGCAGGCGTCGGCGAGCAGGCGCTGCAGCCGGTCCAGATCGTTGCCGACCAGGTTCAGGTGGTCCTGAAGCTCGACCGCGGCGAGCAGCCGCGCGCCGCGCGCACCGGGCAGCGCGGCATGTTCGGGGGTCGGCGGCATGGGTCTCGCGTTGTCGGGTCTGGCGGCGTGGGCCGGGCTTGGGGCAATTTCGGCAGTGCAGGCCGATTCATGAGCGCCGGCGCCGGCACGGGCGCGCCCGCGGCGTCGCGGCGCGGCATACTTCGCGTCATGATGTCGTCCACCGCCGAGCGCTGCCTGCGCGTCCTGCACCTCGAAGATTCGGAGCTCGACCATGAGTTGACCTACGCGCAGTTGCGCCGCGGCGGCCTGAACGTGGCGATGACGCGCGTCGACTCCGAGCCCGGGTTCCTGCGCGCGCTCGAGCAGGACTGGGACGTCGTCCTCTCCGACTACAACCTGCCGGGTTTCTCGGGCCTCGTCGCGCTCGACCTGCTGAAGGCGAGCGGCGCGTCGATCCCGTTCCTGCTGCTGTCGGGCGAGATCGGCGAGGACGCGGCGGTCGAGGCGATGCGCAACGGCGCGAGCGACTATCTGCTGAAGAACAATATGGCGCGCCTCGTGCCGGCGCTGCTGCACGCGGTCGAGGCCAACGAGACGCGCCTCGCGCACCGCGCCGCCGACCAGGAGCTGGTCCAGAGCCGGCAGCGGCTGCGCGAACTCGCGCAGCACCTGCAGACCAGCGTCGAGGCCGAGCGCGCGGCGATCGCGCGCGAGATCCACGACGATGTCGGCGGCTCGCTGACCGCGCTCAATTTCGACCTGGCCTGGATCGCGCGCCACTCGGACTCGCTCGCGGTGCGCCAGCGCGTCGCGAGCGCCCTCGAGACCGTCGCCCACGCGATCGAGGCGAGCCAGCGCGTGATGCACAACCTGCGCCCGGCGATCCTCGAGCAGGGGCTGGTCGCCGCGCTGCAGTGGATGTCGTCGCGCTTCGAGCGGCGCACCGGCGTCGCCTGCCGCTTCCGCACCGACTGCGACGCGCTCGCGCTGCCGCCGGGCGTGCCGCTGGTCGCCTACCGCACGGCGCAGGAGGCGCTGACCAATATCACGAAGCACGCGGCGGCGACGCAGGTCGCGATCGACCTCACGCTCGCCGCCGGCACGCTGACGCTCGAGATCAGCGACAACGGGCGCGGCCTGCGCAGCGCCGACCTGCAGAAGGCGCGCTCGTTCGGCATCCGCGGGCTGCACGAGCGCGCCGGCACGGTCGGCGGCTGGGTCGACCTCTCGAGCCACGGGCGCGGCACGACGCTGATCCTTTCGGTGCCGCTCGACGGCGCCGACGCGCTGTTCGATCCGGCGGCCGGCGTCGACATCCTGTTGCGCGACGAGCAGAGCGACCCGAGCGCGTGGGGAGAGCTTTGAGTTGAAACCCTGCCCGCAGTACGCAACGACCTGGAGAACCGCGCGATGATCCGCGTCATCCTGTGCGACGACCACGCGCTGATCCGGCGCGGGATCCGCGACACGCTGTCGGACGCGCCCGATATCGAGGTCGTCGGCGAGGCGGGCGACTACGGCGAACTGCGCAGCCTGCTGCGGGGCACGCCGTGCGACGTGCTGGTGCTCGATATCAACCTGCCCGGACGCAGCGGCCTCGATGTGCTGCACGTGCTGAAGGACGAAGGCGCGGCGCTGCGCGTGCTCGTCGTCAGCATGTACCCCGAGGATCAGTATGCGATCCGCGCGCTGCGCGCCGGCGCATTCGGCTACGTCAACAAGGGCGGCGATCCGGCGCTCGTCGTCGCCGCGGTGCGCACCGTCGCCCAGGGGCGCAAATACGTCACGCCCGAGATCGCGCAGATGCTCGTCGAGAGCCTGACGACGCCGGTCAGCGCGCAGGCGCACGAGAAGCTGTCGGACCGCGAGCTGCAGACGCTGGTCCTGATCGCCTCCGGCAAGCGGCTGTCGGATATCGCGCTCGAGCTCAGCCTGAGCCCGAAGACGGTGAGCGTCTATCGCGCGCGCGTGCTCGAGAAGCTCGGCCTGACGAACAACTCGGAGATGACGGTCTACGCGATCCGGAACGGCCTGGTCGGCGATTGACCGCCGTTGAGCGCTGTCATCGCGGTGTCATCCCGTCTACGTAGACTCGGCCGATGCCCGCATCCAAACTCGCCGTCCCGCTGCTCAATCGCGAGAGCGCGATCCTCGAGTTCAACCGCCGCGTGCTGGCGCAGGCGCGCCGCGCCGACGTGCCTCTGCTCGAGCGGCTGCGCTATATCTGCATCGTCTCGTCCAATATGGACGAATTCTTCGAGGTCCGCCTGGCCGACTATATCGAGGATGCGCGCCTGCCCGGCGCCGGCGCGCTCGACGGCGACCTGGAAACGGTGTCGCGCGCCGCGCATGCGCTGATCGACGACCAGTACAAGGCCTTCAACGACGAGGTGATGCCCGACCTCGAGCGCGCCGGCATCGTCGTCATCAGCCATGCCGAGCGCGACAAGGCGCAGCGCCAATGGGTCGACGAGTACTTCCAGACCCAGGTGCGTCCGCTGCTGCTGCCGGTCGGGCTCGACCCGTCGCACCCGTTCCCGCAGGTTGCCAACAAGTCGCTCAATTTCATCGTCCGGCTCGAAGGCAAGGATGCGTTCGGACGCCAGAATTCGATCGCCATCGTGCGTGTGCCGCGCGTGCTGCCGCGCGTGATCCGGCTGCCGGACAGGCTGGCGGGCGGCAGGCAGGCCTTCGTGCTGCTGACGAGCGTGATCCGCGCCCACCTCGCCGAGCTGTTCCTCGACCGGCGCGTGCAGGCTTTCTCGCAATTCCGGCTGACGCGCGACTCCGAACTCGCGGTCGACGAGGAGGAGGTCAAGAACCTGCGCCAGGCGCTGCGCTCGGGCCTGACGACGCGCCACTACGGGCAGGCGACGCGGCTCGAGGTGGGCAGGAGCTGCCCGCGCGACCTGTCCGACTTCCTGCTCGGCCAGTTCGCGCTGCCGCCGGCCGCGCTCTACGCCGTCAACGGCCCGGTGAACCTGGTGCGTCTGAATGCCTTGATCGACGCCGCGAAGGCTCCGGCGCTGCACTTCGCGCCCTATGCGCCGTCGTGGCCGGCGAGCTGGCCGCGCGCGCAGTCGGTCTTCGAGCGGCTCGAGCAGGGCGACCTGCTGCTGCACCATCCGTTCGAATCGTTCGATCCGGTGGTGCAGTTTCTGCGCGAGGCGGTGCACGACCCCGACGTGCTGGCGATCAAGCAGACGATCTACCGCACCGGCGGCGAGTCGCCGCTCATGGAGCTGCTGCTCGAGGCGGTGCGCCGCGGCAAGGAGGTGATGTGCATCGTCGAGCTCAAGGCGCGCTTCGACGAGGAGGCCAATATCAACTGGGCCGAGCGCCTCGAGGCGATCGGCGCGCAGGTCGTCTACGGCGTCGTCGGCCTGAAGACGCACGCCAAGCTGCTGCTCGTCACGCGCCGCGAGGGCACGCCCAAGCGCCCCGTGCTGCGCCGCTACGTGCACCTGTCGACCGGCAACTACAACCCGAAGACGGCGCGGCTGTATACCGACCTGAGCATGATGAGCGCCGACGCCAAGCTGACCGCCGATGCGGCGAGCGTCTTCCAGCAGCTCGCGAGCCTGGGCAAGACGCGGCCGCTCGCCAAGCTGCTGCAGGCGCCGTTCACGCTGCACGGCGCGATGCTCGCGCGCGTCGAACAGGTGGCGCGCGCCGCGCGCGCCGGGCGCAGCGCGCGCATCGTCCTCAAGCTCAACGCGCTGACCGACGTGGCGCTGATCCAGGCGCTGGTCGAAGCCGGGCAGGCCGGCGCCGAGATCGATCTGATCGTGCGCGGTGCCTGCCTGCTGCCGCCCGGCCGCTCCGGGCTGACCGAACGCATCCGCGTGCGATCGGTGGTCGGGCGCTTTCTCGAGCACACCCGCATCCTGTATTTTCTCTGGGGCGATGGCCCGCGCGACGAGGCGCTGTATCTGACGAGCGCGGACTGGATGAGCCGCAATATGTTCCGCCGCATCGAGGTCGCCTGGCCGGTGAGCGACGCGGCGCTGCGCGCGCGCGTGATCGACGAATGCCTGGTGCCGTATCTGCACGACGCCAAGGACGCCTGGCAGCAGCAGGGCGACGGCAGCTATCGGCCGCTCGGCCCGGAGGGCGCGAGCGCGCAGCAGGCCCTGATGCAACGGCTGCGCGCCAACCGATGAAGGAAGAAAGCATGGACCTCATACTCTGGCGGCACGCCGAAGCCGAAATCATCCGCCCCGGCCTGGACGACGCGCGGCGCGCGCTGACGCCCAAGGGCGAACGACAGGCGCGCCGCATGGCGCAGTGGCTCAACGCTCGGCTTGCCGACTCGACGCGCATCATCGCCAGCCCCGCGCTGCGCTGCCAGCAGACCGCGCAGGCGCTGGAGCGCAAGTTCAAGACGGTGGCATCGATCGCGCCGGAGGCGTCGGTCGATGATCTGCTCGTCGCCGCGGGCTGGCCCGGCAGCAGCGTGCCGGTGCTCGTCGTCGGCCACCAGCCGACGCTCGGGATGGCGGCGGCACGCCTGCTGGCGGGCGCAGACCAGTCCTGGGCGGTCAAGAAGGCCGCCATCTGGTGGCTGCGGCTGCGCGAGCGCGAAGGCGAAGCGCAGATCACGCTGCATGCGGTGCAGAGCGTCGACGCGCTGTAGCGGCGCTAGCGCGGACTGTCGAGGCGCAACTTCAGCGGTCCGCCGCGCTCCCAGGCGGCGACCTCCTCGCCGAGCAGGTACATCGTGCGCGGATGACGCTTCGCCCAGCCGGGCGCAAAACCGAGCCTGACCTCGGCGCCGCGCCGCTCGACGGCGATCGCGCGGGGGTCGACGCCAGATCGCGCATGGCACTTGATGATCGCCAGCCGCAGGCACAGCGCCTGCCAGGCGAACTCCTCGGCGCCGAGCGCCGCCTCGCTCTTGCGCAGGCTGCCGCGCTGCGCGAGGACCAGGTCGCCGAGCCGGCGCTGCTGCGATTGCGAGAAGCCGGCCGCATCCACGTGCGACAGCAGATAGGCGCTGTGGCGATGATGGTCGTGGTGCGAAACCATCATGCCCATCTCGTGCAGCGCGGCGGCCCATTGCAGTTCGCGCCGCAGTTCGCGCCGCTGCTCGCGCGGCAGGCCGTTGCCCGCCGGCAGGCGCAGCGTGGTGTAGAACGTGTCGGCAACCGCGGCGACGCGCGCCGCGTGCCCGGTATCGACCAGGAAGCGGCGTTGCAGCTCGAGCACCGACGCGTCGCGCATATCGTGCGCGCGCGCCGGATCGCGCGTTGCGGCGCGGCGTTCGGCGAGGTCGAAGATCACCCCCTGGCGCAGCGCGCCGCGTGCGGTATGCAGCACCCCGATGCCGAAGTGCGTCGCCAGCGTGTACAGGATCGCGAGGCCGCCGGCGATCACCGCGCGCCGGTCGTCGCGCAGGCCGGGCAGGGCGAGGCGGTCGATATGGCCGGCGGCGAGGCATTGGGCGATGCACCAGCGCAGGCCGTCGGGGGTGATGCTGCCGTCGGTGATGCCGCTCGCCGCGAGCAGCTGCGAGACGGCGCCCGCCGTGCCGCTCGAGCCGAGCGCCTCGCGCCAGTGCCTGCGGCCGAAAGGGCCGAGCGCTTCCTCGAACTCGGCGCCGGCGGCGATCTGCGCGCGGCGAAATGCATCCTCGGTGAGCCGGCCGTCGGGAAAGCAGTTCATCGACAGGCTGACGCTGCCGACCTGGAATGACTCGGCGCGCTTGGGCGTGAGCCCGCTGCCGATGATCATCTCGGTCGAGCGCCCGCCGATATCGACGACCAGCCTTTGCTTCTGCGACGGCTGCAGCCGGGCGACGCCGGCGAAGATCAGGCGCGCCTCCTCGCGGCCCGAGATGACCTCGATCGGCTGGCCGAGCACGCCTTGGGCGCGGGCGAGGAAGGCGTCGCGATTGCGCGCCTCGCGCAGCGTCTGCGTCGCCACCGCGCGCACCTGCGCCGGCGCGTAGCCGGACAGGCGCCGGGCGAAATACGCGAGGCACGCCAGGCCGCGCTGCGTTGCCTCCTCGGTGAGCAAGCCGTCGGCGTCGAGCCCGGCGCCCAGCCGCACGGTCTCCTTCAGATATTCGATGCGCCGATAGCTGCCGCGCAGCGCGACGCCGATCTCGAGCCTGAAGCTGTTCGACCCGAGGTCGATCGCCGCCAGATGATCGGGCCAGCGCGATTCCGGCGCCGGCGTTCGAAGGGGTTGCCCTTGCATGTCCATGCCCGAATTGTCATGACTTTTGCGCAACGCCCCGGTGGCACTGGCCTGGCCCTACCTAGCCCTACCTAGAATTGGCCACTTCGAATGCCCGGGAGGACACTGCCATGCACGGCGACGCCATCGACCTTTCCAGCGACGAGATCGACCGCTTGACGCCGTCCCGCGACCTGAACCGGCGCGGTTTTATCGCGGGGACCGTCGGCAGCGGCTTTGCCGCCGCCGTGCTGCCGGTCGCGGCGCAGACGATCCGCACCAGCAGCGACGGCCTGACGGTGGGCGAGGTGACGATCCCGGTCGGCGACTTCAAGATGCCGGCGTATCGGGCGATGCCGGCCGGCAAGACCGGCTTGCCGGTCGTGCTCGTCGTCTCCGAGATCTTCGGCGTCCACGAACATATCGCCGACGTCGCGCGCCGCTTCGCGCACCTCGGCTACCTTGCGATCGCGCCCGAACTCTTCGTCCGCCAGGGCGACGCCCAGGGCTACGGCGAGATCGCGCGCCTGATGTCGGAAGTGATCGCCAAGGTGCCCGACGCGCAGGTGATGGGCGACCTGGACGCCTGCGTCGCCTGGGCCGGCGCCAATGGCGGCGATACCCAGCGCATGGGCATCACCGGGTTCTGCTGGGGCGGCCGCATCGTCTGGCTCTACGCGGCGCACAGTGCGGTGCCGAAAGCCGGCGTCGCGTGGTACGGCAGGCTCGTCGGCACGTCCAGCGCGCTGCAGCCGAAGCATCCGATCGACCTCGCCGCCGGCCTGCAGGCGCCGGTCCTCGGCCTGTATGGCGGCGCCGACACCGGCATTCCGCTCGAGTCGGTCGAGAAGATGAAGGCGGCGCTCGCCGCCGGCAGCAAGGCGGCGCGCCAGTCCGAATTCGTCGTCTTTCCCGACGCGCCGCACGCGTTCCATGCCGACTACCGGCCGAGCTTTCGCCAGGCAGCGGCCGAAGAGGGGTGGAAGCGCTGCATTGCATGGTTCAAGACGCACGGCGTCGCGTGAGCGTGAGCCGGTTGCGGCCGCGATGCGGGCTGGCCATCCGGCGCCGCCCCCCGAGACAACGCGCGTCTGATCGCGCCTTCGCACCGGTCGAATGACGCTGCTCCATATCGTGCTCGCGACATTCGCGGGCGGGCTGCTGTCGGTCGCGATCGCCGCCAGCCTGACGGTGGGGCTGCTCGCGCGCCTCGTGAAGAATCTCGTCAGCCTGTCGGCCGGCGTGCTGCTCGCGACCGCGCTGCTCAATATCCTGCCCGAGGCGTTCGAGAGCGACGCGAGCCCGCAGCGCCTCTTCGCGACGCTGCTCGGCGGGCTGATGTTCTTCTTTCTCCTCGAGAAGGCCGAGCTCTACCGCCACACGCACCACCACGAGGGCGACGGCCACCACCATCATCATGCGTTCGACGCCCTGCAGGCCGGGCGCGGCGGCTGGAGCGTGCTGCTCGGCGACAGCATCCACAACTTCTGCGACGGCGTCATCATCGCCGCCGCCTTTCTGACCGACGTACAGCTGGGCGTCGTCACCTCGCTCGCGATCATCGCGCACGAGATCCCGCAGGAGGTCGGCGACTACATCGTGCTGCTCAACGCCGGGCTGTCGCGCCGCAGGGCGCTCGCCTACAACGCGCTGTCCGGCCTGTCGGCGGTGGCCGGCGGCGTGCTCGGCTATTTCGTCGTCGGCCAGTGGGAAGCGCTATTTCCCTACCTGCTCGTGATCGCGGCCAGCAGCTTCATCTATGTCGCCGTCGCCGACCTGATCCCGCAGCTGCAGCAGCGCATGTCGTTCAGGGATACCGCCGCGCAGCTCGCCTGGCTCGCGGCGGGAATGGGGATCATCGTCGTCGTCGTGCGGCTGGCGCACGGCGGCTGAGGTCGTCCAACGGGCTCAACGCACGACGAGCACCGGAATCGTCGAGTGCGTCAGCACCTTCTGCGTTTCGCTGCCGAGCAGCAGCGCGGTGACGCCGCGGCGGCCGTGGGACGACATGACGATCAGGTCGCAGGCGTTGCTTTTCGCGTGCTCGATGATCGCCTCCCAGGGGTGGACGGCTTCGATGGTGTGCGCTTCGCAGGCGATCGCGGCGGTCTTGCATTCGGCGCGCACGGCGTTCACGCGTTCGGCGGCGATGCGTTCCTGGGCGTCGAAGAATTCCTGCGGCGGCACCGGCTGCATCTCCGAGATCGCGCTGTAGGGGAAGGGCTCCTTCACGCTGAGCGTATAGATCGATGCGCCGAGCGGCTTGGCAAGGTTGATGGCGACGCTGACAGCCTTGGCCGTGAGTTCGGAGCCGTCGGTCGGGACGAGGATGCGCTTGAACATGATGGGAACTCCTTGGGTCGACGCGGATGCGGTTCTGAGGGCCGAGGATGCGATGGTGCCTCGATCCGGATCATAAGGATTGATTTGCCTCACGTCGAAGCCTGCCGCCGGCGCGTCCGGTCGCCGGGCGGCGCATTCAGGCGCCGCGCGCCACCGGGCGCACCGGATCGGCGCACCATTCGCTCCAAGAGCCGGGGTAGAGCGCTGCGCCCGGCAGGCCAGCGGCCTGCATCGCGAGCAGGTTGTGGCAGGCGGTGACGCCCGACCCGCACAGGTGCACGCTGGCGGACGGCAGGGCGCCGCCGTAGAGGGCTGCAAACTCGCGCGCAAGCTGCGCCGCCGGCTTGAAATGCGCGCCGTCGGCTGCGAGGTTGTCCTTGAAAGGCCGGTTCAGGGTCCCCGGAATGTGGCCCGCCACCGCATCGAGCGGTTCGACGTCGCCGCGAAATCGCTCCGGCGCACGGGCGTCGATCACCTGGGCGCTGCCGAGGGCGCCGGCGAGTTGCGCGGCATCGACCGTCGGCATCGAAGCGGCCCGGCGCGGATACGGGGCGCGCGCTCGCGCCGTCGCCGGCTCGGCGGTCAGCGTGCCGCCGGCCGCCAGCCAGGCGGCGATTCCGCCATCGAGCACCCAGACGCGCGCGTGCCCGATCCAGCGCAGCAGCCACCACAGGCGTGCGGCGTAGGCGCTGCCCTGGGCATCCATCGCGACGACGCAGGTTTCGGGCCCGACCCCCCAACGGCCGGCGGTCGCGGCGAAGGCATCGTGCGACGGCAAAGGGTGGCGGCCGGTGAATGCCGGACCGGGCGCCGCTTTCGGGCCGGACAGGTCGCGGTCGAGATCGGCATATTGCGCGCCCGGCAGATGGCCCTGATCGAAGGCGCGCCGGCCGGCCTCGGGATCCGACAGATCGAAGCGCGCATCGAGCAGCACGATCTCCGCGCCGGCATCGAGGGCCGATCCGAGCGCCTCGGCGCTGACGAGCGGGCTCGCTGTCGGGCGGGCGGCGCGGCGTTCGAGGGTGTTGCGGGAGTGATTCATGGCTCGACGCTCGGTTTTGCGGCATGGGCGGGCTCGACGCTCTGGCGCAGGCGCGTTGCGGCAATGCCGGCGGCGACGATCAACCCCATGCCCAGCAGCGCGAGCGCTGTGAACGGATCGTCGAAGAAGGCGACGCCGAGGATGAACGACCAGGCGATGCCGAGGTACTGCAGGCTTGCGATGACGAGTGTAGGTCCGCTGGCATAGGCGCGGGTCATCAAGATCTGCGCCGCGGTCGCGAGCAGGCCGACCGCGAGCAGCAGCGCGAGGCCCGGCGCGCTGTGGCCGTGCAGGCCGCCGGTGAGCGGTGTCGTCGCCGCGCCGGCGACGATGCTGCCGAGCGAGAAGTAGAAGACGATCCGATAGTCGGGCTCGCCGCTGCGGCCGAGCGCGGTCACCTGCAGATAGGCGGTCGCGGCGAGCACACCCGAGAGCAGACCGGCCAGGCCGCCCCAGATCTGGTCGCGCGCGATCGCCGGCTGCAGCACGCAGGCGACGCCCGTGAAGCCGACCAGCACGGTGAGGATCAGGCGCGGATCGATACGCGCGCCGCCGAGCGCGATCGCGCCGCCGACCAGGAACAGCGCCATCCAGACCGAGGACATGTAGTTGAGCGTCACCGCCGTCGCCAGCGGCAGGTTGGCGATCGCGAAGAACCACAGCACCAGCGCGATGACCCCGGTCAGGCTGCGCCAGAAGTGCATCGCCGGCACCGCGGTTCGCAGCGTGCCGCCGCGCAGGCGGGCGACGCTGTACATCGCGACGATGCCGACGACGCCGCGATAGAGGACGATCTCGCCCGCCGCATAGCGCGCCGACGCGAGCTTGACGCAGGCGCCCATCAGCGCGAACAGCAGCGACGACAGCACCATCAGCCCCGCCGGGGTGCGCAGCACGGCTCTCACGCGAGGCTCGGCGGTGGGCTTCGGGCCGGTGGTTCAGGCCGCGCCGGGAAAGGCCGGATCGCCCGGCGCGTCCATCATGCGCCGGTACCACTCGTGGAAGTGCTGCATGCCGTCTTCCATCGGCGACTGATAGGGGCCGGCCTCGTCGTCGCCGCGGGCCAGCAGCGCGGCGCGGCCCTGGTCCATGCGCAGCGCGATCTCGTCGTCCTCTTCGCAGGTCTCGAGGTAGGCGTCCTGCTGTGCCTGGACGTAGTCGCGCTCGAAGGCGGCGATCTCCTCGGGATAGTAGAACTCGACAACGTTGGTCGTGCGCTGCGGGCCGCCCGCATGCAGCGTGGAGACGACAATTACGTTCGGATACCACTCGACCATCACGGCCGGGTACAGCGTCAGCCAGACCGCGCCATGCGCCGGCACGCGGCCCTGCTGATAGCGCATGACTTCGGCCTGCCAGCGCTCGTAGACCGGCGATCCGGCGCGGCCGAGCGCCTTGCCGAACGAACTGGCGACGCCCACCGTCTGCACCGAGTGCGATTGCCCCATCTGCCAGCGCAGATCGTCGCAGGTGACGAAGTTGCCGAGCCCGGGGTGGAAGGGGCCGACGTGATAGTCCTCAAGGTAGACCTCGATGAAGGTCTTCCAGTTGTAGGCGCATTCGTGCACGTGGATGCGGTCGAGCACGTGGCCGGCGAAGTCGAAGCTCGCGCCGGTATCGATAGTCGCGAGCTCGGCGCCGACGTCGAACGCGCCGGCGTCGAAGACGAGCCCGTTCCAGGTCTGCGTCGGATAGTTGCGCAGGTTCAGGCAGGGGTCCTCGGCGAAGTGCGGCGCACCGAGCAGCTTGCCGTGCAGATCGTAGGTCCAGCGGTGCAGCGGGCAGACGATGTTGGCGCCGCCGGCACCGACGCTGCCGCGACCGCGCAGGATCACCGCCTGGCGATGCCGGCAGACGTTCGAGATTACTTCGATGCCGCTTCGGGACCGCACCAGCGCGCGGCCCTCTTGCTCCTGCGCGAGCGCATAGTGGTCGCCGATCTCGGGCACCATCAACTCGTGGCCGAGGTAGCGTGGCATGCGGGAGAAGATCCGCGCCTGCTCGCGCTCGAACAGCGCGGCGTCGAAATAGGCCGATACCGGGAGTTGGGTGTGACTGCGGTCTAGGGTGCCCGGCGCCAGGCTCAGGTCGGACATGGTCCTGCACGGCTCCTTTGTCTGTGCATGAACATCACCGCCGGGCGAAGCGATCGCCGATCCGGCACTGTACGACCGGGCCCGTGCGGCAGGTGTCGGCCGGCGGGCCCGGCCAGAAGCGGCATTCTACCCAGCGTCGCGCGGGGCGGGCCCAAGCAACGCCGCGCACGGTGCGGGCTGACTACAATTACTGATTTGCCAAGAAAGATGGCCAAGTCTCCCCACGCCTCGCCGAGCCCGCCCGCGCCAGCCGCGCCGGCCAGCTATGAAGACGCCCTGACCGAGCTCGAGCGCCTGGTCGGTGCGATGGAAGGGGGGCAGATGCCGCTGGACAGCCTGATCGAAAGCTACCGCCGTGGCGCCGAGCTGCTCGCGTTCTGTCGCGGTCGGCTCGAAGCGGTCGAGACGCAGGTCAAGGTACTGGAACAAGGGCAGCTCGAGCCCTGGATCGACGCATGAAGCTTGCCGATTTCGACGCCTGGATGCGCAGTGAACTCGACGCCGTCGAGCGCGCGCTCGAACGCTGGGTGCCGACGGATGCGCCGGCCGGGCTCGGTCTGGCGATGCGCTACGGCGTGCTCGACGGCGGCAAGCGTGTGCGGCCGCTGCTCGTCCTCGCGGCCGCCCAGGCGGTGCACGGCAACCAGGACGCGGCGATGCGGGCGGCCTGCGCGGTCGAGCTGATCCACGCCTATTCGCTCGTTCACGACGATATGCCGTGCATGGACAACGACATCCTGCGCCGCGGCAAGCCGACCGTCCACGTTCGATACGGCGAAGCGCAGGCGATGCTCGCCGGCGACGCGATGCAGGCGCTCGCGTTCGAGGTGCTGACGCCGTGCGCGAACTCGCTGACCGCGCTGCCCGGGCCGCATGGCGTGCCGCCCGCATTGCAGGCGCGGCTGTGCGCGCTGCTCGCGCGTGCGGCCGGACACGCCGGCATGGCGGGCGGGCAGGCGATCGACCTCGTCAGCATCGGCCGGCCGCTGGACGAACGCACGCTGCGCGACATGCACCACCGCAAGACCGGTGCGCTGCTGCAGGCGAGCGTGCTGATGGGTGCCGCCTGCGGCACGACGACGCCCGCCGCGTGGCAGGCGTTGTCCGAGTATGGCGACGCCATCGGCCTCGCATTCCAGGTCGTCGACGACATCCTGGATGTGACGCAGGAATCCGAGACGCTTGGCAAGACGGCCGGCAAGGATGCGAGCGACAACAAGCCGACCTACGTGACGGTGCTCGGCCTGGACGCGGCGCGCCGGCACGCGGCCGAACTGCGCGATACCGCGCTCGCCGCGCTCGCCCGCAGCGGCCTGGCGCAGGCCGCGTGGCTGAGCCTGCTGGCCGACAAGATCGTCGAGCGCGACAGCTGAACATGACGACTTCAGGATGCCCGAAGCGTTGCCACACGGCGTGCATGCCGGTGCCGGCCGCGGGCGACGACGACCGATGATGAAATACGCCCTGCTCGAGACCATCAACAGCCCGGCCGACGTGCGCCGGCTGTCGCGCGGCGAACTCGAGCAACTTGCCGCCGAACTGCGCGACTTCCTGCTCTACAGCGTGTCGCAGACCGGCGGCCACCTGTCGTCCAACCTCGGCACGGTCGAGCTTACCGTCGCGCTGCATGCGGTATTCGAAACGCCGCACGACCGCCTGGTGTGGGACGTCGGTCATCAGACCTATCCGCACAAGATCCTCACCGGACGGCGTGAGCTGATGGCGGGGCTGCGCCAGCTGGGCGGCATCAGCGGCTTCCCGCGCCGCGACGAAAGCGAATACGACACCTTCGGCACCGCGCATTCGTCGACCTCGATCGCGGCCGCACTCGGCATGGCCGTCGCCTCGCGCCTGAAGGGCGAGCACCGCCGCGCGGTCGCGATCATCGGCGACGGCGCGATGAGCGCCGGCATGGCGTTCGAGGCGCTCAACAATGCCGGCGTATCGCAGGCCGACATGCTCGTCATCCTCAACGACAACGACATGTCGATCTCGCCGCCGGTCGGCGCGCTCAACGGCCACCTCGCGCGGCTGATGTCGGGCCGCTTCTACGCCGCTGCGCGCGACACCGCGAAGACGGTGCTGCGCAATGCGCCGCCGCTGTTCGAACTCGTGCGCCGCTTCGAGGAGCACGCCAAGGGCATGGTGGTGCCGGGGACGATTTTCGAGGAGTTCGGCTTCAACTACGTCGGCCCGATCGACGGCCACGATCTCGACTCGCTGATCCCGACCCTCGAAAACCTGCGCGAGCTCAAGGGCCCGCAGTTCCTGCACGTCGTGACGAAGAAGGGCTACGGCTACAAGCTCGCCGAGGCCGAACCGGTGCGCTATCACTTCGCATCCGGCAAGTTCGATCCGGCGGTCGGTTTTGCGAAGGCGGCGCCCGGCAAGCCGACCTTCTCGCAGGTCTTCGGCAACTGGCTGTGCGACATGGCGGCGACCGACGAGCGTCTCGTCGGCATCACGCCGGCGATGCGCGAAGGCTCGGGCATGGTCGAGTTCGAGCGCCGCTTTCCGACGCGCTACCACGACGTCGGCATCGCCGAGCAGCATGCGGTGACGTTTGCCGCGGGCCTGGCCTGCGAGGGTCTGAAGCCGGTCGTCGCGATCTATTCGACCTTCCTGCAGCGCGCCTACGACCAGTTGATCCACGACGTTGCGCTGCAGAACCTGCCGGTCGTCTTCGCGCTCGACCGCGCGGGCATCGTCGGCGCCGATGGACCGACCCATGCCGGCGCCTACGATATCGCCTACCTGCGCTGCATTCCGAATATGAGCGTGATGGCGCCGGCGGACGAGAACGAGTGCCGTCAAATGCTGACGACGGCATTCCGCCACGCCGGGCCGACGGCGGTGCGCTATCCGCGCGGTGCGGGCATCGGCGCCGAGGTTCAGCCGGGGCTGAAGGATCTGCCGTTCGGCAGGGGGGAATTGCGGCGCGAGACGCGAAGCCGCGGTCAGCGCATCGCGATTCTGGCGTTCGGCACGCTGCTCTACCCGGCGCTCGAGGCGGGCGAGCGTCTCGACGCGACGGTTGCCAACATGCGCTTCGTGAAGCCGCTGGATATCGAACTCGTGACCGCGCTCGCGCGCAGCCACGATGCGATCGTCACCGTCGAGGAAGGCTGCGCGATGGGCGGCGCGGGCAGCGCCGTGCTCGAAGCGTTGCAGGCCGCGTCGATCGCCACGCCGGTGCTCGTGCTCGGTTTGCCCGATACCTTCGTCGAGCATGGCGAGCCCGCCAAGCTGCTCGCGATGTGCGGCCTCGACGCCGCCGGCATCGAGCGCTCGATCCTGCAGCGCTTTGCCACCAAGCTGCAGTTGGTCCATCCGGCCGCTGCGGGCTGACGCGGCCAGGCGGTACGCATCTCATGGATACGGGTCGCGCGCTCGGCTGCCTTCGTCCGGCGCGTCGCGGCGTCGGCGACGCAGCCGGCGCATTTCATCGCCGCCCGATCCGGCCCGCGGACCGAGGAAGCCTGCGTTGAAATCGCCCACCCACCCCCAGGAAACGTTGCATATCCCCGACACCCAGAGCGGGCGCGACGAGCGGCACCTCGCGATCCAGCGGGTCGGGATCAAGCGCGTGCGCTACCCGCTGCAATTGCGCGTCGGCTCGGGGGTGCAGTCGACGGTCGCGCTCTGGTCGCTCGACGTCGCGCTGCCCGCGGAGCAAAAGGGCACCCACATGTCGCGCTTCGTCGCCTGGCTCGACGCGCTCGACGCTCCGATGGACGCTTCCGGTCTCGCCAGGGCGGGGGCGGACATGCTCGAACGACTGCATGCGGCCAACGGCCGCATCGAGGCGAGCTTTCCGTTCTTTCTGCGCAAGCGCGCGCCGGTATCGGGCGTCGAGAGCCTGCTCGAATACGAAGGTCGCTGGATTGCCGAAGCGGCTGCATCGGGCACGACGGTGTGGGCCGAGGTCGTCGTTCCGGTGAAGAGCCTTTGCCCGTGCTCGAAGGAGATCTCCGACTACGGCGCCCACAACCAGCGAACCCACGTGACGATCCGCGTCGAGCTGCTGAAGGACCTGGCGTGGACCGAACTGGTGCGGTTCGCCGAAGACAGCGCGTCCTCCGAACTCTGGCCGATGCTCAAGCGCGCCGATGAAAAGTGGGTCACCGAGCGTGCCTACGAGAATCCGAAGTTCGTCGAGGACCTGGTGCGCGACGTCGCGCTGCGACTGAATGCCGACCCGAGGATCGGGCGCTACAGCGTGGACGTCGAGAATTTCGAGTCGATCCACAACCACTCGGCGTACGCGCGCATCGAGCGCGCCTAGACGGCGCCCGATCGGCTGATCGCGCGCGGCGCGAATCAGCGTTGCTGGCTGGCGAGGTAGAGCTTGCCCGAGCGCGCGCCCGAGCGGCAAAACGCGAGGATCGGCTTGGGCAGCGTCGCGACCAGCTCGGCCATGCGGGCGATCTCCTGCGGGCTCTGATAGGCCGGCGCAACCGGCAGATAGACGTAGTTCAATCCGGCGGCCGCCGCCGCGGCCTCGATCGCGCTGCTCGTCGGCTGATCGGGGCCGGCTTCGAAATCGGGCCGGTTGTTGATTACGCTTCGAAAGCCCAGACTCGCCGCCCAGGCCATCGCGCCCGGGTCGAGCTGGGCAGCGACACACACGTCGGGGCCGACCGGCCGCAGGGAGTGGGCGCAGTCTGGAGTCATGGTCGTGGCCCTGCGTCTCGGTCGCTACGCTGCGAGCGCCTTCTTCACTGCAGCCGACACGCTCGCCATGTCGGCCTTGCCGGCGAACCGGACTTTCGCGGCGGCCATCAGCCGGCCCATATCGGAAGCGCCCGCGGGCCGGCCGAGTTCGGCGCCGAGCGCAGCGACGATAGCCGCGACTTCGCCTGCGATCTCGTCGGCGCCCATGCGCGCCGGCAGGTAGGACTCGAGCACTTCGAGCTCGGCGCTCTCCTTGGCCACGAGGTCGGGGCGGCCGCCGGCGTCGAACTGGGCGATCGAGTCCTTGCGCTGCTTGATGAGCCGATCGACGATCGCCGTCACGGCAGCGTCGTCGAGGCTCACGCGTTCGTCGACCTCGCGCTGCTTGATGGCCGCGAGCAGGCCGCGAATGGCCAGCAGCCGATCCGCTTCGCGCGCGCGCATCGCGCTCTTCATATCGTCGGTGATGCGGTCCTTCAGGCTCATGGTGGGAGTTTGACGCGATTCGTTCGGAAAATGCAAAAGCCCGCGAGGCTTGCCGTCGCGGGCTTCGGTGAAGACGGGACGGCGCCGCGCGCAGGCCGTCAGTACATGCGCTTGGGCAATTGCATGCTGCGGATGCGCTTGAAATGCCGCTTCACCGCGGCCGCCTTCTTGCGCTTGCGCTCGGCGGTGGGCTTTTCGTAGAACTCGCGGGCGCGCAGATCGGTCAGCAGCCCCAGCTTTTCGATCGTGCGCTTGAAACGGCGCAGCGCGACGTCGAATGGTTCGTTTTCCTTGACGCGAATGGTAGTCATCGAATATTCAGTTTGAAGGGTGGCGGTGCGATCGGGCTGTATCGACTGCAGGATGTGCTTGACGCATTGCCACGTACCCACCCACCGGCCGACAACGGCAGTAAAGCATGAAATTATAACCGCGCCGGAAGATTGCCGTTGTCGGGCTGCGACGGGTGTGTCGTTCCACCTGCGCCGGTCACGGCGGGGCTGGCGCGGTTCGCCGGGCTGTGCGATGTTCCCGGCCCGAGCGAGCGGGCACATGCCGCGGCGCTTGCCCACGCCCACTGGAAGTTGTAGCCGCCGAGCCAGCCGGTCACGTCGACCACCTCGCCGATGAAATACAGGCCCGGCACACGCCGGCTCTCCATCGTTCGCGAATCGAGTTCGCGCGTATCGACGCCTCCCGCGGTCACTTCGGCCTTGCGCCAGCCTTCGCTGCCGCGAGGCGTCGGCTCCCAGCGCGACAGTCGCTCGGCGAGGCGGCCGAGATCCTTGTCGCGCAGCGCGCGGATCGGGGTCTGGCCGTCGATCCCCGTCAGCCGCAACCAGGCCTGCGCGAGGCGCTGAGGCATGAGCTGCGCCAGTTCGTTGCCGACGCTGCGGCGCGAACCCGTCTTGGCCGCGAAGAGCGCCGTGCGCAAGGCGTCGGCGTCGACGAGCGCAATGCGCAGGGCCTCTCCTTCGCGCCAGTAGCTCGATGCCTGCAGTACCGCCGGGCCGCTCAGGCCGCGATGCGTGAACAGCAGATCTTCGGTGAAGCTGCAGCGCGGCTTCACGCCGGCATCGATGCGCACCTCGCAGGACACGCCGGCGAGCGCCGCAAACGGCTGCCAGGCCGCGCCGTCGAAGGTCAGCGGCACGAGGGCCGGTCGTGGCTCGACGACGGCATGGCCGAAGCCGCGCGCCAGGCGGTAGCCGAAGTCGCTCGCGCCGAGTTGCGGTATCGACAGGCCGCCGGTCGCGACGACGACCGCGGTGGCCCGAACCGGGCCGCGCGCCGTCTCGAGCACCATCGCATCGCCGGTGCGACGAACGTCGTGCACCGCGCAGGGCTGCCAGCGCACGACGCCACCGGCATCGCACTCGCGCACCAGCATGTCGATCACGCGCGAGCTGCCTTCGTCGCAGAACAACTGGCCCTTGTGCTTCTCGTGCCAGCCGATCCGGTGCCGGCCCAACAGGGCGATGAAGTCGTCCGGCGTATAGCCTGCCAGCGCCGAGCGACAGAACGCCGGGTTCTCCGACAGGAAACTGGCCGGCGTCGTTGCCCGGTTCGTGAAGTTGCAGCGGCCGCCACCCGAGATGCGGATCTTCTCGGCAAGCTTACTCGCGTGATCGATCAGCAGCACGCGCAGACCGCGCTGGCCGGCGATGCCGGCACACATCAGTCCGGCAGCGCCGGCGCCGATGACGACCACGTCGATCTCGAGCGTCATGTCGCGCCGCCGCAGCAGAGGTAGCACGCCGCCGCGGTGCCGCAATCGTTCGACGGCCGATGCGGGATGACCCGAATGTGGCTTGGCTCGAGGGGAGGGGATCGACCCGCCGCTATCATCAACTTAGGGGGGTGCGCATGCGTTTCTTGGGGGAACTCGCTTGAATTGTTGCCGGCACACGGCCAATATCGTACGTGTGGCTTGCCATGGGTGCGCAGATTGTCCGATGCCGGACCGACTGCCTGTCGGCGCGCAGCAGAGTCAGGGAGACGATTGACATGAGCCGACCGGAGTTTCACGAGCCGCCAGCGGCGCCCGATGGCGCGGGACAGCTCACTGCGTCCCTCGCGCTGGCGCCAACCGCGCTGTGCGAGGCCTTGCTGGGCTTCGTCGAGCACAGCCATGCGCTGCTGGCGGTGAAGGAGATCGCCAATGGGCGCTACGCATTCGTCAACGCCGGGATGGCCGAGTTGCTGGGGCGGCCGGCGCACGAGATCGCGGGGCTTGCCGACGCCGATCTGATGGAGGCGGGGCAATGGACGGCGCTGCGCGCGGCGGATCAATCGGCCGCTGCGCAGCAGAACGCACAGATCAGCGAGCACCGCATCGAGCGGTCCGGCGTGCGGCGCGAGTTCAGCGTCTACCGGCGCGTTCTCGCACCGGCCGATGCGGGCGCGGCGCGCTACCTGTGCAGCATCTGGGCCGAGCAGACGGCGGCGCGGCAGAAGGACGCGCAGCTGCGGCGCGCGCTCGAGCAGATCGAGACGCAGCAGCGCGAAAGCGAGGCACAGCAACACACGGCGGTCGACGGTGACCTGCGCGATACCGAGACGGGGCTGTACCAGCGCGTGCATTTCGAGGATCAGCTTCGCCGTGAGGTCGACCTGTCGTTGCGCGAGCATCGCGAGTTCGCCCTCGTCTCGATCACGCTCGATCCGCTCTCCGACAAGGCAGCTGCGCTGGGGAGCGCCGCGCGCGCGAGGATTCTCGAGGCGCTCGGCCGGCTGCTGCGCAGCAATACGCGGGCGATGGATGCCTCATGCCGCGTCGACGACGAACACTTCGCGGTCCTGCTCTCCGGGGTCGGACTGGCGACCGCGCACTCGCGCATGGAGGGCCTGCGCCGCCAATGCGCGACGCAGATCGTGATGCTCGAAGGCACGGAGATCGGTTTTACCGTCTCGATGGGCGTGTCGAGCTTTCCGCACACCGCGCATACGCAGGACGAGCTGCTGCGCGCCTCCGCCGTGGCGCTCGCCGAAGCCAGGCGCCGGGGCGGCAATCACGTCACGCTCGCGAGCATCCGGTTCGAGCCGGAATGACGGCGCGCCGCCGCGCAGTCAGGCCGAACGCCCCCACAAGCGTTCGCAGATCGTGTGCCACTGCGCGCTCGTCACGGGCGTGATCGACAGCCGGTTGCCGCGCTGCAGCACGCGCATCTGCGCCAGCTTCGGCTCGGCCCGCAGTTCGTCCAACCCGATCAGGCGTTCGCGGGTACGAAGCTTGACGTCGACGTTTACCCAGCGCGGCGCCTGCGGCGTCGATTTCGGGTCGAAGTAGGGGCTCTTCGGATCGAACTGGGTGGCATCGGGGTAGGCGGCGCTGACCACCTCGGCGGTCCCGGCAATGCCTGGTTGCGGGCAGCTCGAGTGATAGAAGAGCACGCCGTCGCCGATGCGCATCTCGTCGCGCATGAAGTTGCGCGCCTGGTAGTTGCGAACGCCGAACCACGGCACGGTCTGCGCCGGCGCGTGCGCCAGATCGTCGATCGAGACTTCCGACGGCTCGCTCTTCATCAGCCAGTATCGTCGCGCCATGCTCGGGGTCGATCGTGGGGTGGCAAGGGGGCGGCCGGCCGGTTGCGTCGCCGGCGCGGCGGCAACCGGCGGCTGCTCGATAAGGTGTCCGTCGCGAACCGGGAGCCGCATTCCTGAACCCAGGGTCCAGGGGGGCGAGGTCAGTCCGACATTGGGATCATCTGACGCGAGACGTTCACGCCTGCCGGACGATATTCCAAGCCCTAGCTCGGCGAGAGCATCGGTTCAAGGAAATATAAAACTCCCGCGAGCGCAACGGACGGATTCATTCTACGCCGCGGCGATCGGGATGCGTGTGTGAAAACGCATCCGCATACGGCCCCTTTTCAGAGCAACTGGCCGTCCGCACCGAGCGCGCGGTCGATGCGCGCGACGAGCGCCTCGATGTCGACGTCGCCCGCCGCAGTATCCGCCGCTGCCCCGCTTGCGCCCGCGGGCCCCTCGGCGAGGGCGTAGGCGAGGTTGAGCGCGGCGAGCACCGCGATGCGCTCGCGCGCCTTGACGCGCCCGGCGTCGCGGATCGCGCTCATCTCGCTGTCCACGCGGCTGACCGCGGCGAGCAGCGGGCGCTCGCCGCCGTCGGGGCAGCCGAGGACGTAGCTCTGGCCCAAGATGGTGACTTCGATCTGCTTCACGGATTCACTCCGTTCGCAGCGTCCGTCGCGTTGTCGGCGGGCGCGTCGGCGGGAAGCCGCGCGAGCAAGGCGTCGATCCGGTTGCGCGCCGCATTCAGCCGCGAACGCAGGCTGTCGCGTTCCTGGGTGACGCCGGCCAGCTCCTGCTCGAGCAGCGTCGCGGTGCGCTGCAGTTCCTCGTGCCGCAGCAGCAGGCGTTCGACGCGTTCGGCAAGGACTTCGACGGAGCTCATCGTGCGTTGCGGGGTCACATGGCGTTGAGAGCGCCCCCAGGGCCGGGCCAAGTCCGGCCCGCCTCCCGTGGGGGGTCAAGCAAAGTGGCAAAGCCACATTTGCTTGGGAGCTGCGATTGTAGGGGCGCGCCATGCCGCCGTGGGCGGCGGTGCGCCGCCTCAGGCCGTCGTCTTGGGCTCGAAATCGCACCAGCGGGCGACAACGCATCGCCAGCACTGCGGCTTGCGCGCCAGGCACACATAGCGGCCGAGCAGGATCAGCCAATGGTGGGCGTCGAGCGCGTAGGGCGCCGGTATGCGCGCGAGCAGGGCCTGCTCGACCTGCAGCGGATCCCTGCCGGGTGCGAGGCCGGTGCGGTTGGCGACCCGGAAGACATGCGTATCGACCGCGCAGGTCGGCTCGCCGAAGGCGACGTTGAGGATCACATTGGCGGTCTTGCGGCCGACGCCCGGCAGCGCCTGCAGCGCTTCGCGCGTGCACGGCACCTCGCCTTCGTGCTGCTCGACGAGTAGGCGGCAGGTCTGGATCAGGTGGCGCGCCTTGCTGCGATACAGGCCGATCGTGCGGATATAGGCGGCGATGCCCTCCTCGCCGAGCGCGAGCATCTGCGGCGGCGTGCGGGCGACGACGAACAGCCGCCGCGTCGCCTTGTTCACGCCGGCGTCGGTCGCCTGTGCCGACAGCAGCACCGCGACGAGGAGTTCGAAGACGCTGCTGTACTCGAGCTCCGAGAGCGGCTGCGGATTGGCCGCCTTCAGTGCGGCGAAGAAGGGTTCGACGTCGAGTGCCTTCATCGCGGGGGTTCCCGCAACTGGCGGGCGCGTGCGAGCGCCGCTTCGATGATCGCCTGTGCGTCCGCAGCGGGTCGCGACGCGGCATTCGCCGGCCGCGTCGGAGCCGCAGCGCGCGTCCGCGCCGCGGCGCGCAGGCGGGCCTCGGCTTGCACCTGCTCGCGGTCGAGCCGCGCGCGGCGCGCGGCATGGCGCGCGCGCGCCTGTGCCGCCTGCGCCGCGCTCCAGGCGGCCCAGCCGGTGCGCGGGCTCGAGACGTCGATCATCGCGATGCAGTCGACCGGGCAGGCCGGCACGCACAGTTCGCAACCGCTGCATTGCTCGGCTATCACGGTGTGCATCCGCCTCGGCGCGCCGAGAATGCAATCGACCGGGCAGGCCTCGATGCATAGCGTGCAGCCGATGCAGGCGGCTTCGTCGATCCGCGCGAGCCGCAACGGTCCTTCGGCGCCGCATGCGGGATCCAGCGCAAGTGGCGGGCGACCGCTGATGCGGGCGAGGCGGGCGATGCCCTCGGCACCGCCCGGCGGGCAGCGGTTGATATCGGCCTCGCCGGCCGCGATCGCCCGCGCGTAGTGGCGGCAATCGGGGTAGCCGCAGCGCGTGCACTGCGTCTGCGGCAGCGCGTCGTTGAGGCGATCGGCGAGGTCGTCTGCGCTCACGCGCGGATTATCGGCGCGACTTCGCGGCCCTCTTCGATGTCGGCGTGCTGCGTGCGGCCTGGGCGAGCTGCGTTCGGCGCGACTTCGCCGCGCGCCAGTCGGTGGCCGTGCCGTGCTGCGACTGCGCGGGCAGGTGGTAGGCCGCGATGAAGCGCCGCACCTCGGGGTAGACGTTCTCGCGCCAGCGGCGTCCCGAGAAGATGCCGTAGTGGCCGGCTCCCAGCGCGTCGTAGCGGAAATGATCGGCGTCGGCAATGCCGCGACACAGGGCGTGCGCGGCATGCGTCTGGCCGGCGCCCGAGATGTCGTCGAGTTCGCCTTCGATCGTCAGCAGCGCAGTGTCGCTGATATCTTGCGGGCGAACCGGCTCGCCGCCGACCTTCCACGTGCCGTTGACGAGTGCAAAGTCCTGGAATACGGTCTTGATCGTATCGAGGTAGTACTCGGCCGGCATGTCGAGCACGGCGTTGTATTCGTCGTAGAACTCGCGGTGCGCGTCGGCGTTGTCGCCGTCGCCGCGCACCAGGTCGAGGAAGAAGTCGTAGTGCGACTTCATGTGCCGGTCCGGGTTCATCGCCAGAAAGCCGGCGAGCTGCAGGAAGCCGGGATAGACGGGACGGCCGCTGCCCGGATAGTTCTCGGGTACGCGGTGGATGACGTTGTTCTCGAACCAGCCGTGGGACTTGTTGGTCGCCAGGTTGTCGACGCTCGTCGGGCTCAGCCTGGCGTCGATCGGGCCGCCCATCATCGTCAGCGTGCGCGGGATCGGCTCGCCGTGCGTCGCCATCAGCGAGACCGCGGCGAGCGTGGGCACCGTCGGCTGGCAGACCGAGATCACGTGCACGTTCTCGCCGATGTGGCGGATGAACTCCTGCACGTAGCGCACATAGTCGTCGAGGTGGAACGGTCCCGCCGCGGCGGGGACCATGCGGGCATCGGTCCAGTCGGTGATATAGACCTTGTGGTGCTGCAGCAGCGCGCGCACCGTGCCGCGCAGCAGCGTCGAGTGGTGGCCCGACAGCGGC
>JACSRM010000088.1 GCA_014879745.1 Burkholderiaceae bacterium | reverse complement strand
GTGCTGCCCGACGGCTTCGGCTTCCTGCGCTCGCCCGAGGCGAGCTACATGGCGAGCACCGACGACATCTACCTCTCGCCGAGCCAGATCCGGCGCTTCAACCTGCACACCGGCGACATGATCGAAGGCGAGGTGCGCGTGCCCAAGGACGGCGAGCGCTACTTCGCCCTCGTCAAGGTCGACCGCGTCAACGGCCAGACGCCCGAGGAGAGCAAGCACAAGGTGATGTTCGAGAACCTGACGCCGCTCTTCCCGAAGGAGCAGTTCAAGCTCGAGCGCGACAACCTGAAGGGCGACGAGAACATCACGAGCCGCATCATCGACCTCATCGCGCCGCTCGGCAAAGGCCAGCGCGCGCTGCTCGTCTCGCAGCCCAAGAGCGGCAAGACGGTGATGATGCAGCACCTCGCGCACGCGATCGTCGCCAACTACCCCGAGGTCTACCTGATCGTGCTGCTCGTCGACGAGCGGCCGGAGGAAGTCACCGAGATGCAGCGCACGGTGCGCGGCGAGGTCATCAGCTCGACCTTCGACGAACCGGCGGCGCGCCACGTGCAGGTCGCCGAGATGGTGATCGAGCGCGCCAAGCGGCTGGTCGAGATGAAGAAGGACGTCGTCATCCTGCTCGACTCGATCACGCGCCTCGCGCGCGCCTACAACAACGTGCTGCCGTCGTCGGGCAAGGTGCTGACCGGCGGCGTCGACGCCAACGCGCTGCAGCGCCCGAAGCGCTTCTTCGGCGCGGCGCGCAACATCGAGGAAGGCGGCAGCCTGACCATCATCGGCACCGCGCTGATCGACACCGGCAGCCGCATGGACGAGGTGATCTACGAGGAGTTCAAGGGCACCGGCAACTGCGAGATCTACCTCGACCGGCGGATGTCGGAGAAGCGCGTCTATCCGTCGATCCTGCTCAACAAGAGCGGCACCCGGCGCGAGGAACTGCTCCTGAAGCCCGAGATCCTGCAGAAGACCTGGATCCTGCGAAAGCTCCTGTATCCGATGGACGAGATCGAGGCGATGGAGTTCATCCTCGACAAGATGAAGGCGACGAAGAACAACCACGACTTCTTCGACATGATGCGCAGGGGTGGTTGAGGTCGCTATAATTCAAGGTTGACTTCGTATGGCAAGTGCTGCAAGGGGTTTGCAGTGGCTACCGACACCGAAAGCGCGTTGCGCTACCCAAGGACGCCAGATGAAACAGGGTATCCACCCCACCTATCGCGACGTGTGCTTCGTCGATCTCTCGAACGGCTTCAAGTTCGTCACCCGCTCCTGCGCGCAGACGCGCGAGACGGTGAAGATGGACGACGGCACCGAACTGCCGCTGTTCAAGCTCGAGACGACGAGCGAGTCGCATCCGTTCTACACCGGCACCCAGAAGAGCGTCGATTCGCTCGGCGGACGGGTCGAGAAGTTCCGCAACAAGTTCGCGCATATCAAGAAGTGAGACAGGCTCGGCGACGCAATCAAGGCAGCTTCGGCTGCCTTTTTTGCGTCTGCTGCCGGCGTTCGCGGCGTGTACCGAACCGGACGGCGCGACAAACAAGGCCGCACCCGGTGCGCGACCGCCCGCAGCTTGCTGCATGATTCACGACCGCTCCGACGCGACAACGCCGTGACCACGCCCAACCCCGCACTCGTGACCCAGCGCGAGGCCAAGCGCCTGCCGCGCATCCCGTTGCTGCTGCTGTGCGCCGCCTATCTGGTGCCCGGCCTCTTCGGGCGCGATCCGTGGAAGGCGGCCGATATCAGCGCCTTCGGCTACATGCTGAGCATCGCCGAGGGACGCAGTACGTGGTGGTCGCCGACGCTCGGTGGCATGCCGCCCGATTCGGCGCTGCTGCCATACTGGATCGGCGCCGTCTTCATCAAGCTGCTCGGCCCCTGGCTCGGCGCGCCGCTGGCGGCGCGGATTCCGTTTGCGATCCTGCTCGGGCTCGTGCTGATGCTGACCTGGTATGCGGCCTATCACCTGGCACGCACCGAGGCCGCGCAGCCGCTGCCGCTGGCTTTCGGCGGCGAGGCGACGAGCACCGACTATGCGCGCGCGATCGCCGATGGCGCGCTGCTGGCGCTGATCGCGACCCTCGGGCTGCTCCAGCTCGGACACGAAACGACGCCCGAGATCGTCCAATTGGCGGCCGCGGCGCTCTACCTCTACGCGCTGGCCTGCAGTCCGTTTCGCGAGCGCGCCTCGCGGGTTGCCGTGCTGTGCGCGCTGCCGGTGCTGGCGGCCAGCGGCGCGCCCAGCGTCGCCATCGGCCTGGGCATCGTGGGCCTGGTGGCGAGCGCCCGTTCGCACTATGGCGAGCTGAACCGTTTCGCGTGGTGGATCGTCGCCGCCATGGTGCTCGCGTCCGGCATCGCGGTGCTGATGAATGCGTGGGCCTGGCGCGTCGCGGGCTTTCATTCGTGGCAGCAGCTCGCTTCGCTGCTGCGCCTGCTGCTGTGGTTCACCTGGCCGGCCTGGCCGCTCGCGGTCTGGACGCTGTGGCGCTGGCGGCGCCAGTTGGCGAGAAGACATCTTTCGGTGCCGTGGGGTTGCGCGCTGGCGGGGCTGGTCGCCTGCATCGCGATGGACAACTCGGACCGCGCCCTGATGCTGTCGCTGCCGGCCCTTGCGGTGCTCGCCGCCTTTGCCTTGCCGACGCTGCAGCGCGCGACCGCGGCGGCGATCGACTGGTTCTCGATCTTCTTCTTCAGCGGCGCGGCGGTCACGGTGTGGGTCGTCTATATCGCGCTGCAGACCGGCTTTCCGCGGCAGCCCGCGGCCAATGTCGCCAAGCTCGCGCCCGGATACGAAAGCACCTTCTCGGCGCTTGCGCTCGTCGTCGCGCTGCTCGCTTCGGTCGCCTGGGTCTGGCTCGTGCGCTGGCGCACCGGGCGCAATCGTCATCCGCTGTGGAAGAGCCTCGTGCTGCCGGCCAGCGGTGTCGCGCTGTGCCTGTTGCTGGTGATGACGCTGCTGCTGCCGCTCTTCGATTACGCGCGCAGCTACCGGGTGCAGATCGAGCGCATCGCCGGCCACGTGCCACGCGGGCAATGCGTCAGCACGCTCGAGATTCCGCGTGCGCAGATCGCGGCCCTGCAGTATTTCGGCGGCTTTCGAGTCCAGGCCGTGAATGCGCCCGACAAGGCGCGCTGCGATTGGCTGCTGGTGCTCGAGGTGCGCCATCACCCGCGCCGGGAAGTGCCGGGCTGGCAATGGATCGCCAGCGAGCGCCGCCCGACCGACCGCAGCGAATCGACCTCCGTCTTCCGCCGCGAGCCGGCACCGCAGTAGAGTCCACGACGCGATGGGCGTTGCACCAAACGCGCCGGCGGGCGGGAAACCGACCTCCCGCAAACGGGCCGATGCCACGCAAGCCGGGCGTACCCCTCGATCACGGTGCAGGTGGGCACGCCGCTCGTGCCCGACACTTGCAGGACAACCGATGCACGCAATCGACCGCACTTCTTCGCGCCGCCGCTTCGTGCTGGCCGCCGCCGGCAGCGCAGCATTCGCGCTGACGCCGCTCGCGCTCGCAAGGCAGGAAATCATCAACGTGCTGACCGGCGGGCCGAGCGGGGTCTACTTTTCGCTCGGCGTCGCGCTGTCGCAGATCTGGAGCAAGGCGCTGCCGGACGCCAGGGTCACGCTGCAAGCGACGAAGGGGTCGGCCGAGAACCTCAGGCTGTTGCAGGCCGGCCGGGGCGAGATCGCATTCACGCTCGGCGACTTGCTGTCCGGCGCCTGGAAGGGAGACAAGGCGGCCGGTTTCGCCAAGCCGCTGGACAAGCTGCGATCGGTCGCGGGCCTGTACTCGAACTACGTCCAGATCGTCGCCAGCGCAAGCTCGGGCATCAAGACCCTGGCCGACCTGAAGGGCAGGCGCATCGCGGTCGGGGCGCCGAACTCGAGCGCGGAGTTGAACGCGCGCGCGGTATTGAAGGCGGCCGGCCTGGGCTACGCAGACTTCCCGAAAGTCGAGCACCTGTCGTTCGGCGAATCGGCCGCCTTGATCCGGGACCGCCAGCTCGACGCCGCGCTGCACTCGGCGAGCCTCGGCGCCGCCTCGGTCCGCGAACTCGCAATGGCGGTGCCGATCGTGATCGTGCCGATTGGCCCGGAAGTCGTTGCCGCGATCGGCGACGCCGCGTACCAGCCGGCGACGATCCCTGCCGCCACCTATACCGGCCAGATGGCCGATTTGCCGACCGCCGCGATCAGGAATTTCCTCGTCTCGCACAGCGGCGTATCCGATGACGCGGTATACGCGATGACGAAGACGATGTTCGACAACCTGCCGACGCTCATAGCGGCCCACAGCGCCGCAAAAGGAATCAGGCTCGAGACGGCAATGACCGGCACGCCGGTGCCGTTTCATCCGGGCGCGATCAGGTTCTATCGCGAAGCCGGCGTGCTCAAGTAGGCTGCGGCCTGGTCGGTCGGTGATGCTTGGGGCTTCAGGCTCGCACGCTGTCTGCGAGCCGCTCGGCGCATGTCCGCCCCTTCGCCGCATCGCGCGCCTCGACCATTACACGCAGCACCGGCTCGGTGCCGGAGGCGCGGATCAGCACCCGGCCGTCCTTGGCCAGCTCGTCCTGCACGCGGCGCTGCTCGGACTGCAGGCGTGGATTGGCCGACCAGTCGTCGCCGCGAGCGATGCGGACATTGATCAGGGTCTGCGAAAAGAGATTCACGCCCGCCAGCAGATCCGACAGCCGCTTGCCGTTGCGGCCGATCGCGATCAACACCTGCAGCGCACTGACGATGCCGTCGCCGGTGGTGTGTTTGTCCAGCGCGAGCAGATGGCCCGAGCCCTCGCCGCCGAGCGTCCAGCCGCGGGCGTTGAGTTCCTCGAGCACGTAGCGGTCGCCGACCTTGGCCCGCACGAGCGGGACATTGCGTGCGGCAAGCGCCTGCTCGACGCCGAGATTCGTCATCAGGGTGCCGACGACGCCCGGCACCGGCAGGCCGTGCGCGAGGCGATCGACGACCATCACGTAGAGCAGCTCGTCGCCGCTGTAGAGCCGTCCCGCGGCGTCGACCAGTTGCAGCCGGTCGGCGTCGCCGTCGAGCGCGACGCCGTAGTCGGCGCCGTGCTCCTTGACGGCCTGCAGCAGCGCCGCCGGCGCGGTCGCGCCGCAACCGGCGTTGATATTGATGCCGTCCGGGGCGCAGCCGATGGCGACGACTTCGGCGCCGAGCTCGTGAAAGACGGCCGGCGCGACCTGGTAGGCGGCGCCATGCGCGGCGTCGACGACGATCTTCAGCCCCTTCAGCGACTGATCACTGCCGATCGTCGCCTTGCAGAACTCGATATAGCGCCCGCGCGCATCGTCCAGGCGCCGCGCCTTGCCGAGCTCGGTCGATCCGACCCATTGCGCCGGCTCGGCGAGCGCCGTCTCGACACGCTGCTCCCAGGCGTCGGGCAGCTTCTCACCGGTCGCCGAGAAGAATTTGATGCCGTTGTCGTCGAACGGGTTGTGCGACGCGCTGATCACGACGCCGAGATCGACCCGGAACGCGCGCGTCAGGTAGGCAACGCCCGGCGTCGGCAGCGGCCCGGTGAGCAGCACATCGACCCCGGCCGAAGCAAAGCCGGCTTCGAGCGCGGATTCGATCATGTAGCCCGAGATGCGCGTGTCCTTGCCGATCAGCACGGTCGGGCGCGGCATGGCCTGCCGCAAGACGCGGCCGACCGCGTGGCCGAGGCGCAGCATGAAGTCCGCCGTGATCGGCGTGTGGCCGACGGTGCCGCGAATGCCGTCGGTGCCGAAGTAGGTTCTTGTCATGGTTCTGAGCGCGCTGCGGGCGCGGAATCGGTCAACGGACGATTGTCGCTCGCCGCACGCCAGACCGCGAGCGCATCGACCGTGGCGGCAACGTCGTGCACGCGCACGATCGCCGCGCCGCGCTCGACCGCGGCGAGCGCGGCGGCAACGCTCGCCGCCAGCCGGTCGCCGACGGCGCGTCCGGTCAGTTCTCCGAGCGTCGATTTGCGCGACCAGCCGACGAGCAGTGCAAAGCCGGGGGCGAGCAATTCGCGCTGGCGGCGCAGGAGCTCGAGGTTGTGCTGCGCAAGCTTGCCGAACCCGATCCCCGGGTCGAGCACGATCCGGTTGCGCGCGACGCCATGCCCGATCAACTCCTGCGCCCGCGCGGCCAGGAAGCCCGCGACGTCGGCGACCACATCGTCGTAGTGAACGCCCTGCTGCATGCTCTGCGGCTCGCCCTTCATGTGCATCAGGCAGATGCCGCATGCCGGATGCGCCGCCACGATATTGAGCGCACCGGGCGCCTGCAAGGCGCGGATATCGTTCACGATATCGACGCCGAGGGCGAGCGCCTCGCGCATCACTTCCGGCTTGCAGGTATCGACCGAGACCGGCAGCCCGAGCGTCAGCGCCCCCCGCAGTACCGGCAGCACGCGTGCCAGCTCGTTCGCTGCAGTGACGCGCGCGGCGCCGGGCCGGCTCGATTCGCCGCCGATATCGAGCAGGTCCGCACCGTCCCGAACGAGTCGCTCGCAATGCGCCAGTGCCGACGCGGTCGTCGCATGCGCGCCGCCGTCGGCGAACGAATCCGGCGTCACGTTGACGATGCCCATCACGCGCGGCCGGGACAGGTCGATCGCGTGTCGTGTCGTCTGCCAGAACATATCGGTGCGGATGCAAGGTCGGCGGCAGCGGAGCCACAAAGCGCAACGGGGCCGAAGCCCCGCTGCATGGCGTCTGCGCCGACAGGTCAGACCGTCGCCGGCGTGCCTTCCGGATCGGCCGGCGGCGTCGCACCGGCGGGCTTGGCGGGGGCCGAGGTCCAGTCCTTCGGCGGCCGCGGCGGCTTGCCAGACATGATGTCGTCGATCTGGTCGCTGTCGATCGTCTCCCATTCGAGCAGCGCCTTCGCCATCGCGTGCATCTTGTCCTGGTTGTCCTCGATCAGCTTGCGTGCGATCGCATACTGCTCGTCGATGATGCGGCGGATCTGCTTGTCGACCTTCTGCATCGTCTCTTCCGAGACATTGACCTGCTTCGTCACCGATCGGCCGAGGAAGACTTCGCCTTCGTTCTCGGCGTAGACCATCGGCCCAAGTTCGTCGGTCATGCCGTAGCGCGTCACCATGTCGCGCGCGAGGTGCGTCGCGCGTTCGAAATCGTTGCTCGCGCCGGTCGTCATCTGGTTCATGAAGACCTCTTCGGCGATGCGCCCGCCGAAGAGCACCGAGATCGTCGACAGCATGCGCTCCTTGTCCATGCTGTAGCGGTCGTTCTCGGGCAACTGCATCGTCACGCCGAGCGCGCGACCGCGCGGAATGACCGTCACCTTGTGCACCGGGTCGGTCTTGGGCATCAGGCGCGCGACGAGCGCGTGGCCGGATTCGTGGTACGCCGTATTGCGCCGCTCCTCCTCGGGCATGACCATCGACTTGCGCTCCGGCCCCATCATGATCTTGTCCTTGGCGCGCTCGAAGTCGGTCATCTCGACGACCCGGCCGCTGCGCCGTGCCGCAAAGAGCGCCGCCTCGTTGACGAGGTTGGCGAGATCGGCGCCCGAAAAACCCGGCGTGCCGCGCGCGAGGATGTCGGCGCGGATATCCTGGCCGATCGGCACCTTGCGCATGTGGACGTTGAGAATCTGCTCGCGGCCGCGCACGTCGGGCAATGTGACGTAGACCTGACGGTCGAAGCGGCCCGGCCGCAGCAAAGCCGGGTCGAGGATGTCGGGCCGGTTCGTCGCCGCCATGACGATGACGCCGACGTTGGTCTCGAAGCCGTCCATCTCGACGAGCATCTGGTTCAAGGTCTGCTCGCGCTCGTCGTTGCCACCGCCGAGGCCCGCGCCGCGATGCCGCCCGACGGCGTCGATCTCGTCGATGAAGATGATGCACGGTGCGCTCTTCTTCGCCTGCTCGAACATGTCGCGCACGCGCGCCGCGCCGACGCCGACGAACATCTCGACGAAGTCCGATCCGCTGATGCTGAAGAACGGCACCTTCGCTTCGCCGGCGATCGCCTTCGCGAGCAGCGTCTTGCCGGTGCCGGGGGGGCCGACGAGCAGCACGCCGCGCGGGATGCGGCCGCCGAGCTTCTGGAACTTCTGCGGGTCCTTCAGGAAGTCG
>JACSRM010000203.1 GCA_014879745.1 Burkholderiaceae bacterium | reverse complement strand
GCTGCGCAGCGACTTCGCTGCGGTACTCGCCTCGGGGTCGTGCCGCAGAACTCGCTGCGCGCCCTGGCGGGCGCCGCGCTCGAACAGCTGCGGCAGGTCAGTTCGCAATGCGCGCTCGCGCGCGCCGACCCCGAGGCTGCGTTCCTCGCCGCCGCACAAATCGCCCCTGCCGGGTGCCGCCTGGCGCGAGGGCGGCACGGAGCGTTCTTGTCGAACCCCACGAGCGTTCCCGCAAAGCCGGCGCCGGGCAGGGCGCGGTGCGCCTCTGAGGCGCCGAGGAGCACAGGGTCCAGGGACCGCGCGCCGCAGGCGCGCCACGTGATCTGGCTTGGCGCATCTGTCTGAACGCAGCGCGCGCCAGCGCGCGAGGTGAGTCATGCGCCAGGGCCCTGGACGCGAGCACCGCAGGGCAGTCGGCGCAGCCGACCGCATCAGTGAAGCGTCGCGGCCTACCCGGGGCCGGCTTTGCTCGCGCCGGACGTGCCAGCCGAACCGGTTTGTTGCCGGCCCGCAATGTGCCCAACGCAATCGCTTGTTCGTATACGAGCGAACGCGACTTGGTTTCAGCGCGCGCCGGGCGCCGACGATATCGACCAGCGCTCGCCGTGGCACACCGCGCGCGCCTCGTCGCGCAGCTTGTAGAGGTGCGCGTTCAGCGATCGCAGCGCCATCGGGTGCATGCGCTGCGGCACATCGTCGTAGACCTGCGCGACGAGCGTCTCGGCCGGCGCCGGGCCGAGGTCGCGCAGCGCGGCGACGACCTTGGCCTCGCGCTTCAGGCGGTGCTCGATGATCCATTCGAATGCGCGCCGCGGCTGCGCCATCAGGAAGCCGTGCCCCGGCGCGAGCCACTCCAGGTCGAGGGCGAGCAGTTCGCGCAGCGACCCGAGATAGGCCGCCATATCGCCGTCCGGCGGGTTGATGACGACGGTCGTGAGCTGCATCACGTGGTCGCCGGTGAAGAGCGTCTTCTCCTCCTCGAGCAGATAGCAGAGGTGGTTGGACGCATGGCCCGGCGTGTGGATCGCGCGCAGCGTGCTGTCCGCGCCGAGCGCGAAGCGTTCGCCGCCGGCGAGCGCCTCGTCGGGGGCGAAGCTCGCGTCCTGCCACTCGGCGTGGTCGGCGATCCGGCCGTAGACGCGCGCGCCGGTGCGCTCCTTCAGCAGCACCGTGGCGGGCGAATGATCCGGGTGAGTGTGGGTCGCGAAGATCCAGCGGATCGGCCCCGGCGCGGCGTCGAGCACGGCCTGCACGTGCCTCGCGTCGAGCGGGCCGGGGTCGATCACCGCCCAGGCGTTGTCGGCGCCGGCGACGAGATAGGTATTCGTGCCGGGGCCGGTCATCACGCTGCCGTTGTCGGCGCTGACGCGTATCACGCGCGGCGACAGCCGCACCGGCACGTCGGGGACGATCTCGTAGCAGCCGGTCGCGCGCCCTTCGGGGTCGATGCGCCGCAATTCGGCCCACGCCGGCTCGTCGGGCGCGACCGGGCGCAGCCCCTGGCTGCCGACGCCCATGTGCGGCATCGACGGCACGATCAGGCGCGGCGCGCGCGCCCATTCGAAGAGCGCGGGAACGGTATCGAAACGGGCGATCGCCTCGAGCGTCTTGACGGTCGGCGTCACGAGCCGCAATTCGCCGCGCCGCGCGAGCGCTTCGGCGGGCGCCAACCAGCACAGTTCGACGGTCTCGGTCCGGTCGGGCGCCGGCGTCTGTCCGGCTGGCGCCTCGGCGACGAAGAATCGCGTATCGAAGCGCTTGCGCAGACCGATCGGCGTCAGCCAATGGCCGAAGTAGACGAGTCGATCGACGGCGAGCGACAAACCGAGCTCGCGACACAGTTCGTCGAGCCCGACGCGCCCGCGGTGCAGCGCGTCGCGCCACGTCGACATGGCGTCGGAGCGCGCCGCAAGCCAGCCGGCGGCGGGCAATGCGCCGTCGGCGCCGGCGGCGAACAACAGCCCCGCTTCCTCGAAACACTCGCGCAGCGCGGCAATGTAGAAGTCGAGGCCGCCGGACTCGATTCCGAGCCGCGCACTCGCCGCGGCGTCATCGATTCCAACGCCGACAACAGAGCGGCAGTCGCTGTCCCGAGCGTCGACGACGCCGCCCGGAAAGACCCAGGCGCCGCCGTACCGGTCGTCGCCGTTCTCGGCGCGCCGCAGCAGCAGCACCTCGATGCCTTCCGGCGCGTCGCGCACGACGACGAGCGTCGCCGAAGCGCGCAGTGCGGCCTGTGGCGAAGGTGCGGCGCTGCGGCCAATGGAGGGTTCTCGGCTCATGCTTGCCTGGCGCGACCGGATCGCGCAAGGGTGCAAGTCTGACACGTAGTGCGCGGCGTCCGCGCGCCGGGGTCTTGTGCTCAGGCGTAGCGGGCGAGGGTCAGGCCGTCGAGGTCGATCTCGGGCTTGCGGCCCGAGATCAGATCGGCCATCACGCGCCCGGTGCCGGTCGCCATCGTCCAGCCGAGCGTGCCGTGGCCGGTGGCGAGGTAGAGGTTGGCGAGCTTTGTCGGCCCGACGATCGGCGTGCCGTCCGGCGTCATCGGCCGCAGGCCGCACCAGAACTCGGCGCGCGAGACATCGCCGCCGTCCGGGAACAGGTCGGTGACGACGTGCTCGAGCGTGCGCTTGCGCGCATCGTGCAAGCGAAGCGTATAGCCGGCGAGCTCGGCCGTGCCGCCGACACGGATGCGGCTGCCCAGGCGCGTCACCGCGACCTTGTGCGTCTCGTCCATCACCGTCGATTCGGGCGCGCCGGCCGGATCGGTGATCGGCACCGTGATCGAATAGCCCTTCACCGGATAGATCGGAATGCGGATGCCCAGAGGCGCGAGCAACAGCGGCGAATAGCTCCCCAGGGCGAGCAGATAGGCATCGGCCTTCAGCACCCCGGCATCGGTCGCGACGCCGTCGATGCGGCCGCCCGCCTGGCTCAGCCGCTCGATCGCAAGCCCGTAGCGGAACCTGACGCCGCGCTCGGCGGCGAGTGCGGCGAGCGCCTGCGTGAAGAGGAAGCAGTCGCCCGTCTCGTCGCCCGGCAGTTGCAGCCCGCCGGTGAACTTCTCGCGCGTGCGCGCGAGCGCCGGCTCGTGGCGGATGCAGCCGTCCATGTCGAGCAATTCGTGGGCGACGCCGTAGCGTTTCAGGATCGCGATGTCGGCCGCCGTCGCGTCGAGCTGCTGCTGGGTGCGGAACAGTTGCAGCGTGCCCTGCATCCGCTCGTCGTAGCGGATGCCGGTCTGCGCGCGCAGATCGCGCAGGCAGTCGCGGCTGTATTCGGCCAGCCGCACCATGCGGCTCTTGTTGACCTCGTAGCGCGCCGCGGTGCAGTTGCGCAGCATCGCGAGACCCCAGCGCACGAGGCCGAGATCGAGCCGCGGCCGGATGACGAGCGGCCGGTGGTGCATCAGCAGCCACTTGATCGCCTTCAGCGGCACGCCGGGCCCGGCCCAGGGCGACGAATAGCCGGGTGAGACCTCGCCCGCGTTGGCGCGGCTCGTCTCGAGCCCCGCTTCGGGCTGGCGGTCGACGACCGTTACCTCATGCCCGTCGACGGCGAGCTGGTAGGCACACGAGACGCCGATCACGCCGCTGCCCAGGACGATCACCTTCATCTGCCGCACTCCCCGAAGTTGCGCCAGAGTGTACGGATTGGCCACCGCAGCTTGTTCGGTTCCGACCGGCCGGCGCCGCACTTTTTGCGGCCGGCGTGGCGCGCGCCGCTGGCCGGACCCGCCACCGCGCTTGGCAGTTCGGCCGCCGCGATCGATGATGCGCGTGCCGCGCAGGCGCGGCATCCCGCCTGCCAACCGGAGCCACATCATGGTCCACGTCCTCGCCCGCATCACCGCACAGCCCGCGTCGGCCGACGCCTTGCGCGAGATCCTCGTCGAACTCGTCGCGCAGTCCCGCAAGGAAGCCGGCTGCCTGCACTACGAGTTGTTCCAGCAGGAGGGCGCCGCCCATATCTTCCAGACCGTCGAGCGCTGGGCGGACGGCGCGGCGGCCGACGCCCACATGTCGACGCCGCATGTCGCGGCAGCGATCGCCAAGGCCGGCGCGCTGCTTGGCGCCCCGCCGGAAATCCTGCGCTACGCGCAGATCGCCTGAACGGCGGCGGCGCGCCAGGGCGTCATGGGCAGCGGCCACAATCGGGGCTGCGATTGCAAACGGTATCCCCCATGCCTTCACTGCCCCTGTTCATCGCCCCGGCGCGCCATGCCGACCCGGCGGCCGCGCTGGCGCAGGTTCGCGCGATCTACGATTCGAGCATCGCGCACCTGCGCGAGGCGCTGCATGCCTTCGTCGGCGGCGACGACCTGACGCAGCCGGTACGCGCCTGCTATCCGTTCGTGCGCATCCACACCGATACCGTGGTGCGCGCCGATTCGCGCCTGAGCTACGGCTTCGTCTCCGGCCCCGGCACCTACGAGACGACGCTCACCCGGCCCGACCTGTTCGCCGACTACTACCTCGAGCAGTTTCGACTGCTGCTGCGCAACCACCATGTGTCGCTCGAGGTCGGCACCAGCTCGCAGCCGATCCCGGTCCATTTCTCGTTCGCCGAGCACGACCACATCGAAGGCACGATGAGCGCCGAGCGCAGGCTGCTGCTGCGCGACCGCTTCGATCTGCCCGATCTGGCGTCGATGGACGACGGCATCGCCAACGGCACCCACGAGCCGCAACCGGGAGCGCCGTATCCGCTGGCACTCTTCACCGCGCCGCGGATCGACTATTCACTGCACCGCCTGCGCCACTACAGCGGGACGACGCCAGAGCATTTCCAGAATTTCGTCCTGTTCACGAACTACCAGTTCTACATCGACGAGTTCGTGCGCCTGGGCCGCGAGCGGGTGGCCGACCCGGCAAGCGACTACAGCGCCTTCGTCGAGCCCGGCAATGTCGTCACGCGCCGGGCGGGCACGGCCGCGGCCCCCGAGGATGCGCTCGGCAGTGCGCCGCCGCGGCTGCCGCAGATGCCGGCCTACCACCTCGTGCGGCCCGACGGCATGGGCATCACGATGGTCAATATCGGCATCGGCCCGGCGAACGCGAAGACGATCACCGATCACATTGCCGTGCTGCGGCCGCACGCCTGGATCATGCTCGGCCACTGCGCCGGCCTGCAGAATACGCAGCAGCTCGGCGACTACGTGCTCGCCCACGGCTACGTGCGCGAGGACCATGTGCTCGACGAGGATCTGCCGCTGTGGGTGCCGGTACCGGCGCTGGCCGAAGTGCAGGTCGCGCTCGAGTCGGCGGTTGCCGAGGTCACGCAGCTCGAGGGCTACGAGCTCAAGCGCGTGATGCGCACCGGCACCGTCGCATCGACCGACAACCGCAACTGGGAGTTGCTGCCGTACCGCGGGCCGCAGCAGCGCTTCAGCCAGAGCCGGGCGATCGCGCTCGACATGGAAAGCGCGACGATCGCGGCGAACGGCTTTCGCTTCCGCGTCCCGTACGGCACGCTGCTGTGCGTGAGCGACAAGCCGATGCACGGCGAGATCAAGCTGCCGGGCATGGCGAACCAGTTCTACCGCGAACGCGTCGAGCAGCACCTGCGCATCGGCATGCATGCGGTCGAACTATTGCGCCGCGGCGGCGTCGATCGACTGCACAGCCGCAAGCTCAGGAGTTTCGCCGAGGTGGCGTTCCAGTAAGCCAGAAGGCGGCCACGGGGCCGCCTGCTTCATGCCGGCCGGAGCGCGTCAATCGGCGCGCGCGCGACGCCGGGCGACGAAGCCGATGCCCGCCAGCCCGGCGAGCAGCAGGGCGTAGGTGCTCGGCTCGGGAACCGCCGTCAGGACGAGAAAGTCCTGGCTGCTGCGGCTGTAGAGCTGGTCGGCATGCACCGTCACCGTCGTGCCCGGCAACGCGCCCCAGTTGACGTTGTCGAGCCCGGTCTGAACGCCAGCATCTGCGCTGGTCACGGTAAACGCCCCCGACGTGAAGTCGTACGGATTGCCGGCGGTCTCGTAGAGGATCTCCCAGACGCCTGCCTGGAAGAGCGCCGAGACGACATTGCCGTTGGGGTTGTTGGACTGAACCATGTTGGACATCAGTCGGTCGAGGTCGAGCGATTTCGTCGCGCCCCAGGCCGTGACGCCGTCGACGACCACATAGTCGGTATAGGTCGTGCCGAACGAGAAGGTCTGCGACAGATCGGTGCAGAATGTCTCGAACGAGTTGCCGTTCAACCAGCCCGAGAACTGCCCGGCGGCGCCGTTGTAGCCCGGCGACGAGACGTTCAGGTTGAGGCCGGGGGCGAAGGTGAAATTGTCGATCTTGACGGTATCGGCGAACGCGGGTGCCGCGCAGACGGCGGCCGCCAGGGCCAGGGCTTCGATTTTCATGGTTCGGATCTCCTGAAGGGTTGCGCAATCACGAGCCGCTGCTCGCGATGGAGGCAATCTAGCCGCCGCGATCCGGGCCGTCATCCCGCGACCGGGTGGTCGGCCCTCGATCGCGGGGGTGAGGATTTCACGCCGCCGGCCGAAGCCGCACCGCCCCGCAATCGACGCGGGTGCGCTCGCCCTGCGCGGTTGCCCTGCTTGTGCACGACGCGCGCTTCACTTAGTCTGGCTGGCATCATTGCGCCTCGATACAGGAGACCGTCATGCCGAGCCCAGCCCCCGATACTGTAGGCAGCGTCAGCAGCATCCGCACCCTGGCTCTGGTCGGGCCGGCGGCGGCGGGCAAGACGAGTCTGGCCGAAGCGCTGCTGTACAAGGCCGGTGCGATCACCACCGCGGGAACGCTGGAGCGCGGCTCGACGGTGAGCGACTTCGACGTCCTCGAGCGGCGCGCGCAGCATTCGCTGTATTCGGCGCTGATGCACCTGCGGCACCAGAATACGCGCGTTCACCTGATCGATACCCCGGGCGCGCCGGACTTCCTCGGCCAGTCGCTGCCGGCGCTCGAGGCGGTCGAGACGGCGGCCGTCGTCATCAGCGCCGCCGGCGGCGTCGAGATGATGGCCGAGCGGATGATGAACTATGCCGCGCAGCGCGAGCGCTGCCGGCTGATCATCGTCAGCAAGATCGACGCCCTGGATATCGACCTCGAGGCGCTCGTCGAGCAGATTCGCACCAGCTTCGGCAAGGAATGCCTGCCGCTGAACCTGCCGGCCGACGGCGGCTCGCGCGTCGTCGACTGCTTCTTCAACCCCGGCGAATCGGATGAAAAGGTCGATTTCTCGTCGGTCGCGCAGGCGCACCGCGCGCTCGTCGAGCAGGTCGTCGAGGTCGACCCCGGTTTCGTCGAGCGCTACCTGGAAGAAGGCGACGTCGACCCGGGCGAACTGCATGCGCCACTCGAGCAGGCGCTGCGCGAAGGGCATCTGATCCCGATCTGCTTCGTCTCGGCGCGCAACGGCGCCGGCGTCGCCGAACTGCTCGACGTCATCGTCAAGCTGCTGCCCGATCCGAGCGAAGGCAATCCGCCACAGTTTCTGAAGGGCGAGGGCGAAAGCGCCGTGCCGCTGGCTGCGCTGCCCGACCCTTCGCTGCACGTGATCGCGCATGTCTTCAAGGTCACGCAGGACCCTTACGTCGGCAAGATGGGGATCTTTCGCATCCACCAGGGCACGCTCACGCGCGACAGCCAGCTCTATATCGGCGACGGTCGCCGGCCGTTCAAGGTCGGCCATCTGTTCATGCTGCAGGGCAAGGAGCACGTCGAGGTCGCGCAGGCCATTGCGGGCGACCTCTGCGCCGTCGCCAAGGTCGACGAACTGCAGTTCGACGCCGTGCTGCACGACGCGGCGGAAGACGACCACCTGCACCTGCTGCCGCTGGACTTCCCGCAACCGGTGCACGGCCTTGCGATCCAGACCAAGCGCCGCGGCGACGAGCAGCGACTGTGGGACATCGTGCAGAAACTGGTCGACGAAGACCCCTGCCTGAAGGTCGAGCATATCGTCGTCACGAACGAAACCGTGATCTACGGCCTGGGCGAACTGCACCTGCGCATGCTGCTCGAGCGCCTGAGCGAGGTCTACAAGTGCGAGGTCGACACCCGGCCGCCACGCATCGCCTACCGCGAGACGATCTCGGCCCCCGCCGAGGGCCACCATAGGCACAAGAAGCAGACCGGCGGCGCCGGCCAGTTCGGCGAGGTCTACCTGCGCATCGA
>JACSRM010000089.1 GCA_014879745.1 Burkholderiaceae bacterium | reverse complement strand
GTGCTATCGCTGCGGTTTGCGCCTTGCCATCGCACCCGATGACGGCCCGCTCGGGCCCGCCCAACTGCCCAATCTAGGTTGAACCTATTTCGTCGCGGATGCCGCGGCCGCCGGCGCTGCCGGGGCGGCGTCCATCTTCTTCGCCGCCCGCGGATGCTTGGCGGCGAACTCCTTCTTCTCGTCCGGTGTCATCGCGTCGTACTTGGCCTTCATCTTGGCCTCGGCAGCGGCCTTTTCCTCGGGCGTCTTCTCCTGCCACTTCTCGACCGCGGCCTTCTTCTGGGCATCGGTCGCCGCGTGAACCGGGGCGAGAGCGGCAAGGCCGTATGCCGCCGTCGCGGCGCAGGCAAGCAGAAACTTCTTCATGGTCGGTGTCCTTTCGATCGAGATGAACCGGTGCGGCGTCGGGTAACGTGCGGCCGCTCGGTATTCAATGCGCGAGCCGCCGCGGCGGTTGACCTGCGGAGGGCCGGCGGGTTCGATTGTGCGCCGACGGGCAGAATTCAGCCGCCGGTAGGTGCGCCCATTGCCGTGGCCAGAGCAGCGGCCAGGGCATCGTCATCGCGCGCGGCCAGTGCCGTCAATCCGCCGACCACGCCGGCGCGGTCGGCGGCGTCGCGATTCTGGCTGACCTTCCATTTGCCGACCAGCGAGCCGAGTTCGATCTCGATGCCGACGATCGCGCCGAGCATCGCCTCGAGGTAGTCGGCCGGCGCGTCGCTCACCTGCCAGGGCTTTGTCTGGCGCGCCTCGTGGCACTCGGTCAGGCGCGTGACGAAGGCGCGCAGCCATGCGCGATCCTCGATCGCGCGCAGCCGGCCGCGCGCCTGGACGACGATGTAGTTCCAGGTCGGCACCGCCTTGCCGTGCTCCGCCTTGCTCGGGTACCAGTTCGGGCTGATGTAGCCCTGCGCCCCGTGGAAGACGACGAGCGCCTCGACCTCCGTGCGCGTCTCGCGCCACAGCGGGTTGGCGCGCGCGACGTGGCCGCGCAGCGTGCCGTGCGGTGCCGGATCGGGATCGAGCAGGAACGGGATCGGGTCCGCCTGCAGCGCGCCATGTCGATCCTGGGTGATCAGCGTGCCGAGCGGGTGGCTGCGTACGAGCGCCTGCAGCGCATCGCTGCGCGTCTCTTCGAAGTGGCTCGGGAGATACATGACGCGACCGTATCGTAGCGGAGCACCGAACCGCGCCGCCGCGACCGGTCCGTTCAGGCCGACGTGCGCCGCGCGTCGAGGCTCAGCGGTCCCGCACCGAGTGTGGCGACGATGAACATGCCGGCGACCGACAGATTCTTCGTGGACAGCAACTGCTGCATGAAGCCCTTGTCAGTGGCCACTGCCCGGAAGTTGTGGAAGGGCAGGCTCGCCGTGAGCGTGAACGCGCCGAGCGCGAATGCGGCCCACAGCGCTTGAAGGCCGACCATCAGCGCGAGCCCGCCGTCACCGAGACGCCGGGCGGCGGCGGCTTCGGCGTGAAGGGCGGTTTACCCCCGTGACTGCATGATGCGATGTCGGCACTTCTCGACTACGATGCGCGCGTCCGCGCCGCAACGCGCCGGACGCCGAACAACGACACGAGACATCCATGACCGAGACCATGCTTGGTCGCGCCGCCCTCGTTGTGGCGCTCGCAGCCGCAGTGTCCGCCCAGGCCGCCGCCGACACGGCGCTGACGCCATTCAAGGCATCGGGCGAGCCGCCGGCGCCGTGGCACGTCGTCGGGCTGCCCGGCCAGAACGCGCAGACGAAACCGTTCACCCAGTTCTCGGTCGTCGAGCTCGACGGCCGCAAGGCGCTTCGGGTCGAGGCCGTGCAGTCGTTCGCCAACCTCGTGCATCCGGTGAAATGGGCCGCGCCGACGGCGACCCTTTCCTGGCAATGGCGGGTCGACGAGCCGGTGCCGAATGCCGACCTGCGCGTCAAGCACGGCGACGATACCGCGCTCAAGGTCTGCGTCGCGTTCGACCTGCCGATGGATCAGGTGCCGTTCGTCGAACGCCAGTTGCTCAAGATCGGGCAGTCGAAGACCGACGACCCGCTGGCAACCGCCAACGTCTGCTATGTCTGGGGCGCGAAGCTGCCGATCGGCACGACGCTGGACAACGCGTTCTCGCGCCGCACACGGTATATCGTGCTGGAGTCGGAATCGAGCGGGACCAGGCAGTGGAAGACGGAGAAGCGCGACGTGAACGCCGATTTCAAGAAGCTCTTCAGCGACGAAAGCCCCGACAAGGTGCCGCCGGTGACCGCGGTCGGCATCGGCGCCGACTCCGACAACACGAAGGGGCACAGCCTGGGCTACGTCGCCGATATCGTGCTGCGGCCTTGACCCCGGGGCCCGATCTGGCTGCCGGCCGTGAATCTCCTGCCCTGCGGCGCATTGCGCCGCAGGCGGCGCCGCGCGGCGAGCGCCTGATGGACGAGTGCGTCACGGTATGACTGCCGTGCTGTTCTGGGAGGTCTTCCTGACCGTTGCGCACTTCGTCGGCGTCGGCGGCGTCGCGCTGCGCGTGATCTGGGTGCGCCGCCCGGCGGGCAGCGCGTTTGCCTGGCTGCTGCTGGTGGCGCTCGTGCCGTACGCCGGCGTCGTGGCCTACCTGCTGTTCGGCGAGCGGCCGATCGGGCGCAAGCGCCTGCGCCGCGCGCACGCCTTCTACGCCTCGTTCCCGGAAGTCGCGACGCCGATGTGGCAGCCCGACGTCGCGGCGGTCCGCTCGCTGCCGGCGCCCCTGTGCGGCATCGCGACGCTCGCCGAGAATGCCGCCGGCCTGCCGGTGCTCGGCGGCTCGACGCTCGCGCTGCACGACGGCGCCGAAGATATCCTGCGCGCGATCATCGACGATATCGACCTCGCGCACGAGAGCGTCGATATGGCGTTCTACATCTGGAACGAGGGCGGCACGGCCGACGAGGTCGGCGCGGCGCTGGAACGCGCGGCGGCGCGCGGCGTGCAATGCCGCGTCCTGCTCGACGCGGTCGGCAGCAAGCCGTTCCTCAAGGGCCGCTGGCCGGCGCGTCTGCGCGCGGCGGGCATCCGCCTCGAGGTGGCGCTCGCCGTCGGTCTGCTCGGGCTCGTCTTTCAGCGCGCCGATCTGCGCATGCACCGCAAGGTCGTCGTCGTCGACGAGCGCATCGCCTATACCGGCAGCATGAATCTCGTCGATCCGCGCTTCTTCAAGCAGGATTCGGGCGTCGGCGAATGGATCGATGCGATGGTGCGCGTCGCCGGGCCGGCGGTCGCCGGGTTGCGCGCGGTCTTCCTGTTCGACTGGAAGCTGCAGACCGGCGACCCGTATGTGCCGGCGAGCAGCGCGGCGCACGCCGCGCGCCGCGCCGTCGGCGGTGCGGCGCGGATCCAGGTCGTGCCGTCCGGGCCCGGCGTCGAGATCGCCGCCAACCTGCGCATCCTGGTCGACGCGATCGCGATCGCGCGCCGGCGCGTCGTGCTGACGACGCCGTATTTCGTCCCCGACCCGTCGCTCGCGCTCGCGCTGCAGAACGCCGCGATGCGCGGCGTCGAGGTGACGATCATCCTGCCCGCGCGCAACGATTCGAAGCTCGTCACCTACGCCAGCCGCGCCTTCTTCGACGATCTGCTGGCTGCCGGCGCGCGCGTGCTCAAATTCGACGCCGGGCTGCTGCACACCAAGAGCGTGACGGTGGACGACGAGTTCTCGCTGTTCGGCACGGTCAACCTCGACATGCGCAGCCTGCACCTGAATTTCGAGCTGATGCTCGCCGTCTACGACGCGGAATTCAATGCCGCGCTGCTCGCCCTGCAGCGCGGCTACGAGCGCGACGCGCGCGCCCTCGACGCCGCCGCCTGGCGCGCGCGGCGGCCGAGCGAACGCATGCTCGAGGGGCTCGCCTCGCTCGTCGCGCCGATGCTCTAGTGCTACCTCGGCTCGTCGCGCTTCGGCGGCTTCGCGGCATGACGTTCGATGATCGCGGCGCGCAACTCGTTGTAGCGGGCGACGAAATTGACGAGCACGCTCGCCGTCCAGGCGAAGGTGAAGATGCCCGATGCCGCGATCATCGACGGCACGAGCCGCCAGGCGCGGGCGACCGGCAGCGGCTGGCCGAGGGCGGTGTAGCAGTTCGCGGCGAACCAGGTCGCCTTGGCCCAGTCGTCGATGATCCCGCCGAAGACGAATGCCGCCGACCACATGACGATCTCGGCCAGATGCAGCGTGAGGAGCGCGATGACGGTCAGCGCGAACAGCCAGTCCGCGCGCCAGAGCTTGACGTTGCCGCGCAGCGCCTGCGAGCGCCGCAGGAACGATCCGGTGACGCCGCGGATCCAGAAGGCGTGGAACATGATGACGAGCACCAGCATCGTGCCGCCGAAGATGATGTCGGGTACCGGCAGCGCCTGCGCCAGCGCGCTGCCGGCGCCGAGGTCGGATTCGAGCGCGCTGACCGCGGCGTCCAGATCGGTGGGGAGCGCGGTGGTCGCCATCTCGCAATGTCCTCAGCCAGCGCGACCGGGCAGCGATCGGACCTGCGCGCCGGTCAGCCGGCGCCGAGCCGCGCGCGATGGCGCGCGATCTGCAGGCGGACCTGCGCCGGCGCGGTGCCGCCGACGAGATCGCGCGCCGCGAGCGACCCCTGCAGCGTCAGGATGCCGAAGATATCGTCGGTGATCGCCGGATGCAGGCGCTGCAGTTCCGCGAGCGTGAGTTCGGACAGATCCTTGCCTTGCGCGATCGCCGCCTTCACCGCGTGCGCCACCGCCTCGTGGGCATCGCGAAACGGCAGGCCCTTCCTGACGAGGTAGTCGGCGAGGTCGGTCGCCGTCGCATAGCCCTTGCGCGCGGCCTGCTCCATCGCCTCGGGTTTGACGGCGATGCCGGCGACCATCTCGCAGAAGATGCGCAGCGTATCCTCGAGCGTATCGACGCTGTCGAAGAGCGGCTCCTTGTCCTCCTGATTGTCCTTGTTGTAGGCGAGCGGCTGGCCCTTCATCAGCATCAAGAGGCCCATCAGGTGGCCGGCGACGCGCCCCGTCTTGCCGCGCGCGAGCTCGGGCACATCGGGATTCTTCTTCTGCGGCATGATCGACGAGCCGGTGCAGAAGCGATCCGCCAGCTCGATGAAACCAAAGCTCTGGCTCATCCACAGCACGAGCTCCTCGGACAGCCGCGAGACGTGGATCATCGCCAGGCTCGCCGCGGCGCAGAACTCGATCGCGAAGTCGCGGTCGCTGACGGCGTCGATGCTGTTCTGGCAGACGCAGGCCCGGCCGTCGGCGTCGACCATGCCGAGCGTGCGCGCGACGCGTTCGCGGTCGAGCGCATAGCTCGTTCCGGCAAGCGCCGCCGCGCCCAGCGGCAGGCGGTTCGTGCGGCGGCGCACGTCGGCGATGCGCTCGGCGTCGCGCGCGAACATCTCCACATAGGCGAGCAGATGGTGCGCGAAGCTCACCGGCTGCGCGACCTGCAGGTGCGTGAAGCCGGGCAGGATGGTCTCGGTGTGGCGCGCGGCGAGGTCGATGAGCGCGCGCTGCAGCTGGGCGAGCAGCTCGGCGATGACGTCGAGCTCGTCGCGCAGCCACAGCCGCACGTCGGTCGCGACCTGGTCGTTGCGTGAGCGCCCGGTGTGCAGCCGCTTGCCGGCGTCGCCGACGAGTTGCGTCAGGCGCGCCTCGATATTCAGGTGGACGTCCTCGAGCTCGAGCTTCCAGTCGAACGTTCCGGCCTCGATCTCGGCTCCGATCTGCGCCAGGCCGCGTTCGATCGCGCGCTGGTCGTCGGCCGGGATGATCCCCTGCGCCGCGAGCATCTCGGCGTGCGCCAGGCTGCCGGCGATATCGGCCTTCCACAGCCGCTTGTCGAAACCGACGCTCCCGGTGTAGCGCTGCACGAGTTCGCTCACCGGCTCGGAGAAGAGCGCCGACCAGGCGGCGGATTTGTTGTCGAGCGGGTTGCTTGCCATCGCGCGGGGGGTCGGGGTGCGTTTGGTGACGAATTGCCGGGCGCCGCGCGCCGCGGCGCGGGGCCGGGTTGGCGACAATCGCTGCGGCGCCGAGAATGATTCTATGGTGCCGCCTGCGATGCCCGCGAATCCAGAAACCGACTTCGAGCCCACCGGCAGCCGGCCCGCGAGCCTGTGGCCGCAGTCGTCGCAACTCGGCGACAGCCGCGATTTTGCAAGCACCGGCTTTCGATTGCCGCGCGGCGCGCCGTTGCCCAGTGGCGGCCCGAGTTCGGCGTTCGACATGTGCCACGGCGGCGTCGTGCTGCGCGCCGTGCTCTTCGTTCAGCTCGTGCTCGCGCTCGGCCTGATGTTCGGCGCCGGCGGCTTCGAGGCCTGGCTCGCGCGGCTTGCGCTCGCGACCGGCGTCGCGCTGCCCGGGCTGCTGTTCTGGCTCGTCCTGTCGTGCCAGTTGAAGGACCGCCTCGCCGCCTTGCCGGTCGCGGCGCAGTGGGTCGCGGCCGTCGTACTGGGCGCGCTCTGCGCGGGCGGCTCATGGTGGCTGCAGGCCAGCGTCGGCCTGGGTACGCTGGCCGAAGCGCAGGGTTTCGCGCCGTCGCGCTGGCTCGCGCCGACGCTCGCCGGCGCGGCATTCTCGGCCGCGCTCTTCTATTGGCTGCGGCTGCGCGCGACGCTGCAGGGCCCGGCCGATTCGAGCGCCCGGCTGGCCGAGCTGCAATCGCGCATCCGCCCGCACTTCCTCTTCAATACGCTCAATACCGCGATCGCGCTTGCGCGCGTCGACCCGGCGCGCACCGAAGGCCTGCTCGAGGATCTGGCCGAACTGTTTCGCGTCGCGCTCGACGAACCCGGCGCCGCCGTCACGCTCGGCGCCGAGGTCGAACTCGCGCAACGCTATCTCGCGATCGAGCAGACCCGCTTCGGCGACCGCCTGCGCGTCAGCTGGGAACTCGATCCCGCAGCCGCGCGGGCGCGCGTGCCGCCGCTGCTGCTGCAGCCGCTGGTCGAGAATGCGGTCCGTCACGGCATCGAACCGGCGCCCGACGGCGGCACGGTGCGCGTGCGCACCCGCCTGCGCCGCGGCCATGCGGTGATCACGATCGACAATACCGTGCCGCCGCACGCATCGCGCCCCGGCGCCGGCATGGCGCTGCGCAACGTGCGTGAGCGGCTGCATCTGATGCACGATGTCGCGGCCTCGTTCGACGCCCAGCCCGACGGTGCGCTGTACCGGGTCCGTATCGTCGTCCCGGTCTGATCGGCAGAGGTGCTCGATGACCGATCCGCTGCGCGTCCTGCTCGTCGACGACGAGGAACTCGCGCGGCTGCGGCTGCGCAGCCTGGTCGGCGAGTGCGCGTCGCCGCGCGCCGAGGTCGTCGGCGAGGCGTCGAATGCGGCGCAGGCGCTCGCCTGGCTCGCCGAACACGATTGCGACCTGCTGCTGCTCGATATCGGCATGCCCGGCAAGGACGGCGTCGCGCTGGCGACCGAGCTGAAGCAGCGCACGTCGGCGCCTGCCGTCGTCTTCGTCACCGCGCACGCCGAGCGTGCGCTCGACGCCTTCGAGCTGAATGCGGTCGACTACCTGACCAAGCCGGTGCGCCGCGCGCGGCTCGTCGAGGCCTTGCAGCGCGCGGCGCAGCGCACGGCACTGCGGGCCCACGCGCCCGCCGCGACGACCGCGCCGCCGGTGATCGTCGTCACCGAGCTGGGCCGCGTCGTGCGCGTGCCGTTGCACGACGTGCTGTATCTGAAGGCCGAGCTGAAATATGTCACGCTGCGCACCGCCGAGCGCACCCACGTGCTCGACGAGGCGCTCGCCGACCTCGAATCGCGCCTCGGTGGGCGCTTCCTGCGCGTGCACCGCAACGCGCTCGTCGCGCGCCACGCGCTGCGCGCGCTCGAGCGACGCGGCCTCGGCGCCGACGCCGACGACACCGAAGGCTGGGCGGTGCGCGTCGCGCCGACCGACGAATGGCTCGCCGTCTCGCGCCGCCAGCTTGCGGCGGTGCGCGATGCGATGCGCGAGGCGGGCGGCGCTTGACGCGGCCTCATGGATGGGTATCTGGGCTTGCTGATCGGCCGCTTCCTTGCAACTGACGATCCGGGCCGCGATTTACCAGCGTGATTGGGAGCGGGCGAAGCCGGTGCGGGACAGGCCGCGACGCTTCGGCGAGGCGGTCGGCTGCGCCGACTGCCCTGCGGT
>JACSRM010000398.1 GCA_014879745.1 Burkholderiaceae bacterium | reverse complement strand
GGTGGCTTGGCCGCGTTCGCTCGCTTCGATCCCCACTGCGTGGGGCCCCTCTATCGCGGCTCACGCGGCAAGCCAGCGTGCGGCCATCGGCATCAAGACGGGGACGACGAGTGCCGTGAAGACGCCGTTGAGCCCCATGCCGAGTCCGGCGAATGCGCCCACTTCGTCGCTGACCTGAAACGCGCGCGCGGTGCCGATGCCGTGCGACGCGATGCCGAGTGCAAAGCCGCGCACCTGCGGCTCGACGATGCGCATCGCGTTCAGGATCGAGCGGGCGAAAATGGCTCCGAATACGCCCGTGCAGATGACCAGCACCGCGGTCAGCGACGGGATGCCGCCGATCTCGACGGCGACCGCCATCGCGATCGGCGTCGTCGCCGATTTCGGAGCGAGCGACGCGATCGTTTGCGGCGACGCACCGAACAGCGCGGCGACGCCGACCGCCGAGACGATCGCCGTCAGCGAACCCGCGATCAGGCCGCCCATGAGCGGCAGTGCGGCACGGCGCAGTTTCGACCACTGCCGATACAGCGGCAGCGCAAGCGCCACGGTGGCCGGGCCGAGCAGGAAGTGGACGAACTGCGCGCCTTCGAAATACGTGGCATAGGGTGTCCCCGTGCCGTGCAGCACCGCGACGAGCAGCGCGACGGCGATCAGCACCGGATTTGCGAGCGGGTTGAAGCGTGCCCGTGTGTAGATCGCCTGCGCGATCAGGTACGCGATCAGCGTGATCGTCAGCCCGAGCAGCGGCGTCGCGGCGAGATAGACCCAGATTTCGTTGAGCTTCGGAACGGGTGTCATGGCGCCCCCTACCGCTCGGCCGGCGCGCGGTGCTGGCGGCGCAGCAGTGCGCGCGTCACCCATGCGCTCGCCGCGATGGCAAGTGTCGTGCTGACGGCAACGGCCACGACCACGGCGAGCGCATCGCCACGAATCCGGTCGGCGGAGACCATGATGCCGACCCCCGCGGGAACGAACAGCAGCGACAGGTGGCGCAGCAGCTCGAGTGCGGTCGGCTCGATCGCGTCGGCCACGCGCGGGCGCACCATGACGAGACTAAACAGCAGCAGCATGCCGATCACCGGACCGGGCACCGGCAGCCGCAATACGTAGGCAAGACCCTCGCCGATGGACTGAAACAGCAGCAAGGCTGCAAGTGCTCGAAGCATGGCAAATCCTCCTGTGACGATGCGTCGTGGTGTCCGCAGATTCTCCACAAGACGCCGATTGCGGGGCGAGACGGTCCGGGTCCAGCGCCGCGTCCGGCCCCCGATAGTGACGCAGGCGCGAAGGTGCAGGACGTGACCGCGCTGGCGGAGAAACCGAAATCCGAAGCGAAGATGATCGGCGCCCTACCGGCTGCAGTCGCCGCGCAGCTTGGCGGCGGCCCAGAAGGGCAGGCTCAATAGGCCCATGCCGCCACCGGCATATTCGCCTTTGTCGCAATCGCCGCGCGCGCCGGCGGCGATCGCGCTGCCGAGCCGCTGCGTCTGCCCCACAGGCTGCGTCGTCCCGGGCAACGCGGCAAGCGACGGCGCGCGTGCCGCATCGATGATCGCCTGGCGCGTGGCGGCGGAATCGAGGATGCTGGGCTGCGGCGCTCCGCCCTCGGCGGTCGCGGATCGGGCCTGCTTGGCCGCGCTCGCGGCCGGCGCCGCTTGCACCGCGGCGGCTTCGCGCGAGGGTTCTTGCACCGGACCCGGGCTGGTGGCCGGCGCAATGGCGGGTGGGCGCGGCGTTCGACGCGGCGGCACCGGGCGGCGTGCCGCCGCCGCCGGTTCGACGCGCGACGGCGCTGCCGCGGGCTCGGCCGCGGGGGGCGGCGGTGCGAGCCAGCGCACCGAAACGCGAACCGGACGGCTCGAAGGCGGGTGTGGGGCGGCAGGGCTGCGTGCGTTCAGCAGCCACCACGCGACGCCATGCAGGCCGAGCACGAAGGCAAGAATCAGCGCGGGGGCGATGCGGCGGCGAAACGACGGGTTCGGCAAGGGTCGGGCTCGTATCGAGGCAGCGCATTCTGCCTGTTGCGCGCGCAAGCCGGGCCGCCGGCGCGCGCCGCAGCGCTCAGGCAAACTCGCGCCATGAAATCCGGCGCTCCGGCTCGATAGCGGCGATGGCGAAGAAGCCCGCACACGTCAGCGAGACCCCGGCGACGCAATGGCTGCGCCAGCGCGGCGTCGCCTTCAGCGAGCATCCGTACGACTACGTCGAGCACGGCGGCACGGCCGAATCGGCGCGCCAGCTCGGCGTGCCCGAGCACGAGGTCGTGAAGACGCTCGTGATGCAGGACGAAGACGCGCGCCCGCTCGTCGTCCTGATGCACGGCGACCGCAGCGTGAGCCTGAAGGCGCTGGCGCGCGAGATCGGCTGCAAGCGCGTCGAGCCATGCCGGCCCGAGGTCGCGCAGCGCCACAGCGGCTACCTGATCGGCGGCACCTCGCCGTTCGCGCTGCGCAAGCCGATGCCGGTGTTCGTCGAGGCGAGCGTGCTCGGCCTCGCGCGCATCCACATCAATGGCGGGCGGCGCGGCTATCTGGTCGGCATCGCGCCGGACATCCTCGTCAGCGCGCTCGGCGCGCGGGCGGTGCACTGCGCGAGTGCAGAATAGGCGGATGAACATGTTGCAGGGCGCACTTCCGGCGATCGTGACGCTGCTCGCCTATCTGATCGGTTCGCTGTCGTTTGCCGTCATCGTGAGCCGGGTGATGGGCCTGGCCGACCCGCGCAGCTATGGTTCGCGCAATCCGGGGGCGACCAACGTGCTGCGCACGGGCAACAAGCGCGCCGCCGGCGTCACATTGGCGCTCGATGCGCTCAAGGGCTATCTGCCGGTGTTCGCGGTCGCGGTCTGGGGGCCGCGCTGGGGCTTGGGCGAGGGCACGCTCGCGATGGCCGGATTCGCCGCCTTCGTCGGCCACCTGTGGCCGGTCTTCTTCCGCTTCCGGGGCGGCAAGGGCGTTGCCACCGCGGCCGGCGTGCTGCTCGCATTCAACCCCTGGCTCGGGCTGGCGACGCTCGCGACCTGGCTGATCATCGCATTCTTCTTCCGCTATTCGTCGCTCGCTTCGCTGGTCGCCGCGGTTTTCGCGCCGTTCTATCAACTGCTGATCTGGCACGCCGGACCGGTCTTCTTCGCCATCCTCGTGATGAGCCTGCTGCTCGTCTGGCGCCATCAGCAAAATATCGGCAAGCTGCTCGCCGGCAAGGAAGCGAGACTCGGCCAGAAGGCGGCGCCGGCGGGCGCGGCGCCGCCGCGCGAGCACAAGGCGCCGGCGCGGCGCGGACATTCACACGATGCGGCGCATGCCGCGCGGCGCAAGGCGCACAAGGGAGAGCGAACATGAGCGAAGGCATACGCCGCTACCACGTCGGCGACCGCATGAGCGAGATGGCGATTCACCGCGGCACGGTCTACCTCGCCGGGCAGGTCGCGAGCGACGCATCGCAGGATATTCGCGGCCAGACGCGCCAGGTGCTCGATGCGATCGACACCCTGCTGCAGGAGGCCGGCACCGACAATGCGCACATCCTGCGGGCCCAGATCTTCCTCGCCGATCTGTCGGACTTCGACGCCATGAACGAAGTCTGGGAGGATTGGGTCGCCCCCGGCGATGCCCCGCCGCGCGCGACGGTGCAGGCGGCGCTGGCGAAGCCGGAGTGGAAGATCGAGATCGTCGTCACCGCGGCGCTGTGGGTCGAGTGAACGCGATGCCGGCTTCGCGCGGCCGCAGCGTGGCCATGCCTCGCACCCGGGGTCAGGGGCCGGCATGAGCCCGCGTCTTCGCTCCGCTTTGACGCTGATCGCGATCGTCCTCGTCGTCAGCGGCGCGGCACAGGCATGGCGCGCCTGGTCGGGCGACCGCGTCGGAGCGGAGATCGCAGCGCGCGCCGCACCGGGCGACATCCTGATGATCGCCTCCGACACCTGTCCGTTCTGCGTCAAGACGCGCGCCTTCTTCGAGCAGCACGGCGTCGCGTTCAGCGAGTGCAGCATCGAGCGCGACGAAGCCTGCGCGGCGCGCTTCAGGGCCCACATGTCGCCCGGCACGCCGCTCTTGCTGGTGCGCGGCCGGGCGCAGGTGGGCTTCGATCCGCAGCGCGTCGCGAAGGCGCTCGGCGCGTCCTGATCACAGCACCACGAGCCGGTCTATTCGAGTTCGGATTCGAGTTCGAGGCCGAGCGCGGCCGGGTCGCCGAAGCCGCGGCGAACGAGCACCGGCTCGGCGCCGCTCAGGTCGATCACCGTCGTCGGCCGCATCGGGCAGGCGCCGGCATCGACGACGGCCTGCAACTGGCTGTCGAGCCGGTCGATGATCTCGTCGGTGTCGTTCAGCGCCTCGTCCTCGCCGGGCATGATCAGCGTCGTCGTCAGCAGCGGCTGGCCCATCGCGTCGAGCAGGCCGCGCGCGACGCGGTTTTCGGGCACGCGCAGGCCAATCGTTCGCCGCGACGGATGCGAGACCCGGCGCGGCACCTCCTTCGTCGCCTCGAGGATGAAGGTGAACGGCCCCGGCGTGCCGAGCTTGAGGAGGCGGAACTGGCGGTTGTCGACCCGCGCATAGCTCGCCAACTCGCTCAGGTCGCGGCACATCAGCGTGAACAGGTGCTTCGCATCGACGCCGCGGATCGTCCGCAGCCGCTCGGCCGCCGCCTTGTCGTCGAGGCGGCAGGCGAGTGCGTAGCTCGAATCGGTCGGGATCGCGGCGACGCCGCCGCCTTGCAGGATCTGCGCCGCCTGCTTCAGCAACCGGGGTTGCGGGTCGACCGGGTGGACTTCGAAGTGCAGCGCCATGGCGCCGATTGTCGGGCAGGCGCAAGATGCGGCCTCGATGCGGGGGCCGGCGAGGGCGTGGCCCGTCCCGTCGCGCCGCGGCTCCTCGTCCGGCTGCGAGCGCTCGGCGCGGCAGCGGCTATTACGCCGGCTCGACAGGCTCGGCGGTCAGCCGAACGTCGGGCCTCACGCCATCGGCCTGCAGCAGGCGCAGGACTTCGCCAACGTTCACCCGGCCAGCCTATCAGGACGCGCTGCACGACCGAGTCTCGACGGGGCAGTGTTTCATTAGGGTCCAACGAATGAGTTGGACGCCGCCCGCTTGCACAGTTGCTGGCCGGCGGGCAAGGCCAAGAGTAGACTGCGGCTCATGAATGCGCGCGTGGACCAGCTGTTGACCGATGCCTTGGGTCTTCCCGCTGAGGAGCGATCTGCCCTTGCGGTGGCACTCCTCGACAGCCTGGAAGGAAGCGAGGACGCCGCGATTTCCGAGGCCTGGCGCAAGGAACTCCGACTGCGCAGGCAAGCACTCCGGGACGGGGTGCTCAAACCGATACCCTGGGCTGATGCGCGAGCGCGGCTGAGCGCACTGTAACCCGGTTTGTGGTTGAGATTCTGCCTCCCGCAGAGGCAGAAATCCGCGACGCGTTTCTTTGGTACTTCGAACGCAGCCCGCTTGCTGCGGATGCCTTCCGCAGTGAAGCGCTCGAAGCGATTGACGCGCTCTGGGAATCTGCCGACATGTGGGCAGCCGACAAGGATGGTGTTCGGCACCATGTGTTGCACCGCTTCCCATACACGGTGCACTACGTGCTCGAGAACGGGATCGCGACGGTGCTTTCGGTCGGCCACCAACGGCGCATGCCGGGCCACTGGCGATAGCGCTGACGTGTACATCGTTGAACGCGGCGTCTAGCACCTGAATTGAGCCGAGCGGCGAAGCGGCTTCGGCTTGAATGAATTGTTAGCCCTTTACCGGGGGCTTGTTTGCCGCGGCAAGCTTTGCATTGAGTGCCGCACGCCTTTGCTGCAGAAGGGCGGGCTGTACAAAATAGAAGTCAAAAAGTCCGTCAAGGACGTCTAGAGTCCATTCCGCCTCCCCAGGTTCAACTGGCAAAACCTCACCGGAATGCGTACTTTTGATTGGATGAGCCGCAAAGTTTCCAATGTTGCGTACGGCGTCAATAGCTTCAGCCAAGTGTGATGGAAGCTGTCCGGAGTTCAGTACCTGATCAATTTCCTTGGCAAGGTCAGCTGGCTTAACTCCAGACTTTTCCCTCAAGACATGCTGCAGGCATCTACGACTCAGGGCTGCGCTTGCTTGAGGGCTGTCGCCTATTGCTAATGCAGCTTCAACATAGTCTTTTGCGAACTCAATCGGCACCTCGCTGGGTGGGAGTGGCCTCGATGCCGTCTTTGGCCGGACGAGATAACGCGATGCCTCACTCCCGGGCATTTCGCCTAGACTTCCGTGCTCTATCCTGAGCTTTGAGAAGAGCTGCATTACAAGGTGCATACAAGCAGGGCATCTCTGTACATCGATGTACCAATAGCCATCCTCGTCAATTCCGAGCTCGTGAGTCATAACGCGATCATGGAATTCGATCTGGCAGTGCGGACACTTCATAGGGATCCATCAAAAAGGGCTACATGTTCTAGCCAGCAAATCTGCAGGCGTATCCAAACGGCTCCGCTCGGGTTCGTCGCCCAACGAGCCCCAGCGCATGGGGTCGCAATCGGCGAACCGCTGCACCTGTCTCCCCGCGAAGGAACTGAGGTCGGTCACACGGTCGGCGTTCTGCATCGCGCCGTATCGCACCCGATGCGCAGCCATGTCCACGATTCGACTCGGTGCGATGTGACTATCGACACGCCGCCCTTCAGGCCGCCGCAACCGGAATCTTCCCGATCTTCGCCTGCCACTCCCGCGGGCCGGTATCGTGCACGCTCGTGCCGTTCGAATCGACGGCGACCGTGACCGGCATGTCCTTCACGTCGAACTCGTAGATCGCCTCCATGCCGAGGTCCTCGAAGCCGACGACCTTCGCGTGCTTGATCGCCTTCGAGACGAGGTAGGCCGCGCCGCCGACGGCCATCAGGTAGGCGCTCTTGTGCTTGCGGATCGCCTCGATCCCGGCCGGGCCGCGCTCGGCCTTGCCGATCATGCCGATGAGGCCGGTCTGGGCGAGCATCATCTCGGTGAACTTGTCCATCCTTGTGGCGGTCGTCGGGCCGGCCGGGCCGACGACCTCGTCGCGCACCGGATCGACCGGGCCGACGTAGTAGATGACGCGGTTCGTGAAGTCGACCGGCAGCGTTTCGCCCTTCGCGAGCATGTCCTGGATGCGCTTGTGCGCGGCGTCGCGGCCGGTCAGCATCCTGCCCGACAGCAGCAGCGTGTCGCCCGGCTTCCAGGCCGCGACCTGCTCGCTTGTGAGCGTGTTCAGATCGACCTTTTTCGACTTGTTGTAGTCGGGCGCCCAGTGCACGTCGGGCCAGTCGTCGAGGCTCGGCGGATCGATGTAGGCCGGCCCCGAGCCGTCGAGCACGAAGTGCGCATGGCGCGTCGCGGCGCAGTTCGGGATCATCGCGACCGGCTTGCTCGCGGCGTGCGTCGGGTACATCGCGATCTTCACGTCGAGCACCGTCGTCAGGCCGCCAAGGCCCTGCGCGCCGATGCCGAGCGCGTTGATCTTGTCGCACAGTTCGATGCGCAGCTCCTCGGTCTTGTTGCGCGGGCCGCGCGCCTTGAGGTCGAACATGTCGATCGGGTCCATCAAGGACTCCTTGGCCATCAGCATCGCCTTCTCGGCCGTGCCGCCGATGCCGATGCCCAGCATCCCCGGCGGGCACCAGCCGGCGCCCATCGTCGGCACCGTCTTCATGACCCAGTCGACGAGGCTGTCGCTCGGGTTGAGCATCACGAACTTGGTCTTGTTCTCGCTGCCGCCGCCCTTGGCCGCGACCTGCACGTCGACCGTGTTGCCGGGAACGACCTCCATGTGGACGACGGCCGGCGTGTTGTCGCGCGTGTTCCTGCGCTCGAACTGCGGGTCGGCGACGATGCTCGCGCGCAGCGTGTTGCCGGGTTCGAGGTAGCCCTTGCGAACGCCCTCGTTGACGGCATCGACGAGGCTCGCCGGGAAGCCGTCGAAGCGCACGTCCATGCCGATCTTCAGGAACACGTTGACGATGCCGGTGTCCTGGCAGATCGGGCGGTGGCCCTCGGCGCACATCCGCGAATTGGTCAGGATCTGCGCGATCGCATCCTTCGCCGCTGCGCTTTGCTCGCCCTCGTAGGCACGTGCGAGGTGGGCGATGTAGTCGGTCGGGTGGTAGTAGCTGATGTACTGCAGCGCGGCGGCGATGCTTTCGACGAGGTCGGCGTGCTTGATGAT
>JACSRM010000229.1 GCA_014879745.1 Burkholderiaceae bacterium | reverse complement strand
CGGCTGGTTCTGCGGCGCGAAGATCGCCCACGCCTGCCACATCGAGTTCGGCTCGTGGCTGCTCCAGGCAACGCCGCTGCCGACGTCGTAGGACAGGCCGTCCTTCTCGCGGATGCGCTCCCACAGCCGCGAGCTGCCGCCGCGCCCGAGCATCGCGTTGGCGAGCGTGAAGCTCGCGTAGTCGGCGTCGTTGTCGCTCAGCGGCAGCGCGAGCTTGGCGAGCATCATCGCGTTCTGCTTGTCGGGGGTGCGGATCACGATGCGCTCGGCGCTGACCGCGACGAGCGGCTTCGGCACCCGCGCGTAGGGGGCGGTTGATTTCCAGTCGCCGAACGCCTTGTCGAGCGCGGTCTTCACCGCCGAGTCGTCCATCTCGCCGCTGGCGCTGAACTGCGCATGGCTCGCGCCATAGAAGCGCGTGTGAAAGGCGCGCACCTGGTCGATCGTCACTGCCTTCGCGTCTTCCACGCGCTCGTCGAAGCTGCGCGCGTGGCGCACGTCGCCACGCGGATACGGGTCGCCGTGGCGCGCGAGCGCGGTCCCGACGAGTGCATCGGGCTCCTTGCGCTGCGCCTCGATCGAGCTCAGCGTCTGCTGGCGCAGCTCTTCGAGATCCGCCGCCGGGAAGCTCGCGTTGCGCAGGATGTCGCCGACGAGCGCGATCACGGCCGGCAGGTTGTCGCGCGTCGCCCTCGAGAAAATGCTCGAGTCGTTCCGCTAGCAAACTTGTTCGCCGAGGCCTAGAACTTCGACCACGCCAAATTCCGCCAAGGCACAGGCCAGTTTGCTCCGGGATGAGATGTCGAGGGCCCCGGGCAACTCCGCCAGGGGCGTGGGCTCGCGGGCCGCCAGCATGCCCAGGACATCGGCCTTGGTGTACGCTGGAAGCGTCAGGCTCGGAGCGGCAAGCGGGATTGGACCGACCACTGTGCCGCTCGCGTACAAGCGAATTCGATCGGCCTCCTCCAACACTTCGCAATTGCGCCAGGCATTGACACGAACCAGCAACTTTCCCGTATTGCTCGGCAACAGCGCCGCTCGCACTTCGGATCCCGCGCAGATCGGACGCGCCGATTCGTAAGCCCGACGCACATGCGCGACCGTCGCCCGCGCCTCGCCTCCGATCATGAGTTGTCTTTCGAGATCATTGAGCCCCGCGAGGAGTTCCCGACTCAAGGTGTCCTCATCGAGGCCAGCGCTCAGCCTGCGGCGTAGTTGTGGTGCACGCAGCGCGAGTTCGTATAGCCGGTGCTTGAGCACATCGTAGACAGTGTAGGGCTCCATCCCAATTGTCACGTGCATCGAGTACTGATCGTCGCAGGAGGCAGTGTGGCCAACGCCTGCGGCGACGTGGAGGACGTCTCCCGGCTGCATGTACACCTGCCAGCCGTCTTCGCCGGCCTCATGCGCCGTCATCAAGCGGGACATGCCAAATACAGGCGATTCCTCTAGTCGACCAAACACGGTCCACCGCTTGCGTCCGCGAAGCTGGATGGCCAGCACGTCGGTGTGGTCCAGGTGGGGGGCGTAGCCTGCATGTCCACTGGGCGTCACGAAGACCTTGGCCGAGGTCCGCACTTGCAACCGCCGCTCGAGGTAGAGGCACAGACTTGCAATGTCCGGCTGGCGATGCTCTAGCTGTTCGATCTTCGCAGTGGCCCCTTCGCGCAGCGCCGAGACCACGAACCGCTTCTGACTGGGTACGGCGTGCCGTGGGGGCACGTCGACCGGCTTGCCGCGCGCGTATAGCTTCACGAGATGATCCAGCTGGCCTTCGTGCGTGCCGAGGAAATCCTCTAGCCACTCGATATCTACCCGCTGGTGCAGGGACGATGCGAGCGCGCGATGCTCGAAGCAGGCTTGTGGATCGATGCGCGCGATCCACTCAACCAGATCTTCCAATCCCTCGGCCCTGGTCTCACTGACCTGCTGCTGCATGACGTTCTCCTGCTACAGGTTGATCTCCGACTCCGCCCTCAAGCGCCAATGCATTGGGGCGGAGGTCTGTCGCTGCAATACACCGGTCGCGTCCTGATCGCGCTAAGGGTCTGGTCCAGTGTGCGCATAGATTCCCGACTGTCACCCTCAGCATCGAGTGCCACGCTGTTGGTCTCGACGAGTTTCCCTTGGATGTTCTGTCGGCCGGCTTCCTGGTCGAGCGCGAATTTGGTGCTGGCCGCTGAAGCCTTCGCGGTTGACTGCTTCTGCACGATGTTCACCGTACGGGCCATGCCCTTGGCGCCCAGCTCTGCTGTCGACGAGCGAATGATGTCGATGCGCTCTATGGCGTCCCGCGTGATGGCGTCCACCGACAAGCCGGTTGGCACCGGCGACCCATTGAGCAGCAATTGCGTGTACCCCGCGGCCGGGCCACGCATGCGCACCTCGCTGACGCGGTCTGTGCTGGACACCGTGAGAGTGGGCAGGCGCTTGAGCTCGTCCGCCCGCGTGCGGTCTGCATAGCGGAAGGTCTCTTCCTGCGGGGCTGCGATCTTCTTACCGCTCCATGCAAGGCGCTCGTCCACCCGCGCGCCCTGGGCCCCGACGCGTTGCAACTCGGCGGCAGGCGGCGAATCGTCCACCGCCGTTGCAAGACACCGCCAGCGCCGAACTCCTCGCCTGCCGCGCGACATCAGTGCGCGACCGGACTGGCGGTCACGATGCCCATGCGACCGAGCGCGTTCATGAGCACATGCGTGCTGTCGGGATGCACCATTTCGTCGACGTCGGCGAGCGTAAAGCCGCCCGGTTGCCTTACGATCTCCTCGACCACTGGCTTCAGTCCCTCAGGTAGGGTGGCCGACGCAGGCACGAAGGTCCAGCTGTGCGAGGACATCGCCGCTGGCACGTGGCTCGCGTATTCCATCTTCAGCGCGCCACCGTCCATATACATGCGAAACATGCTTCCTGGCGCTAAGCGGAACACGAGCCCGCGATCAGCGTCGCGCGCGAGAGGCTGCCACGCGAGCCTCGCATAGCCCGACTGGCTCCACATGCGGTAGGTGTGGTTGTTACGAAGCACATCGTGCGCGGAGAGAGCACCATAGTCCGCCAGCGCCTTCGCGCGCAGGCTTTGCGAGTTCTCCACGGTCATCTCATGGTACGCATCGCCTTGGGCGTCGAGCTCCATGAGTTGGCCCGTGAGCCAGGACGCCGCCGCCTTCGCCGGTGCGATTGGGTCGAGATCGATCGCAAGGTGCACGGAGATGTCCTGCGTCGTGAATGCCTCGTGCAAGGTACCGCCTGGGATGAAGATCCCGTCACCGTGGCTCATGACCGCCTCGAAGTGCTTAGGCCCGACCGTCTTCGGATCGACACGGTAGCCGCCGAAGTGCAAGCGCACGTCGGCAAGGTTGTCGTAGCAGCGCCAGCTCTTCGAGCCTACGACCTGCGCCACGAAGGCGTTGTCGTAGTCGTAGTGGATGGGCGTGGCGCTGGTCCGCTCTGCACTGCAGAAGGCGTCAATGCGAACGTTGCAGGTCAATGCTCCGGACAGCATCGCCGCGAGCTCACCCACGTACGGGATCTCACGCTGCAGCTGGCAAACGTTCACCATGACTCGGTTGCCGCGGCACGCATCGATGATGGTCGACCACCCCTCGTCCACCGTTAACGTGTACGACTCCACGCGGCTGCCTTGGCGATAGGCGCGTGATACGTCCGAGTTGTATCGATGGCGCCTGAAAACCTGCAAGATGTCCGCCATTAGCTGCTCTTCGGAGGGGAAAAAGTCAAAGCGCAGGTCGTACAGCGGCCGCCCCTCCAACGTGCTGGTGTGCAAGTGCGCCTTGACAGTCTGCAGCCAACCCGCCTCCCACCGGCTCCCCCCGGTAATCAACTCCATGTCGTCGCTCCTTGGGTCGTCGTGCCTAGAGACGCCGCGGCGTCACGACTTCGACCACGCCCATGGCGGCGAGCCGACGCGCGAGCACAACCTTTGAATCGGTCGCCAGTAGTCCTTCGAGTTGGTGTACGGGGACGGGCTCCTTCGCGGCGATGAGCTGACGCGTTTCCTGCTCGGCACTGACGGGCAGCTCGATATGCGGCGGCGAGGTGAGCAGCGGCCGACCCTGGCGGATGGTGGATGACGCGCGGAGCCAGATCTTGTCTCCGCGCAACTCGACGCTCGCCGGCTTATCGGGAACGCACCGCACCAGACTTTCCTTCGTGAGCTGGCACCGGCGATGTCCCGGAGTTTGTTGAACGCGTGAGCTGAGGTGGCGGCTCCTTCGACCCGCATGCGAGAGCATGCGGGTTGCCTCGCAAGCAACCGAAGGAGCCACCAAGATGAAGTCTCACACGAAGCCCGCGTTGCGGGTGATGCCTGCCACGCAGGTTCATATCTCGCTGCCCGTGCAGGGCGTTTTGCACGACGTGCGCCACGCTTTCCTGGGCCTGTGCATCGAGGCCGGCCAGAAGGTCCTGGCCGCGATGATGGAAGCCGACCGCATTGCGCTGTGCGGGCCCAAGGGAGTGCCCGACGCTGCACGGCACGCCGTGCGTGGCGGCAGCACCACCAGTCAGGTTGTGTTGGGCGGCCAGCGCATCGCGGTGCGCCGACCGCGAGCACGCGCGACGATCGAAGGCGAACTGGCGCTGCCAAGCTTCCTGTGGGCCGCTTGCGGCGACCCGCTGGACGCGGCCACGCTGGCAGCCATCGCCGCGGGCGTGTCGACGCGGCGTTACGCCAGCACGCAGGAGCCGGTGCCGGCGGCGCACCGGCCCCGCGCGGCATCGAAGAGCGCCGTGTCGCGCCGCTTCGTCCAGCTCAGTCAGGAGCAGCTCGTGCAATGGCTCGCGCGCCCCATCGGCGATCTTGATCTGCCGGTGGTGATGATCGACGGCATTCACTATCGCGACCGCGTGATCCTGCTGGCCCTGGGCATCGACGCAAAGGGCGACAAGCATGTGCTCGGGCTGCGTGAGGGCTCCACCGAGGCCACACGCGTGGTCGCTTCGTTGCTGTCGGACCTGGTCGAGCGCGGGCTCGATGCCGATCGCATGCGGCTGTGGGTCATCGACGGGGGCAAGGCGCTGCGTAAGGCCATCGTCCAGACATTCGGCCAGCGTGCGCTGATCCAGCGCTGTCAGGAGCACAAGCGGCGCAACGTCCTGGAGCACTTGCCCGAGGACGCGCACGCCAGCGTCAAGCGAGCCTTGAAGGACGCTTGGTCGGCCTCGGACGTCGATCTGGCACGCAAGCAACTCGTCCGCCTGGCCTCGTCGCTGCAGGCCAAGCACCCGGGCGCTGCGGCCAGCGTGCGAGAAGGCCTGGATGAGACGCTGACGGTGCAGGCGCTGGGCATCACCGGCTCGCTGTACCGCACCTTGCGCACGACCAATCCGATCGAGAACCTCAACAGTTCGGTGGCGCGCTACTGCCGCAACGTCAAGCGCTGGAGTGACGGCCAGATGGTGCTTCGATGGGTCGCCAGCGCGCTCAGCGACGCAGCCACTCGCATGCGCAAGCTGCGCGGGTGCAACCAGATGCGAACTCTGCTGAAGGCCTTGGATGCGCGAAGCTCCGACACCGACAAAGGCCTCGTCCACAGGGCCGCGTAGCATGCCCAACCAAGGAGCCGTCACCGGTCACGGTTCAACAGCGAGCGGGACATCACCGCTGGCACGCCTTGGCGTAGTTAGTCAGCCCGCGCGTCTGCGCGTTCACGCGATTGGCGTTGTAGGCGATGTGAAACTTGGGGATGAGCGCGTCCAGGTCTAGGGCGGCCAACTCGCGTGCGAGTGTGTCGCGAGCGACTTCCATGCGCGACTTGAAGTCATCTTCAAGTGGATAGACCGGCTGACGCAACTCGACGTGCTGCTCTAGGAGTTCCTGCAACGCATACTGCAGGATCTCGATCGGCCGATGCGCGCCCACCCCCACCGTCATATGCAGTGAATGCGCATCGGCGCATATGGCTTCATGCGGGAATCCTGCGGGGATGTAGAGCATGTCGCCCGGATCGAGCGCGGCCTCGATGAGCGGCACGGGCATCGGCACGTCAGCAAGCGGACGGCTCATCGTCTTGGTAGGGAATTCCGGTCCCCACGCCGGATAGATCTTCCAATGCTTGCGACCCGATAGTTGCGTGATGAACGACGACACCGGATCGAAGTGGATACCGAAGCCCTGCTGCTTGGGCGGCGTGAGGAACACCATGGCATAGGTGTCACCGCCGAACACCGTCTCGAAGGCGCGGCACAGCTTAGACATTAGCGGATGGCGCATCTCGAAGTCCTCGACCTTGATCGTGGCACCGCGCTGGAACGCCTTATCGACGAACGCCTTCTGCGTCTCGGAGAAGAAGATCGGGTTGGCGTGCATCATCAGGTCCTCGCTGCCGAGGAGCACGCGCGTGAATGCATGGATGCTGCCCTCATTGGCGCACAGCAGGTCGTCCACGGACTCCATGTTCACGTGCTCGAAGAGTCGGTTGGCACCCTTGATGAGCGCCGGCTTCTTGTCGAGGTACTCCGCCTTGAAGCGCTCCAGGCTCGTCTCGCCCAGCACGTACTCCTGCAGCAACATCCCGCCGAACTCCAACTCTTGCATCGACATCTCCACGCTCCCAGGGCTGCTTAGGCCTTTGATTGACGGAGCACCACCCGGCCTACGAGCGGCACGGCGGCGAACAGGGAAAAAAGCAGCAGCGCGGAGCCCGCGGCCACGGCAAACAGCGCAGCGCCTCCGCTCGCATCGAGCACCATGGCCCCAAGCATCGGGGCGATCAGGATCATCGTGTTCTGCGTTGACTGCATCGCGCCCGATGCGGTGCCGATGCTCTGTGCGTGGTGGGTCGCCAAGAAGACATTCAATGCGATCGCAAAGCGTGCGCTGACGGTACCGATGGCAAAAAAGATAACCGGTAGGACGTATGCCTTGTGCGGCACGGCAGCCCACAGCACGAAGGCGATCGCCGCGAATCCGGCCGCCTGCAGCAGCGCCGGAAGGATCGATTCAGCAGGCCGGCCGCACAGCGGCGAGACACGGCCTGCACCAGACTGCTTCGCCAGCCACATACCAGAGAGGATGTTGCCGGCGCCAGAGCAGCTAATCAGGATACCCAGCAGCGACTTGTCGAAGCCCGCGCGTTGCAGCACCACGGGCACAAGGCTGTTGACCATGAACACCGAGAACGCGTAGGCGCCCGCGATCCACAGCAGCGGCAGCATCGCGGCGAGCCCCGAGTCGGCGTCAGGTGCCTTCGCACTGCCGTCGTCGTCCTGCGCCTCCGCCGCGTCGGCCTGCGACTCCACCACTACGAGCGAGAAGGCAAAGAACGAGGCGGCAGAGAAGACCGCCGACATCACCAGTGCAAAAGCCTCGCTCGACAGCGAGCTTGAGATGGTGCCCATTGCCGGCGCGATGATCTTGGCAGCACTGTTGAGCACGTTTAGCACGGAATAGAAGCGCGGCAGAGCCCTGGGTTCGATGGAGCGATTGGCCATGACGTTGATGGCTGGAGGAGCCACGCCCGCGAACACCGAGCGCGAAGCGATGAGCAGCAAGAACAAGGTGAAATCGTGCAACAGCAAGACGCCCGCCGTGCATACCACGCGCATAACGATGGATAACAGCAGCAGCCTCTTGGGATCCTTCTCGTCGCATAGCCTTCCGATCGTCGGCGCCAGCAGGATGCCGGGCAGGAGCATGGCCGCGCTCACAATCGCCATCTCGACTGACGACACTTGGTACTGGTAGGCGGAGAGCGTCAGGATCGCAATGAAGTCGATCCATGTGCCGAACGCGGAGAGGCCATCTCCCACTAGCAGCAAGGTGCTAGTTGATCTCTTTCCGCCTGCGCGCATCGAAGATTCCCGCTGAGTCAAGTGAGGCGGAGGGTGAAATCCCTCCGCCAAGCCGCGAGGCTTAGAACAGCTTGTGCTGTGGGGCAATGCCCGCTTCGGCAGGGCTGAACTTGATGTCGTCTTCGTTCAAGGTCATTTCAATCTCCTATCCAGTTTGTGATTGGTTGCAATTGGCGGGCTGCAATAGCCTTTGATCGCGGCAACCGGGCGCAATCAAACGTTCCGCGCCGCAGCAGCGACACGGGGAATGATCTGGTGGTGTGGTCGCTCGTCGCGAGTTGGGCGCGAATGACGCCGCAACGCTGAGGATAGTTCGTTCAAAGGCCCTTTTTCCGTGACGATGGGGTAGTCGGGCCCGTCTGTCGAGGCTCC
>JACSRM010000113.1 GCA_014879745.1 Burkholderiaceae bacterium | reverse complement strand
AGCCGGCCCCGGGCAGGCCGCGACGCTTCACTGATGCGGTCGGCTGCGCCGACTGCCCTGCGGTGCTCGCGCCCGGGGCCCTGGCGGATGACTCACTTCGCACCCTGACGGGCGCTGCGTTCAGACAGATGCGCCAAGCCAGAGCACGTGGCCCGCCTGCGGCGCGCGGTCCCTGGACACTCCGCTCCTCGGCGCCTCAGAGGCGCGCCGCGCCCTGCCCGGGCCCGGCTTTGCGGGAACGCTCGTGATGTTCGACAAGAACGCTCCGCGCCGCCCTCGCGCCAGGTGGCACCCGGCGGGGGCGAGTTCTGCGGCGGCGAGGAACGCAGCCTCGGGGTCGGCGCGCGAGCGCGCTTTGTGAACTGACTTGCCGCAGCTCTCCGAGTGGAGCGCCCGCCAGGACGCGCAGCGAGTTCTGCGGCACGACCCCGAGGCGAGTACCGCAGCGAAGTCGGCGCGCAGCGGCGACCGCCGCAGCATGAGCCCCTGGCGGGTTTCGCCTGGCGCGACGCGCAGATCGCCGGACAGCGCGGCGTTGCGCGTTCAACCGATGGGCGATGAACTCACATTCTCGAAGGCGACCTGATATCAGCCGATCCGCCCTTCCTGCACCGCGTGGCAGGCGACCATCGCGGCGCCGACCTCGAAGGCGGCCGGGCGTTCGGCCTGGCAGCGCGCGTTGGCGTGCGGGCAGCGCGGGTGAAACGAGCAGCCGCCCGGCGGGTCGAGCGGATTGGGCACCTCGCCCTGCACCGGGCTGCGCTCGCGCCCGCTCATGTGGATGTCCGGGATCGCGTCGAGCAGCATGCGCGTATACGGATGCCGCGGGCGCGTGAAGAGATCGGCCTTGTCGGCGAGTTCGACGAGGCGGCCGAGGTACATCACGCCGACGCGATCGCTGACGTGGCGCACGACGGCGAGGTTGTGCGAGATGAAGAGGTAGGTCAGGCCCTGCGCGCGCTGCAGGTCCTTCATGATGTTGAGCACCTGGGCCTGCACCGAGACGTCGAGCGCCGACGTCGGCTCGTCGCAGACGAGGAACTCGGGCTGCGTCGCGAGCGCGCGGGCGATCGAGATGCGCTGGCGCTGGCCGCCGGAGAACTGGTGCGGGTACTTCGCCATATCGGCCGCGGTGAGCCCGACCGCCTGCAGCAGTTCGCCGACCCGCGCCTCGAACTCGTCCTTCGTCTTGAAGAGGGCGTGCTCCTGCATCGGCTCGGAGACGATATCGCGCACCGTCCAGCGCGGGTTCAGGCTCGCATACGGGTCCTGAAAGATCATCTGCATGCGCCGCCGCAGCGCCGCTGCGCGCGATGAGGCGAGCGTCTTCGCGCTGTCCTCGCCGTCGAAATGCACCGAGCCCGAAGTCGGCGCATACAGGCCGACGAGCATGCGCGCGACGGTGCTCTTGCCGCAGCCCGACTCGCCGACCAGCGCGAGCGTCGTGCCGCGCGCGATTCCGAAGCTCAGCCCATCCACCGCATGAACGAACTGCCGCGTCTTGCGCTCGATGACGCGGTTCAGCCAGGGCGCGGAGACGTCGAAGGTCTTCGTCAGGTCGCGCACCTCGACGAGCGGCGACGCGGTCGTCATGCGGCGGCCCCGGCCGGCGCCTCGACCCGCCAGCACGCGGCGTGCGTCGCGCCGGCCGGCATCAGCTCGGGCCGCTCGGCGCGGCAGCGGTCGAAGACCTGCGGGCAGCGCGGGTTGAAAGCGCAGCCGCGCGGGATCGCCGTCAGCCGCGGCATCGCGCCGTCGATCTGCAGCAGGCGCTCGCGGTCCTCGTCCATCGCCGGGATCGAACCCATCAGGCCCGACGTGTAGGGATGCCGGGACGCATGGATGACGTCGTGCACCGGGCCGATCTCGGCGATCCGCCCGGCGTACATCACGGCGACGCGGTCGCAGGTTTCCGCGATCACACCCATATCGTGCGTGACGAGCATGACGGCGGCGCCGTGCTCGCGGCACAGGCGCTTGAGCAACTGGATGATCTGGGCCTGGATCGAGACGTCGAGCGCCGTCGTCGGCTCGTCGGCGACGATCAGCTTCGGTTCGGCGGCGAGCGCGAGGGCGATCACGACGCGCTGGCGCATGCCGCCCGAGAACTGGTGCGGATACTGATCGATGCGCTGTGCGGCGGCCTGGATACCGGTCTCCTCGAGCAGGCGGATCGCCCGCGTGCGCGCGTCGGCGTCGCTCATCGGCAGATGGGTCTGGATCGTCTCGGTCAGCTGGCGGCCGATCGTATAGAGCGGATTGAGCGAGGTGAGTGGATCCTGGAAGATCGCACCGATGCTGCGCCCGCGCACCTTGCGCATCGCCTCGTAGGGCAGGTTGTCGATGCGCTGGCCATCGAAGCGGATCTCGCCCGCGGCGATGCGCCCCGGCGGATCGAGCAGACCGATGATCGCCGCGCCGGTGAGCGACTTTCCGGCGCCCGATTCGCCGACCACGCCGAGGATCTCGCCGGCCGAGATATCGAACGAGATATCGTCGAGCGCGAGCAGCGTGCCGCGCCGGCCCGGAAACTCGACCTTCAGATTCCTGACTTCGAGCAGCGCGCCGGACATTCAGCCTCGATTCGGTAGTTGGACGCGCCCGAGCGGGCTGCGATGCGGCGGGCTGGCAAGGCCAAGCGCAGGCTTGCCCTACGCTTCGCTTGGGCTGGACGCTGCGTGCTCGTACCCGCGAGGAGGAGCAACGCCGCCAGCGCGTCGCAGCGTGGCTCGATCGGGCGCGTAGCGCTCTCACCCGAACGCCGATGGCCCTCGTGAACGCGAGCGTGAATCTTCATGCGGTGCAGCCAGCGGAGGAAAGCGGTCAACTGCCGAATCTAGGCTCAGCCCTGCTTCACCGGCGCCGGCGTGCAGCCGGGCATCGGCTCCTCGAAATCGACACGCGGCGTGAACTCGTTTTGCAGCGGATTCTGCTTGACGGCGACGAGGTAGTAGCGCGTGCAGGGCTTGACGTCGAGCTTCATCGTCTGCGTCAGCTGCAGATCGACCGTCGTCGGCGGCCCCTGCAGCAGCACGCTGCGCTCGCCGGCATCGACCTGAATCGGCGTGCCGACGATCGAGCGGCCATCGACCGAGAGGATGAGCACCGGGTAGGTGTCGATATTCGTCTTGAAGTAGCGCTTGCCGACCAGTTCCGAATAGTGAAATCCGGTGCTGCTCGCGCAGCCGGCGAGCAAAGACGCGAGCGCGGCGGCCGCGATGCGTGACGGATGGCGATGGAAAGTCTTCATGGCAGCTCCAGTTCAGCGCAGGCGCGGGTTGAGCGCGTCGCGCAGCCAGTCGCCCAGCAGATTGACACTCAGGGTGATCAGCACCAGCACGGCGCCGGGGAAGATCGTGATCCACCACTCGCCGGAAAACAGGAAGTCGTTGCCGATGCGGATCAGGGTGCCGAGCGACGGCGAGGTGGGCGGCACGCCGACGCCGAGAAACGACAAGGTGGCTTCGGTGATGATCGCGAGCGCGACCTGGATCGTCGCCAGCACCATCACCGGTCCCATCACGTTGGGCAGCACGTGGCGGCGCATGATGCGCAGCGACGCGACGCCGATCACGCGCGCCGCCTGAACGTACTCCTTGTTGCGCTCGACCATCGTCGAGCCGCGCACGGTGCGCGCGTACTGCACCCAGCCGGTGAGCGAGATCGCGATGATGAGCACCGCGAAGGCGAGCGTATCGTGCGCGTTCGGAAACAGGGCGCGGCCGACGCCGTCGATCAGCAGCGCGATCAGGATCGACGGGAACGAGAGCATCACGTCGCACACGCGCATGATGAAGGCATCGATGCGCCCGCCGGCGAAGCCCGACAGCAGGCCGAGCGAGACGCCGACCAGCACCGATACGAAGACCGACGCCAGCCCGACGAAAAGCGAGATGCGCGCGCCGTACATCAGCGCCGACAGGATGTCGCGCCCCTGGTCGTCGGTGCCGAGCAGGTAGCGCGAGTTGCCGCCGTCGGACCAGGCCGGCGGCAGTCGCGAGTCGCCGAGTTCGAGCGTCGCGAGGTCGAACGGGTTGTGCGGTGCGACCCAGTTGGCAAATACGGCACAGAAGAGGCAGACGAATGCGATCAGTGCCGCCGTCATCGCCATCGGCGAGCTACGGAAGCTGAACCAGATATCGCTGTCCAGGAATCGGCGCACCGCAGCCGCCATCGTCGCCAGCCTCCCCTCAGGGCAAGCCCCGTCCGCATCGCGAGATCACTTCACGACCACCCACTTGAAGAACATCCGGTTGTCAGGCAACTGCACGAGGCTCACCTTCTTCGTCATGCCCCAGGCCAGCGCCTGCTGGTGCAGCGGGAGGTGGCCGACCTCGTCCTGATGGATCTTGAACGCCTCGCGGATCATCTCGTTGCGCTTGGCCTGGTCGGTCTCGGACTGGACCTTGGTCGTCAGTTCGTCGAACTTCGCGTTGCTGTAGTTGCCGAGGTTGAACTGGCCCTGGCCCTTGCCGTCGGGGGTCATCATCAGCGCCGACATCGCGTCGTGCGAGTCGCCGGTGCTCGGCGTCCAGCCGAGCAGATAAAAGCTCGTGTTGCGGCTCAGGATCTTCGGGAAATACGACACCTTGGTCTCGGCCTGCAGATTGATCTTGACGCCGATGCGCGCCAGGTTCGCCGCCACCGCCTGGCAGATCGCGCTGTCGTTGACGTAGCGGTCGTTCGGGCAGTTCATCGTCACCTCGAAGCCGTTCGGGTAGCCAGCCTCGGCGAGCAGTTTCTTCGCCGCCTCGGGGTCGTACGGGAAGCGCTTGTTCATGTCGGGCTGGAAGCCGCGCACGCCGGGGCCGACCATCAGCGCGGTCGGCGTCGAGGCGCCGCGCATCACCTTCGTCTTGATCGCTTCGATGTCGATCGCCTGATAGAAGGCCTTGCGCACGCGCACGTCCTTGAACGGGTTCTTGCCCTTCACGCTCGAGAACAGCAGTTCGTCGCGCTTCTGGTCCATGCCGAGGAAGATCGTGCGCAACTCGGGCCCTTGCAGCACGACCATGTTGGGATTGGACTTCACGCGCTCGACGTCCTGCAGCGGCACCGGCTCCATGACGTCGATCTCGCCCGACAGCAGCGCGGCGACGCGCGTCGCATCGCTGCCGATCGGCGTGAAGACGACCTCGTCGACGTTGGTCTCGACCTTGTCCCAGTAGTTGAGGTTGCGCACGATCACGGTGCGCGTCCCCGGCTGGCGCTCCTTCAGGCGAAACGGCCCGGTGCCGTTGGACTTGAAGGAGGCCGTGTTCTCCACCCCCTTGCGGCGATCGACCGGCTTCTCGGCCTTGTTCGCCTCGCACCACTTCTTGCTCATCATGTAGACGTTCGAGATCACGTCCGGCAGGATCGGATTGGGCGCCGTCGTCTCGATCTCGACCGTGTGATCGTCGATCTTGCGCACCTCCTTGAACGACGAGGTGTAGCCGCGCATGTCGCCGCCCGGATCGGCGGCGCGCGCGAACGAGAAGACGACGTCGTCGGCACTGAACGGCGTGCCGTCGTGGAATTTGACGCCCTTGCGCAGTTCGAAGCGCCAGACGTTGGGCGAGGTCTGGGTCCACTTCGTCGCCAGCAGCGGCACGAGCGACATATCCTTGCCGCGCCCGACGAGCGACTCGTAGACGCTTGCCGTGAAGCTCAGCTGCAGCGTCTCGTTGAGCGAATGCGGGTCCATCGACTGCACGTCGCCGACATTGGCGACGCGCAGCGTGACGGCCTGGCTGGCGGCGCAGGCGAGCGCCAGCGCGGCGGCGAGCAAATTGCTTTTCAGTCTCATGCGGATTGTCTCCAGTGGCACGGTGGGAATGCGACCGCGATCGTAGCGCAGCCGAAGCGGTCGGGTCAGTGCGCGGCGCCGGCGCGCTCGATGCGCAGGCGCGGGTCGACCGCGAAGTACAGCAGATCGACGATCAGGTTGATGACGACGAAGATCAGCGAGATCAGGCACAGGTAGGCCGCCATCACCGGGATATCGGCGAAGGTCACGGCCTGGATGAAGAGCAGCCCCATGCCCGGCCACTGGAAGACCTGCTCGGTGATGATCGCGAAGGCGATCAGCGAGCCGAGCTGCAGCCCGGTGATCGTCATCACCGGCACGAGCGTGTTCTTCAGCGCATGGCCGAAATAGACGATGCGGTCGGGCAGGCCGCGCGCGCGGGCGAACTTGATGTAGTCCGAGCGCAGCACTTCGAGCATTTCCGAGCGCACGAGGCGCATGATCAGCGCGAGCTGAAAGAGCGCGAGCGTGATCGACGGCAGGATCAGGTGCTTCCAGCCGTCGAGCGTGAGCAGGCCGGTCGTCCAGCTACCGATCGCGACGACATCGCCGCGGCCGAAACTCGGCAGCCATTTGAGGATGACGGCGAAGAGAAGAATGAGCAGGATGCCGATCAGGAAGGTCGGCAGCGAGACGCCCAGCAGCGACAGCGTCATCAGCGCCTGCGACGAAAACGTGCCGCGCTTCAGTGCGGCGTAGACCCCCATCGGGATGCCCAGGCCGAGCGCGATCAGCGCGGCGATCATCGACAGCTCGAGCGTCGCCGGAAAGCGCTCGACGATCAGCGACGAAACCTTGCGCCCCTGGCGCAGGCTCAAGCCGAAGTCGCCCTGCACCGCGTTGCCGACGAAGCGCGCGAACTGGACCGGAAACGGCTGGTCGAGCCCGAGGTCGGACCGCAGTTGCGCGCGCTGCTGCGGCGTCGCGTCCTGGCCGAGCAGATTCGTGACCGGGTCGCCGACGTACTGGAACAGCATGAACGAGATGAACGCCACCGTGAGCATCACGATCACGGCCTGGGCCAGGCGGCGGAGAATGAAGGCGAGCATGCGAGGAAGCGAAACTCCGGTGCCACGATCGGCGACGCCTGGCGCGTCGCGTGGCTCGCCTCGCACGCACGGGCTGGCTCACGCGCCGATTGGATGGGATCGGGCGCAACGCGTCAAACGGGAAAGTCCTTAGCCGGGCCGCGCGTCGCGCAGGAACGAGAAAGGCCGCCCGAAGGCGGCCTTTGCCGAGTCACGCCTGCACGCGGCAGGCCGTGACGGATCAGAACGAGTGACGGATACCGACTTCGAAGCCTTGCGAGCTCGAGCTGGGAGCGCCGCCACCGCCGGCGTAGCCGTTCAACGCACCGACGATGAAGGCAGCACCGTCCGAGTTGTCGATGTGCGAGTACGTCGCATACAGCGCGGTACGCTTGGACAGGTCGTAGGTCGCGCCAACGGCCAACTGCCACGCGCTCTGACCGTCGAAGTTCGCCGGCGCGTACGGCTCGGAGCCGCTGCGGTCGACCTGACCGTACGAGCCCTTGATCGTCCACAGGCCGACCGGGGCTTGCAGGCCGATATACCAGTTGCGCTGTCCGAGGTCGCCGACCTTGATATCGCCGAAGAAGCCGGAAAGCTTCACGACGCCGAAATCGTACGAACCGCCGAGGTTCCAGTTCGTGCCGTTCTGGTCGGGTTGACCTGCACCGGGCACGCCGCCGAGAACCTGCGTCCGGCCCCATGCACCTGCGACGTTGAACGGACCGCTCGCGTAGCCGAGCCGGAAGCCGTAATACTTGTTGCCGTTCGAGCCTTGACCCGCGGCGACTTGCGCCTGGCCGTACAGACCGCCAGCGATGCCGGACGGCAGGAAGTAGCCGACCATATTGTTGGCGCGAACCGTCGTCCCGTACGCTCCACCGGCCGGCAGAGTCGGAGTGATGAAGCCGATATTGCCGGAGTTGCCGATACCGTTCGTGCCGAACGGATCGAAGATCGTCCAGTTCCAGAAGGTCGAGGTGTAGTCGCGGCCAAGACGGACTTCACCCCAGCCGCCCGAGAGGCTGACGGTCTGGCGACGCTGCCAGGTCTGACCGGTATTGGTACCGTTTTGCGGGTTCACCGCGCCTTCGATCCAGAAGCTGGCATTCAGGCCGCCGCCCAGATCCTCGACGCCGCGGAAGCCCAGACGGCTGCTGGCGTTGCCGTCCTGGTTCATCTGGTATTGCGTGCCGGCGTCGTTGTCGACATAGCGCAGGTTCAAGTCGACGACACCGAACAGGGTCACCGACGACTGGGCCGAGGCGGCGCCAGCAAACGTGCCCAGCACTGCGAGAGCGAGCAGAGATTTTTTCATTGCAACTATCTCCTAGGTTGAACAAGAGGTCCCGATCGGGATGTACCCGCGAGGGCAGATCAGGCCAACCTCC
>JACSRM010000091.1 GCA_014879745.1 Burkholderiaceae bacterium | reverse complement strand
AGCGCTTGCGCTTCAGCGTAGGCTCATATCGCGTCAGCGATGTGATGCCGGAGCTAAAGCCGGATCCGCGGCGGTCGCTTGGCAAGATCCGGTTCATGCATCGCGGGTCGCACGAAGCGCCGTGGAGCAACTGCGGTGAGCGCCGTCTTGCCATCCACCCTGGCGGCGACGCGGCGCACTGCCGGCGACGGCGTCTGGCGCGCCGCGTGGCGGCGGCTGCGGGGCGACCGCGTCGGCATGGTCTCGCTCGCGGTGGTCGGCGCATTCCTGCTGCTGATCCTGCTGTCGGCGCTCGGCGTCGTCGCCGCCGGCTGGCAGCGGGAGATCGCGGTTCCGAATGCGCCGCCCACATTCATGGGGCCGAAGGCGGCGTCGGTGCAAACCGATATCGAGCAGCCGAGCGGGCCGGATGTCGACCTGTCGGCCATCGATCCGCTCGCGCCGCGCTACGAGGAATGGGCGGCGGGCGTCGCGAAATACCGCACCGCCGAAGCGCCCAGGCTCGATGTGCTGCCGTTCGGCGCCGACCGGCTCGGCCGCGATGTGCTCGCGAAGGCGGTGAAGGGTTCGCAGATCTCGATCTTCGTCGGCGTCCTCGCCGCGCTGCTCGCCACGGCGATCGGCACCACGCTCGGCGCCTTCGGCGGCTTCTTCGGCGGCAAGGTCGGCGACCTGCTCGAGTGGGTCTACAACGTCTTCACGTCGATCCCCGGCATCCTGCTGATCTTCGCCTTCGCCGCGGTCGCCGGGCGCGGCGTGCAAAGCGTCGTGCTGATCCTCGGCCTCACCGGCTGGACCGGCATCTACCGCCTGGTGCGGGCCGAATTCATCAAGCATTCGGTGCGCGAATATGTGCGTGCCGCGGAGGCGATCGGCGCCGGGGCGCTGTCGCGCATGTTCCGCCACATCCTGCCCAACGTCAGCCATGTCTCGCTGGTGCAGTTGTCGATCCACGTCGTCGCCTTCATCAAGGCCGAGGTGATCCTGTCCTACCTCGGCCTCGGCGTCGGCGTCGATCAGGTCTCGTGGGGCACGATGCTCGCCGAGGCGCAGGGCGAGCTGATCCTCGGCCACTGGTGGCAGCTGGCCGCGGCGACCGCCTTCATGGCGGTCTTCGTCACCGCGTTCTCGCTCTTCACCGATGCGCTGCGCGACGCGCTCGACCCCAGGCTCAGGGGGCTGGAATGAGCCTGCTCGAGGTGCGCGACCTGCGCGTGGCCTTCCGCCTCGGCCGCGAGCAGGGCGAAGTTAGGCGCGTCCAGGCGGTCGGCAACGACGACGCCGGGGTGAGCTTCGGGATTGCCGAGAATGCGACCGTCGCGCTGGTCGGCGAGTCGGGTTCGGGCAAGAGCGTGACGGCGATGGCGATCCTCGCGCTGCTGCCGCCGAACGCCGAGCGCCGCGGGCGCATCGATTTCCTCGGCCGCGATCTGCTGGGCGCCTCGCGCGCCGAACTGCAGGCGCTGCGCGGCAAGGATATCGCCTGCGTCTTCCAGGACCCGATGAGTTCGCTCAACCCGGTCTTCAGCGTCGGGCGCCAGATCTGCGAGCCGCTCGTGCGCCACCTCGGGCTGTCGCCGCGCCAGGCGCTCGCGCGCGCCGAGGCGCTGCTCGCCGAGGTCGGCATGCCGGAGCCGAAGCGGCGCCTTGCAGCCTATCCGCACCAGCTCTCGGGCGGCCAGCAGCAGCGGGTGATGATCGCGATGGCGCTTGCCTGCGAGCCCAAGCTGCTGATCGCCGACGAGCCGACGACCGCGCTCGACGTCACGATCCAGCGCCAGATCCTCGAGCTGCTCGCGAGCCTGAAGGCGCGCCACCGCATGAGCATGCTCTTCATCAGCCACGACCTCGGCGTGGTCGGCGAAGTGGCCGACGAGGTCGTCGTCATGCGCGACGGGATGGTGCGCGAGCAGGGGCCGGTCGCGCGCATCTTCATGCAGCCGCACGATGCGTATACGAAAGCGCTGCTCGCCTGCCGGCCGACGCTCGGGCAGGCCGGCGGCGCGCGGCTCGCGGTGATCGCCGACCACATCGCCGGCGCCGCGCCTGCCGTCGCCGGCAAGCCGAAGGACCCGCAGGCGCCGGTCGTCATCTCGGCGCGCGCACTGACGAAGAGCTTCTGGCTGAGGAAGGGCGTCTTCGGCCGTACCGAGTTCAAGGCCGTCGGCCGCAGCGGCAGGGGCGTGAGTTTCGAGCTGCGGCGCGGCCACACGCTCGGCGTGGTCGGCGAATCGGGATCGGGCAAGACGACGATGGGGCTGGCGCTGCTGCAGCTGCACGAGCCGGGCGGCGGGCCGGCGGGCGGCGAGGTGCGTTTCGACGGCCAGGATCTGCTGAAGCTGGACAAGGCGCACTGGCGGCCGATGCGCCGGCGCATCCAGATCGTCTTCCAGAATCCGTATGCCTCGCTCAACCCGCGCTTCACGATCGGCCAGACGCTCGTCGAGCCGATGACGATCCACGCCATCGGACGCGACGGTGCCGATCGCGACGCCCGCGCCCGCGCCCTGTTGCAGCGCGTCGGGCTCGACGCCGAGGCCGCGTTCGGCAAATATCCGCACGAATTCAGCGGCGGTCAGCGCCAGCGCATCGCGATCGCGCGCTGCCTGACGCTCGCGCCCGAGGTACTGGTGCTCGACGAGGCGGTCAGCGCGCTCGATGTCTCGGTCCAGGCCCAGGTGCTCAATCTGCTGAAGGACCTGCAGGACGAGCTGGGACTCGCCTATGTCTTCATCAGTCACGACCTCGCCGTCGTGCGCTTCATGGCCGACGAGGTGCTCGTGATGCAGGACGGCGATGTCGTCGAGCAGGCCGCGGTCGCCGACATCCTCGAGCGCCCGCGCGAGGCGTATACCCGGCGCTTGCTGGCGGCGATCCCGCGCGGCTACCGGGCGGCGGCCTGAGGCTCGTCCGCGCGCTTTCCGGCCGGCTTCAGTCCGGCTGCGGCGTGCGGCGCGCGAACATGCCGTAGCCGCGCATGTCGAGCACCTGTTCGTCGCGCTGGTTGAAAAGCTGCCAGCGGGTATCGACGAGGCCCGCCGTCGGCCGGCTTTTCAGCACGCGCGTGGCGAGCACCGTCAGGCGCATCCGCAGCGTATCGCCGGGCCGCACCGGCGCCGTCCAGCGCAGATATTCGAGCCCCGGCGAGCCGAGGCTCGCGGCGTCGAGCAGATATTCGTCGCACATCATCCGCATCGCCAGCGAGCCGGTCTGCCAGCCGCTTGCGATCAGTCCGCCGTACGGCGTCGCGCGGCCGGCGTCGTCGTCGAGGTGGAACGGCTGCGGATCGAACCGGCTCGCGAATTCGATGATGTCCTCGCGCCGCACCGTCACCGCGCCGAACTCCCGCACCTCGCCGGGATGAAAGTCCTCCCAGTAGATCTTGGGGGTGCGGCGGGGGGCGGATGCGGGGTGAGCGGCGTTCATGGGTCTCGGGGAAGCATGCTGAGCTGCGGATGATAGGGATGTGCAGATTTCGCACGCTCAAGTCCGGCCTTTGCGGGGCCGATATGCGCTCGATGGCTTCGCTTTCGCTCCGTGCCCGCTCGCCGGTCGCTCGCTGGCAGGCGTGGCTGGCCGCGGTCGGCGTCGGTCTCGCGCTGTGCGCCGCGGCCGCGAGCGCGGCGGCGCAGGCCCTGTCGGCGCAGCTGCTCGAGCTCGAACGCGCCGGACGCGCCAAGCCGCAAGCGACCGCCGCCGAGCTCGAGCGTCTGATCGAGTCGGGCCAGGGCGACGCCGCGACCCAGCTCGACGCGCTGCTGCTGCAGGGCTGGCTGCTCGCCAACGTGCCGAGCGCCGACCAGGCCGAAGCGGTCGCCCGCGTGCTCGACGCGCGCTTCGTCGCCGACAAGGACCCGCTGGCCCGCGCCGCGGCGTTGCTGGTGCGTGCGCGGGTCGCCGAGCAGGCGGGCGACTCGGTGCGTGCCGGCGCGCTGATCGACGAGGCGCTGGTGCGCCTTCCCGCCGACGCGACGGCGCTGAACCGGCTGCGTTTCCTCGCCGCCCAGGCCCATATCCGCAACGGCCTGAGCAAGTTCGAGGACGCGATCCGCATCGGTCACGAGGCGCTGACGCTGGCCGATGCCCGCGGCGAGGCCTGGCGGCGCGCCGAAGCGCGCGCCGATCTGGCCTACAACTACCAGCTGGCCAAGCAGAACGCGCGTGCGGCGAGCCTGAACCAGGAGGCGCTCTCGATCGCGCAGGCGGACGGCGATCCGATGACGCTCGCCCGCGTCGCGACGACGCAGGCGATTGTGCTCGATGCCCTCGGCGACCTCGATGGCGGAAGGCGCTGGTCGCTGGCGGCGATCGACTATGCACGCAAGGCGGGCGCGAAGTACGAGGAATCGCTCTATCTGGCCAACCTGGCCGATTCCTACCTGAAGAAGGGCGAGTTCGCGACCGCGCTCCTGCATGCGCAGCAGGCCCTGCCGCCGGCGCGCGAACTCAAGAACCTGAACGCCGAGATGGTGGCGCTGGCCAATATCGGGCTGGCGCAGATCGGCCTCGGCGAGATCGACGCCGGCAAGGCGAGCCTGCGGCGGGCGGTCGATATCGACGAGCGCCGCGGTTCGATCACCGGCATGGCGCAGACCTACCTGGAGATGGGGCAGGCGCTGGAACGCGCCGGCGACCTGCGCGGCGCGATCGACGCGCTGCACCAGCAGCGCACGCTCGAAGACCAGGTGCTGACGCGAAATCAGCAAAAGGCGATCCTCGAATTGCAGGAGGCGTTCGACAACGGCCGGCGCACGCGCGAGCTCGAACTGCTGCAGCGCCAGAGCGCGATCCAGGGCGAGCAGCTGCACGCGCGCACGCTGCAGCAGCGGCTGTGGGCGCTGGTCGCGGTGTGCGGCCTGCTCTCGCTCGTCGTCGCCGCGCTGCTGATGCGGCGCGTGCGCGATACCAATCGGCGCCTCGCCGACAGCAATGCGCAGCTCAAGGCGCATGCCGAGATCGATCCGCTGACCGGCCTTTCGAACCGGCGCCACTTCCAGACCGCGATGCGCCAGCTGGCCGCCGACGGCCAGTTCAGCGGCACCATCTTCCTGGCCGATATCGATCACTTCAAGCGCATCAACGATTGCTGGGGGCACGCCAGCGGCGATGCGGTGCTGGTCGAGATCGCGCGCCGGCTGCGCGCCGTCTTGCGCGAACCCGACCTCATCGTGCGCTGGGGCGGCGAGGAATTTCTGGTCGTCGTCCGGGCCCTGAGCCCGGAGGCGGTCGAGGCGCTCGCGCAGCGCATGCTCGACGCCGTCGGCGCGGCGCCCGTCGTCCACGAGCAGCGGGTGATGGCCGTCACCGCCTCGATCGGCTACGCAACCTTCCCGATCGAGCCGACGCTGCTGGCCGTATCGTGGGAGCGCGCGATCAACCTCATCGATACCGCCCTCTACCTGGCCAAGGCGCACGGCCGCAATCGCGCCTACGGCGTGCGCATGATCAACGCGAACGACGCCGATCGCTTCGATGCGGTCGCGCGCTCGCTCGAGGCCGCCTGGCGCACCGGCGATGTCGCGTTGACGCTGCTCGAAGGACCGGGCCGCGATGCCGAATTCACGGCCGGCGCGCTGGCGCAGGCGGCATGAAGACGAACCCCGCGCAACCCCGGGGCAGGGGCCGCCAGCTGCCGGCACCTGCGCGCCGCGCCCTCGCCGCGTCGATGCTCGCGCTGGGCTGCGTGCTGCCTGCCGCGGGAGCGCCCGCGGTGCGCGCCGACGATGGCGCGGACAGCGTGGCGATCGACGCCGCCGCTGCCGACCCGCTTCAAGTCGGCATCGACCGCCTGCTGCGCCTCGGTTTCGACCGTCCCGACGACGCGCTGGCGGGGTTGAAGGCCATCGATGCGGGCGATAGGGCAAGTCGCGCCGAGCGCATCGCGCTGCTCCAGGCGCGCGCCAGCGTGCTCGCCCAGAGCGGGCGGGCGGACGACGCCGGAATCTGGATCGATGCCTTGAACGCGCTGGGCGACCCGCGCGCCCGGGCCGGCGCCCAGGTCGCCCGCGCGCAGTTGGCGCGCACCGCCGGCCGCCTCGACCTGGCCGAACCGCTCGCGCAATCGGCGCTCGCGATGCTGCGCGCCGCCTGCCCGGCGATGCCCGCCGGCGAACCGGACCGCGCCGATGCGGGGGTCAAGGCGGACCCGCGCGCGGCGCACGAGTGCAATGTCCGCGCCGCCTGGGATGCGACGCAGATCCTGCAGCGCTACTGGCAGGCCAAGGGCGCGCCGGCCAACGCCGCCGCGCAGGCCCAGCTCGGGCGCGAACTTGCGCTGTGGGCGGCGGACAGCGATCGCCTCGCGATCAGCAGCGCCGATCTTGCCTGGCGCCTCGTGCGCAGCGACAAGCTCGATGCCGCCCAGCCGCTGCTGCGCCAGGCGCAGCGCCTCGCCGTGCGCTCGGGCGACCCGGCGCTGCAGGCGCAGGTCAGGATGGCGCAGGCGCGGATCGCCAACCGGCGCGACGATACGGACAGCGTGCGCCGGCTGGCGGACGAAGCCCTGCCGCTCGCGCGTCAGGCGCTTTCGCCGCGCCTCGAGGCCGAACTGCTCACCTTCCTGAGCGATCTCCACGTCAAGCAGGGTCGCCCGGCCGACGCATTGCGCGCCGTCGAACGCGCCTTGCCGATCGCGCGCAGGCATCACGACATGGCGATCGATCTGGTGCTGACCAACAACGCCGGACTGGCGAAGATCGGCCTCGGCCGCATCGCCGAAGGCAAGCAGGATCTGGCGCGCGTCGAGCAGCTGGCGAGCGACGCCGGGCTGACCGCGCTGCGCGCCGAGGTGCTGCGCGAATACGACGCCGCACTCGCCGCCGCCGGCGACCTGCGCGGCGCGCTCGAGCTTTATCACCGCGAGCGCGAACTCAATGCGCAGACGATGGATCTGGCGCGCGACGCCGCCTTGAAGCAGCTGCGCCAGCGCAACGATCGCGAGCGCAAGCAGCGCGATATCGACCTCCTCGCCCGCGACAACGAACTCAAGAGCGCCGAGATCGCGAACCGCGATCTGATGCTGCGCATCTGGGCCGTCGCCGGCGTCGTTCTCGCGCTGTCGGCGGCGACCGTGCTGCTGCTGTACCGCCGGGTGCGGGCGACGAACCGCGAGCTCGTCGCGAGCGAGGCGCAACTGCGCGTGCAAAGCGAGCGCGATCCGCTGACCAATCTCGCGAACCGGCGCCAGTTTCTATCGGTGATGCACGCCGAGCAGGCCCGCGGCGGCGCCGAAGCGGGCTTCGAGGGCGCGCTGCTGCTGGTCGACATCGATCATTTCAAGCACGTCAACGACGGCCACGGCCACGCCGCCGGCGACCTCGTGCTGTGCGAGGTCGCCAAGCGGCTGAACGAGGCGGTGCGCGGCGACGATCTGGTCGTGCGCTGGGGCGGCGAGGAGTTTCTCGTCCTCGCGCTGAAGGTGCCCGCCGCCCAGGCCGAGCAGCTTGCCGAGCGCGTGCTGAAGGTGATCGGCGAGCGGCCGGTGATCGTCGACGGCCGGCCGGTCGCCGTCACGGTGTCGATCGGCTATGCGCGCTTCCCGCTGCCGCCGCACGTGCTGCCGCTGGGCTGGGAGCAGGCCATCAACCTGACCGACATGGCGCTCTATACCGCCAAGAGCCAGGGCCGCAACAAGTCGGTCGGCATCGTCGCCGCCGACGCGCCGGCCGAACCGGCGCTGAAGAATATCGAGGCGGATTTCGAGCGCGCGTGGCAGGACGGCCGCGTCACGCTGAAGATCGCGCCGGGGCCGCTCGCCCTCGCCGCATAGGGCGCAGGGTCGCCGCGTTCAGTGCAGCACCAGCGGCTGCTGCATCAGCGGCACATAGCGGCCGATGAACTCGTCGATCGCTTCCTCGGTCGGCGAGTTCTCGATCAGCGCCTGTACGCCGGCCTTGAAGCTCTCGGCGAGCGCACCGTCGATGAAGATCTCCTTGCGCGCGAACTTGTCGACGATCTCGTAGCCGCCGCGCCCCGCCGCGTGCGCAGCGCCGGGGCCGGCCTCGTCGGGCACGACGAACTGGACGACGGTGTAGTTGTCCGAGTTGTAGAGCATGTTCATGGCATTTCCTCCCGATCTGCACCTGGGGGCGGCGAGCCGGACTTCAAGGCAGCGCTCACCGGCGCCGCGCCGGCGGCAAGGCACGGTGCCTCGGAGGGTGTTTCCCAAATGAATGCACCCGCGTTGCCCCTCGCAATGCGCGCATACGGCGTTGCGCCGCTTGCCCAGGCAGTGAGCCTGGGCTGCGCGCC
>JACSRM010000115.1 GCA_014879745.1 Burkholderiaceae bacterium | reverse complement strand
GACGCGTTGAGGTTGCGCTGCGCATTGAGCGAGCTGACGTTGGTATTGATGGTTTGCGGCATGGTGGAGAAAGCTCCTTACGGTTGAAACGAATCCCGGCGTGGCTGCCGGCGTCAAACAAACAAAGCGCAGTGGAGGGCGATCCTCTCGCCGCACTGTTGTCCACCTCCGGCAGCGGCTGCCGCCTCGGGTAACGCCCGCGCCAGTCGTCCGCTGTGTCTTGCTGCCTTCTGGGCTGCACCACCGTCGGCCGGCCAACCGGACCACGCCCCGAACTTCAGGTACGTTGAGGGGCATATCGGAGTGCCTGCCGCACGACTTGAGAGAAATAGTTGCAGTTTGGCGCGCAGCACATGCGCATCGATCTGTCAAGCGCTCGCCGAAACAGCGCCGCTGCCGTGCCGCAATTCGTCTCGCAAACGCGGCCGTGTAGGAATTTGCCTTACAGCGGCGATGGACGAATCGGGACTGCAGCGACAGAAGCGCCCTGATGTCGCGGGCCGGATTCGATCATCACAATCGGTTTCACGTTGGGGCGATGACCCCGGCGAATCGAACCCCCGAGACCGAGCAGAAACCTGAAGGACACCGAAATGAACGCAGACCAGATCCTCTCCGAAATCCGCGAAGCCAATCTTTCGTACCTGATGCTGGCGCAAAGCCTGATCCGCGCCGACCGCGAACAGGCGCTGTACCGCCTCGGCATCTCGGAGGAGGCGGCCGAGATGATCGCGCTGCTCGCGCCGTCGCAGATGATGAAGATCGCGTCGGGCAACACCTTGCTGTGCCGCTTCCGGATGGACGACGACCTCGTCTGGGGCCTGCTCACGAACCACGGCAAGTCGGCCGCCAACGACGTGACGACCCGCCTGCACGCGAGCATCCTGATGGCCGGCCGCCACCAGGAAGCGGCATAGATGGAGCCCCCGGCGCCGAGGGTCCTCGGCGCCACCCCCCGAGGGGGTCCCGGGCCGGCTTGGGAGCGGCCCGGCGCTCGGCCCGGGCCTCTTCGCTGGACATTCAGGAACTGACCACCATGGCACGCAACAAGAGCATCCTCACCGAAGCCAAGCAGATCGACCGCGCCGTCACGCTGATCCAGCTCGGCGCGCGGCTGCAGGTGCTCGAATCCGAGACCGACCTGTCCTACGAACGCCTGCTGCGCCTGTACAAGGAAGTCGCTGGCAAGTCGCCGAGCAAGGGCCAGTTGCCGTTCTCGACCGACTGGTTCATGACCTGGCAGCCCAACATCCACGCCTCGCTCTTTCTCAATATCCACGAGTACCTGAACAAGGTCGCCGAGATGGACGAGATCGACAACGTCATCAAGGCCTACCAGCTCTATACCGAGCAGACGGCGGCGCAGGGGCTCGAGGCGATGCTGTCGGTGACGCGCGCCTGGCGGCTCGTGAAGTTCATCGACAACGGCATGCTGACGATGACCAAGTGCTCGAAGTGCGGCGGCCACTTCGTCACCCATCCGCACGAGATCGCGAAGCACTACGTCTGCGGGCTGTGCGCGCCGCCGGCGCGCGCCGGAAAGGGCCGCGCGGCGGGCTCGATCCGGGTGCACTGAATTTCGCGCCCGGGCGCGCCCCGGCGCTCAAGTTGCGTCCGTCCGCGCCGATAGAGCAAAGGACGGGCAGGGTTTTCTTGCTAGTCTCCTCCTGGCACCTCCGAGTGTCATTCACGGCGGGCCCCTCGGGGCCCGTTCTTTTTTGGCGAGCGCGATCACTCGCCGGCCGGCTTCGGATATTTCCAGCGCTTCTGGACCCACAGCCACTGCGCCGGGCGCTCGATGACGGCGCGCTCGAGCTGGCGCGCGAAGGCTTCCATGATCGGCGAATCATCCCCGTCCGCGGCGTCGATCTCGTACGGCGGCTCGGCGAGCACCGTGAAGCGCACCGCATAGTGGCCCTTGCGCATGCGCCGCATGTCGACGTAGAGCACGGTCGCATCGAGGAAACGCGTGATCCGCTCGGCGCCGACGAAGAATGCGGTGTCGCGATTGAGCATGCGCGTCCAGTGCTTGCGCTGGCTCGGCGGCGGCGTCTGGTCGGCGATCAGGCCGTAGGCGCGCGGCGTATCGGCGCGCGCCATCAACTCGTAGATGAAATCCTGGCGCGGAAACGGCCGGCCGCCGAAGCGCGACCGCGCGTCGCGTAGGAACTCGTCGACCGATCGCAGGCGCACGGTCTGGTAGACGGCGTCGATCGGCAGCCCGAAGGTCGCCCCGCCGGCGAGCAGCAGCCACTCCCAGTTGCAGAAGTGCGGCGTCAGCAGCACCACCGACTGCTTCGCGGCGGCGCAGCGGTCGACGACTTCCGGGTTCTCGAAGACGACCCGGCGCCGCAGTTCGTCGGCGCTTGCACCGAAGCCCCAGAAGGTCTCCATCACGATCTCGGCAAGATTGCGATACGAGGCCCGGACGATCGCGGCGCGCTCGTCGGCCGGCTTGTCGGGAAACGCCTTCGCGACGTCGCCTTCGACCTGGTCGCGGCGCCAGCGCAGCACGTGATAGATCATCACGTCGACAACCCATCCGATGCCGTAGAGCAGGCCCAGCGGGACGCGCGTCAGGGATGTCAGAAGAAAACGCATGGCATGGCCTCGGCCGCCGCGCCAGCCGCGACGGCGCGGGCCCAGCGGCCGCAGCCGGCGCATCGGCCGTGGCTTGGAAACGGTGACGGCTGCGCGGCTGGCCCGGGCATTCCCGAGCGTCGCGAGGAACGCCCCCGACGGGACGTTCGAACGACCCGCGCGCCGTGCAAGGCGCGCATTCTACAAACCCGGCGCGATCGCCGAAGCGGCGTGGGTTTGCCCTGCGCGCGGCGCGCGCGGCGGCGGCCGGCGCGATGGCGCGCGCGTCGCCGGCCGGGTGCCGGTGGCGCGGCAGCGGCCGATAATTCGGCCAGCCCGAGCCTGCCCGCACCCTGTCCATGCCGAATCTGCCGCAGCCCGCCGCCTGCGCGGACGCTGCGCTGACGAGCGCGGTGGACGCGGCGCTCGCGGCGAGCACCGCGCGCATCGTGGTCGTCGAGCACCGGGGCGTGCGCTATGTGGCCAAGCGTCCGGCCGAACGGCCGCGCCGCCTGTCGCAGGCGCTCGTTCTGCGCTGGCTGGGCAAGCGCCTCATCGGGCGGACGCTGCCGATGCGCACGATGCGGCTGTCGGATGCGACGTCCAGCCTGGACTACGAGGCGCGGCGCCTCGCGTCGCTCGCGCAAGCCGGCGTGCGCGTGCCGCGCGTCGTCCATCAGGAGCCCGGCTATCTGCTGATGGAGCACTGCGGCGAAACGTTCGCGACGCTGCTCGAGCGCTGGCCGATCGATCTCGCCGGCGCCGAGATGGAGCAGCTCGCGGCGGAACTCGGCGCCTTCCACCGCGCCGGTCACTGGCACGGTGCGGCGCAGATCAAGAATCTGACCCGCCGCGACGGCCACACCTACCGGATCGATTTCGAGGAGGATTTCGGCGAATTCGGGCCGCTCGCGGCGACGCAGGCGCTCGACCTGGTGCTGTTCCTGAACTCGGTCTCGCTCGCCGGCCCGATCTCGGAGACCGAGGCGCGGGCGCTGCTGCCACGGCTGGTGACCGCCTATTTCGCGGCCAATCCCGATCCGCAGGTGCGCGCCGTCCTGCGCCGCGGCATGCCTTGGGGGGCTGCGCTGGCGCGGCTGGCCGCGCCCTTTCGCGGCTTGAAGTCCGGGGGCCGGCCGCGCAAGGGCGCGGCGCGCGTCGTGATCCTGGCCGACGCGCTGGCGGCGGCGCTGCGGGCGCCCTGAAGCCGGGGCCGCGGCCCCGCTGATGGGCGGCGCTCAAGCGCCAACGCCGCGGGCCGATAAATGTCGTAACGAGAGCTGTCGGACGCGACAGCCTGGAACACGGCACGGAATTCCCGCGACATGGTCGTACTCATCGGTTATGCGATCGCCTTCAGCTGCATCTTCGGCGCCTACATCATCCATGGCGGCAACATCCAGGTCATCCTGCATGCGATCCCGACCGAGATGATGGCGATCGCCGGCGGCTCGCTCGGCGCCTTCGTCGTCACCAACCAGCCGCGCGTGCTGAAGGCGACGGTTGCCGCGCTGCCCAAGCTGCTGAAGGCGTCGAAGTACACCAAGGCGCGCTACATGGAGATGATGGCGCTGCTCTACGACATCCTGCAAAAGGCGCGCAAGGAAGGGCTGATGGCGATCGAGAACGACGTCGAGAGCCCGCAGGAATCGCCGATCTTCCAGAAGTACCCGACGATCAGCGCCGACCATCACGTCGTCGAGTTCATGACCGACTACCTGCGGATGATGGTCTCGGGCAACCTGAACGCGCACGAGATCGAGAGCCTGATGGACAACGAGATCGAGACCCACCACGCCGAGGCGCACGCGCCGGCGGCGGCGATCCAGCGCCTGGCGGGCGCGCTGCCGGCGTTCGGCATCGTCGCCGCCGTGCTCGGCGTCGTCAACACGATGGGATCGGTCGGCCAGCCGCCGGCGATCCTCGGCGCGATGATCGGCTCGGCGCTGGTCGGCACGTTTCTGGGCATCCTGCTCGCGTACGCCGTCGTCGAGCCGCTGGCCGGGCTGATGGAGCAGAAGGTCGACGAAGGTTCGAAGGAGCTGCAGTGCATCAAGGTCACGCTGCTCGCGAGCATGCAGGGCTACGCGCCGCAGGTCGCCGTCGAGTTCGGCCGCAAGGTGCTGTACTCGACCGAGCGGCCGAGCTTCGGCGAGCTCGAGAGCCACGTCAAGGGCAAGAAGGCTTGAACCATGGCCGGCGACTCGAAGAAGCTCCAGCCCATCATCGTCAAGCGCATCAAGAAGGGCGGCCACGGCGCGCACGGCGGCGCGTGGAAGATCGCCTATGCCGACTTCGTGACGGCGATGATGGCGTTCTTCCTGCTGATGTGGCTGCTCGGCTCGACGACCGAGGGCGACCGCAAGGGCATCGCCGACTATTTCCAGAATCCGCTCAAGGTCGCGCTGCTCGCCGACGGCAGCGGCGCGGGCGATGCATCGAGCGTCGTCAAGGGCGGCGGCACCGACCTCACGCGCAGCGCCGGCCAGGTCAAGCGCGGCGAGATCGACGAGAAGCGCAAGACGATCAACCTGCAGACGATCAAGCACGAGGCGCGCCAGGCCGAGGCGGCGCGCCTCGAGGCGCTGCGCAAGAAGATGCAGGAGACGATCGCGAACAACCCGCGGCTGGCGGCGCTGAGTTCGCAGATCCGGCTCGACATGACGCCCGACGGCCTGCGCATCCAGATCGTCGACGAGCAGAACCGCGCCATGTTCGACACCGGCAGCGCCGTCGTCAAACCCTACATGCGCGAGCTGCTGCACGAGATCGCGCAAGCGCTCGCCGATGTGCCGAACCGCCTGACGATCGAGGGCCATACGGATGCCGCGCCTTTTGCGGGCGGCGAGCGCGGCTACAGCAACTGGGAACTGTCGAGCGACCGCGCCAACGCATCGCGCCGCGAACTGCTCGCCGCCGGCCTGCCCGAGGCGCGCGTGCTGCGCGTGCAGGGCCTGGCGGCGAGCGCGCTGTACGACCGCGACGCGCCGCTCGCCGCGGTGAACCGGCGCATCAGCATCATCGTCATGAACCGCGAGGCCGAGGACAGGCTGCTCGCCTCCGGGGCGCAGCTCGCGCAGGCGCTGCCGGCCGTCGCTGCGCCCTTGGCCGACGCGCCCGCACCACCCGACACCGCCAGCGAGCCACCCCGATGAAGACGCTGACCGACATGCGAATCCTGATCGTCGATGATTTCTCGACCATGCGCCGCATCCTCCGCGGCCTGCTGAAGGAGATCGGCTACGAGAACGCCGACGAGGCCGAGGACGGCGTGCAGGCACTCGACGTGCTGCGCAATGCCGCGTTCGACTTCGTCATCAGCGACATCAACATGCCCAACATGAACGGCTTCGAGCTGCTGCAGGCGATCAAGGCCGACGAGACGCTCGAGCACCTGCCGGTGCTGATGGTGACCGCCGAGGCGCGCAAGGAAGATATCGTGCGCGCCGCGCAGCAGGGCGCTGCCGGCTATATCGTCAAGCCGTTCACGAAGGCCACGCTCGAGGAGAAGGTGGCCAAGATCATGCAGAAGAAGCTCGCGGCGGCGGCCTGAGGGCAGGGCGATGAAGATGAATGACCTGCCCGTGCCGGCGCGCGAGACCGGCGCGCCGCCCGCCGTCTATCGCCAGCTCGGCGAGCTGACGCGGCTGCTGCACGACGCGCTCGAGCAGCTCGGCGTGATGACGCAACTGCGCCTCGCCGCCGACGGCCTGCCCGACGCCCGCAGCCGCCTCGGCTACGTCGCGAGAAAGACCGGCGAGGCGGCCGAGAAGGTGCTCGACGCGGTCGATGCCGCCAAGCTCGAGCAGTCGCGCATCGCCGCGCAGGCGCGCTGCATCGCCAGTGCGATCGGCGTCGAACCGGCGCATGCGCCCAACACTGCGGCGCTGATCGCCTTCGCCGCCGAGATCGAGGCCGCGAGTGCGCGCACCGACCGCCACCTGACCGAGATCATGCTCGCGCAGGACTTCCACGACCTCACCGGCCAGGTCGTCGCCAGGGTCGTCGCGCTCGCCGCCGACCTCGAAGACAGTCTCGTCAAGCTGCTGCTGCAGGCCGCGCCGGGCGACGCGCCGCGCGCTGCCGAATCGACCCCGCTGCACGGCCCGGTCGTCGATCCGGCCGCACGCGCCGGCGTCGTCGCCAACCAGCGCGAGGTCGATGATCTGCTCGCGAGCCTGGGGTTCTGACAGGGACTTGCCGGCGGGCGTGCAGTCGCAAGAGCGCGTGGTGGATGCCAGACGATGCGAGGACGGCGCGTATCGGGGCCATCGGTCGCGGGCTGGTAAAGCATGCTATCGGCGAGCGTGAACTCAGTTCGGTGATTTCTGGGATTCGGGGCTCGGTAAAGTGGAGTTGGTTGGAGAAGCCGAAGAAGGCACCTCCACGGATCCCGGTGGCGCGTTATCACCAACTCGGACAATCAACCATGTTGCGACAGCGACCATGGCGACAAAGATTCCAAGGGACAACGCGACACGGGGCAGCAAGGCGACGCGACCCATGAGCGCATATGCTGCGAGTGCGACGACCATTGCCGACATACTGGCGAGCGTCATAGTCCACACGCGGCCGCTGCCGCTCCGGATCGAATCAGCTTGTCGTACGGCTCACGAACCCTATCGGCCAAGCTTTGGCAACTGTTCGTCGCGGGGTTGCACTTCCCAGTGCCTGCCGTGCGCGCGGCCATCTGCATCACGCAGCCGATGTGCCGCCTGAATGCATCCAGTACAAGCGTCCCCATGTTCGAGTTCGCAACTCTCGATCGCAACATGGTCGCACCACAATGTCTAGCTCCTTGCTGCAGCCGCACTTGCCGATAGCCCCTATGCGACCACTACAGATTCAGCAGACCGTACCAGCCGACCAAGACGACGGCGGCTGTACCTATGAGCACGATACGCGAGCGCTTGATCCCGATCCAAAATAGCCAGCCCAAGATCGCGTAGAGCAACGCATTCAAGGCAATCGTGATGACCGGCAGCCAGTAGCTCTTGTCCTCCGCATCCATCATCATGAGCAGTGAGCTCGGACACAATAGCAGGAGCAACTCGTGTGTCGGCGTATTGAGCATGATCCACCTGAGTATGTCGGGCTTGGCCTTGCCTATCGTCCAATAGAAGATGAACCAAGCCGCAGGCACAAGAATGCCCAAGGCCACAAAGGACAGAATGAAACGGCGCGCTGTCATCACTGGCTCGGGCTACCCTGCAGATCGCGGAAGTAGGTCGTCGGGACGATGCTGGCGGGGGAGACAATTCCGCCCTGCTGCAAGATGAGTCGCACGAAGTTGACGCAGTTGTTTCCCGTGAGCGAATAGCCACCGTGGATGTCGCCCGATCCACTGATCGCGTTCTGCATCCGCTTGTCTTGCTCCGGAGTCGCCTCGATGGTCTTACAAGACGCGGCGTCTCCTTTGTCCTGCTTGACGACACCAGGATCGTTTCCATTCAACGCTCCGAAGCTCTTTTTCAGCGGATAGAAGCCGGTCGTTCGCGTTGAGTTGATCCCGATACCCACGTGGCCTGTTCCACCGGCATAGAGGCAAACAGTCGCGTCGAGGCCAGTCGGATCGACGTTCGATACCGGATTCCCTCCCACATAGGCATACGTATTGATCCCCCCAGCGAGCCCGATGGGATCACTCTGCGTATACCTGCCGACACTCGCGTCATAGTACCGGTTCCAGTTGTAGTACAGCCCCGTCTCCGCATCGAAGTACTGCCCC
>JACSRM010000490.1 GCA_014879745.1 Burkholderiaceae bacterium | reverse complement strand
CGCCCGCTCGGCGTTGCAAATGCTCGCCATAGCCCGAGCTATGGCTGCGCTTCGCGCCTTGATCGGACAGCTTCTGGCGCGCCGCTCTGGCACGCCCGAAAAACTCTCAGCCTCCGCGAAGGTTCGGCCCGTCGTTCGCGGGCCGCCGGATTAGGCGTTCCTCTCCACGCCGAGTGCTTATAGTGACTGCCGATACGCTGCTCCACGGTGGAGCGGCACTGGCACACAAAGGCGCATACACCATGGTCAAGAAGCTCAAGGACATCAGCGCGCGGCAGGCCGCCGGACCGGCAGGCCTGCTCGACAACCCGCTCGCCAACGCGGTCCGCGATTCGGCGCAGCAGATCTGGCTCGCCGGGCTCGGCGCGTTTTCCAAGGCGCAGGCCGAGGGCGGCAAGGTGTTCGAGGCGCTGGTGAAGGATGGCGTCTCGCTGCAGCGCAAGACGCAGACCGCGGCCGAGGATCGGATCACCGAGGTGACGAGCCGGATGACGAGCATGGCGGGCGGCATCTCCGGCAAGGCGACGCAGCACTGGGACAAGCTCGAGACGATCTTCGAGGAGCGCGTCGCCAAGGCGCTGAACCGCCTCGGCGTGCCGTCGGCGAAGGATGTCGACGCGCTGATGGCACGCATCGACGCGCTCAGCGCGAATGTGGCCAAGCTCTCCGGTACGCCGGCGGCGAAGAAGGCGGCGGCAAGGAAGGCGGCCTCGACGAAGGCCGCCCCGAAGAAGGCCGCGTCCAGAAAGTCCGCCGCGAAGAAGGCTGCCAAGCCTTCCGCATAACGTGCCGCGCGAGGTTCGCAAGCGGCGCGCCGGCGCGCCGCGGACGTCGCGCGCGGGCGGCCCCGCCAAGCGGCCCGCCGCCGGCAGGTCATCGCGCATCGGCCTCGCCCTCGCGGGCGGAGGACCGTTGGGGGCGATCTACGAGATCGGCGCGCTGTGCGCGCTCGAGGAATCGCTGGACGGCCTTTCATTGACGCAGTGCGACGGCTATGTCGGCGTCTCGGCCGGCGGCTTCCTCGCCGCGGCGCTCGCCAACGGCATCACGCCGCGCGAGCTGTGCCGCGCCTTCATCGAGAACGAGGGCGACGCGAGCAACATCCTGCACCCCGGCAGCCTGATGCTGCCGGCGCTGGGCGAGTTCGCGCAGCGCGTCGCGAAGCTGCCGGCGCTGCTGGCCCAGGCGGCGTGGCGCTATGTGGTCGGCCGCCGCTCGGCGCTCGTCGCATTCGAGCATCTCGGCCGCGCGTTGCCGACCGGCCTCCTTTCGAACCGCCAGCTCGAGGCGCAGATGCGGCGCATCTTCAGCGCGCCCGGCCGCAGCAACGATTTTCGCGACCTGCCGCGCAAGCTGGTGCTCGTCGCGACCGATCTCGATACCGGCGAGGCGGCCCCGTTCGGCCAGCCGGGGTTGGACCACGTGCCGATCTCGCGCGCGATCCAGGCCAGCGCCGCGCTGCCGGGCCTGTTCCCGCCGGTGCGCATCGACGGCCGGGACTATGTCGACGGCGCGCTGAAGAAGACGCTGCACGCGACGGTGCTGCTCGACGATGGGGTCGACCTGCTGATCTGCCTGAACCCGCTCGTGCCGTTCGACGCGACGGCCGCGCCGAACCACCGCGTGATGAGCAGCGGCGAGGAACGCATCCCGCGCCTCGTCGACGGCGGCCTGTCGGTCGTGCTGTCGCAGACCTTCCGCTCGCTGATCCACTCCCGGCTCGTGCTCGGGCTCAAGGGCTACGAGCGCAGCTACCCGGACGCGACGATCGTGCTGTTCGAGCCCGACCATCGCGACGCCGAGCTCTTCCTCGCCAATACCTTCAGCTATTCGCAGCGGCGCGCGCTCGCCGAGCACGCCTACCAGCAGACGCGGCGCATGCTGCGCTCGCGCCACACGGTGCTTGCAGCCCAGTTCGCGCCGCACGGCATCGTCTTCGACGACGCGGTGCTGTACGACCCGCATCGCACGCTGCTCGCCAGGCGGGCGGCGCGGCGCCTGCCGTCGGCGCGCGCGGTGCGGCGGCTCGAGGAAGTGCTCAACGACCTCGACGTCGCGCTCGCCGAGCTGGCGGTCAGAACCTCTGAATGAATCCGGTGCGCCCGAGCGGGCGCGGCCGAGCGGGAGCGCAGGATGCGTTCAGAGGTTCTCATGGCGTGAACTGGCCCGGAAAGAGCCATAGCAGCGCCGCCGTCATCACGACGTAGCGGGCGAACTTGCCTATCGCCATGTAGAAGACGCAAGGCCAGAACGGCAGCCGCATCCAGCCGGCGACCGCGCACAGCGGGTCGCCGACGATCGGCAGCCACGACATCAGGCAGGCCTTGGCGCCGAAGCGGCGCAGCCACTGCAAGGCGCGCGCTTCCGGCTTGTGCAGCGACACCTTCTCGTAGGCGCGTTCGGCGCCGTAGCCGATCCACCAGTTCAGCGCGCCGCCGAGCGTATTGCCCGCGGTGGCGACGAAGATCGTCGGCCAGAAGAGGCCCGGGTCGAGCTTGACGAGCCCGATCACGGCCGGCTCGGAGCCGAGCGGCAGCAGCGTCGCCGAGACGAAGGAGACGATGAAGACCGTGCTCAGCCCGAACTTCGGCAGCGCAAGCAGCGCGAGCAGCGACTCCATCCACGGCGGCATGCGGCGCATTATCTGCGTCGACCGCGGCGCGCCCGGGCCGGCGAAATGCGGCCCTTCGGCCGAGGCCGGCCGCTATACTGCCGCCTCCTTTTTCAGCACCGTCTGCATACCCCGGCCATGCGCATCGGCGCCATCGAACTGCCGAACCGACTTTTCGTCGCGCCGATGGCGGGCGTCACCGATCGGCCGTTTCGCCAGCTCTGCAAGCGGCTCGGCGCGGGCTATGCGGTGAGCGAGATGGTCACGTCGCGCAAGGATCTGTGGTCGAGCCTGAAGACCTCGCGGCGCGCGAATCACGACGGCGAGACGGCGCCGATCGCGGTCCAGATCGCCGGCACCGACGCGGCGATGATGGCCGAGGCGGCGGCCTACAACATCGACCGCGGCGCGCAGATCATCGATATCAATATGGGCTGCCCGGCAAAGAAGGTCTGCAACAAGTGGGCCGGTTCGGCGCTGATGCAGGACGAGCCGCTTGCGCTCGCGATCATCGAAGCGGTGGTCGCCGCATGCGCGCCGCGCGGCGTGCCGGTGACGCTGAAGATGCGCAGCGGCTGGTGCGCGCGCGAGCGCAATGCGGTGGCGCTGGCGCGCGCCGCCGAGAGCGCCGGCGTCGCGATGGTCGCCGTCCACGGCCGCACGCGCGAGCAGGGTTACACCGGCGCCGCCGAATACGACACGATCGCCGCGGTGAAGGCGGCGATTGCGATTCCGGTCGCCGCGAACGGCGATATCGACTCGCCCGCGAAGGCGGCGCAGGTGCTCGAGCGCACCGGCGCCGATGCGGTCATGATCGGCCGCGCCGCGCAGGGGCGGCCGTGGATCTTCGGCGATATCGCCCACTACCTCGCGACCGGCAGGCATCGATCGGCGCCGCAGGTGCGCGAGGTCAAGACCTGGCTCGTCGAACACCTGCATGATCACTATGCGCTCTACGGCGAGTTTGCCGGCGTGCGCACGGCGCGCAAGCACATCGGCTGGGCGGTGCGTGCGCTGCCGGGCGGCGAGGCGTTTCGGGCGCGGATGAATACGATCGAGAATTGCGAGCAGCAACTGGCTGCGGTGAGCGACTGGTTCGATGCGCTCGGCGAGCGCCACCCGCGCCTGCCCGCGACGACCGGTTGCATCGAACCCCTGCTGGAAGCCGCATGACGAAGAAGCACATCGAGGAATGCATCCGCGACAGCCTGGAGACCTACTTCCGGGATCTGCGCGGCACCGAACCGAGCGCGATGTACGAGATGATGCAGCGCGTCGTCGAGCGCCCGCTGCTCGAAGTCGTGATGAAGCACGCCGAGGGCAACCAGTCGCGCGCCGCCGAGTGGCTCGGCATCAACCGCAATACCCTGCGCCGCAAGCTGCTCGATCACCGCCTCGTCAAGTAGCACGATGGCGGCAGGATTCGCGCCGCCGGCCGCGACGCACCCACCGCGACCGGCGCCACCCCGGTCGCCCACGCTGCGAAGGACACCATGCAAGCCCTGATCTCCGCTTCCGACAAGACCGGCATCGTCGATTTCGCGCGTGCGCTCGACGCGCTCGGCTGCAAGCTGCTGTCGACCGGCGGCACGGCGAAACTGCTGCAGGACGCGGGGCTCGCCGTGACCGAGGTCGCCGCGCACACCGGATTCCCCGAGATGCTCGACGGCCGCGTGAAAACGCTGCATCCGGCGATCCACGGCGGCCTGCTCGCGCGGCGCGACCTGCCGGCGCACGTCGAAGCGCTGAAGACGCACGGCATCGAACCGATCGACCTGCTCGTCGTCAACCTCTACCCGTTCGAGGCGACGGTCGCCAAGGCCGGCTGCACGCTCGAAGACGCGATCGAGAACATCGATATCGGCGGCCCGGCGATGCTGCGCTCGGCGGCGAAGAACTGCAACGATGTCGCGGTGCTGACCGATGCGTCGCAGTACGCCGGCGTACTCGCCGAACTGCAGCGCGAAGGCAGCGTCTCGCGCGCGACGCGCTTCGCGCTCGCGGTGGCCGCATTCAACCGCGTCGCCAACTACGACGCCGCGATCAGCGACTATCTGTCTTCGCTGCAGGCGGACGGATCGCGCGCCGAATTCCCGGCGCAGAGCAACGGCCGCTTCGTCAAGCTGCAGGACCTGCGCTACGGCGAGAACCCGCACCAGAGCGCCGCCTTCTATCGCGACCTGTATCCGGCCCCCGGCTCGCTCGTCGCCGCGGTGCAGCTGCAGGGCAAGGAACTCTCGTACAACAATATCGCCGACGCCGACGCGGCGTGGGAGTGCGTGAAGTCGTTTCCCGCCGCGACGCCGTGCTGCGTGATCGTCAAGCACGCCAATCCGTGCGGCGTCGCGGTCGGCAGCACAGCGGCCGAGGCCTACGACAAGGCTTTCAAGACCGACCCGACCTCGGCCTTCGGCGGCATCATCGCCTTCAATACGGCGGTCGACGGCGCGGCGGCCAGGCGCGTCGCCGCCCAGTTCGTCGAGGTGCTGATCGCGCCGGCATTCAGCGACGAGGCGCGCGAGGTGTTCAAGGCGAAGGCGAATACCCGCGTGCTGCAGATTTCGCTCGACGGCGTGCAGCGCGGCAGCCAGACGGCCTGGGCGCGCGGGCGCAACCTGCACGACGTGAAGCGCGTCGGCTCGGGCCTGCTGATCCAGAGCGCCGACAACCGCGAGCTCGAGCGTGCCGAGCTGAAGGTCGTCACCGCCAAGCAGCCCAGCGCGCAGCAACTGGACGACCTGATCTTCGCGTGGACCGTCGCCAAGTACGTCAAGAGCAACGCGATCGTCTTCTGCGGCGGCGGCATGACGCTCGGCGTCGGCGCCGGGCAGATGAGCCGCATCGACTCGGCGCGCATCGCGAGCATCAAGGCCGAGAACGCGGGCCTCCTGCTTGCCGGTTCGGCCGTCGCGAGCGACGCCTTCTTCCCGTTTCGCGACGGGCTGGACGTCGTCGTCGATGCCGGCGCGAGCTGCGTGATCCAGCCCGGCGGCAGCGTGCGCGACGCCGAGGTCATCGCCGCCGCCGACGAGCGCGGCATCGCGATGGTCTTCACCGGCGTGCGCCACTTCAGGCACTGATGCGAACGCATCCGAGCATGGCCGGAGCCGTGCCGTGACGCTTGCCGCCGACGCCGCCGGCTTCGTCCTCTCCGGGGTCGCGCGCCTGATCACCGGCGCGCAGGGCCACTGGTACGGCTGCCCGCCGAAGGCCGAGCAGCGCATCTATTTCGCCAACCACCAGAGCCACTTCGACTGGGTGCTGATCTGGGCCGCGCTGCCCGGCGACCTGCGCACCCGAACCCGGCCGATCGCGGCGAAGGACTACTGGACCAAGAGCCGCTTCAAGCACTGGCTGACGCGCGAGGTCTTCAACGCCGTCTACGTCAGCCGCACGCGCGGCGAGGAGGAGGACCCGCTCGAACCGCTCGCGCAGGCGCTGACGGCGGGCGATTCGCTCGTCATCTTTCCCGAAGGCACGCGCAGCAACAAGGACGAGCCGCAGGCGTTCAAGGCGGGCCTGTACCATCTCGCCGAACGCTTCCCCGAGGTGCAGCTGATCCCGACCTGGATCGACAACGTGCAGCGCGTGATGCCCAAGGGCGAGGTCGTCCCGGTGCCGGTGCTGTGCTCGGTCACCTTCGGCGCGCCCTTGCAACTCGAGCCGAACGAGGACAAGCACGCCTTCCTCGACCGCGCCCGCGCGGCCGTGATCGCGTTGAGGGAGGTGGCCGCGTGAGCCGCGGAAGAGGGGCCCCACGCAGTGGGGATCGAAGCGTGCGAACGCGGCCAAGCCACCGACCGCTCGGCGCCAGGCATTGCAGTGGCAGTGCGGAGGTGGCCCGCGTGAGCCGCGATAGAGGGGCCCCACGCAGTGGGGATCGAAGCGTGCGAACGCGGCCAAGCCACCGGCCAATCGGTGCCCGGCACCGCACGCGCAGTGCGGCGGGGGCCGCCTGATGGGCGCGCTGCGCGGCTTGAGCGTGGAGCAGCAGGTGGCGTTGCTGTTCGTCGTCCTGTTCGGCGTGCTCGCGCTCGTCTCGATCGCGACACAGATGGTCTCGCTGCGCGAGGTGGAAGACGACCGCGTGCGCGAGCGCCGCGCGCGCTTCAAACGCGAGCTGAACGCGATCTGGATCGGCGCCCTCGCATTCTGGATCGCATGGATCTCGGGGCCGGTCGGCGCGACGCTGCTCTTTGGCGTGCTGTCGTTCATCGCACTGCGCGAATTCATCACGCTCACCCATACGCGGCGCGCCGACCATCGCAGCCTGCTGCTCGCCTTCTTCGTCGTCCTGCCGGCGCAGTTCGTGCTGGCCGGGGCGCAGAGCCTGAACCTGTTCATGGTCTTCATCCCGGTCTACAGCTTCCTCGCGATCCCGGTCGTCAGCGCCTTCGGCAACGATCCGCAGCGCTTCCTCGAGCGCACCGCGAAGATCCAGTGGGGCATCATGGTCTGCGTCTACGGCACGAGCCACGCGCCCGCGCTGCTGCTGCTCGACTTCCCCGGCCACGACGGACGCGGCGCCTTCCTCGTCTTCTATCTCGTCATGGTCGTCGCTGCCGCCTATATCGCGCAGGAGGCGATCTCGCGGCGACTGCGCAGCATGCCTGTCGCGCGCCAGATCAGCCGCACATTCTCGTGGCGCGCATGGCTGGCCGGCGCGCTGGCTGCCGGCCTCGTCGGCGCCCTGCTCTACTGGGCGACGCCGTTCAAGCCCTGGCAGGCGGTCGCGATGGGCGCGCTGGCCGGCGCCGTCGGCACGCTCGGCGATTTCGTGATGAAGGCGCTCAAGCGCGACGCCGGCGTGCGCCACTGGGGCGGCAAGGCGACCGTGACCGGCGCGGTCGGCCTGCTCGACCGCATCGCCCCGCTGTGCTTCGCGGCGCCGGTCTTCTTTCATGTCGTGCGCTGGTACTTCGTGCCGTGACGCGCCGCCACGCGCTGGCGAAATGACGGTACTGCGCATCCTCGGCATCGACCCCGGGCTGCGCACCACCGGCTGGGGCGTGATCGACGCCGACGGCGCGCTGCTGCGCTACGTCGCGAGCGGAACGATCAGAACCGACGGCGTCGACAGCGGCCACCTGCCGGCACGGCTCGCGATCATCTTCGATGGCGTGCGCGAGATCGCTTCGCGCTATGCGCCGCAGGCGGCTTCGATCGAGATCGTCTTCGTCAACGTCAATCCGCAGAGCACGCTGCTGCTCGGCCAGGCGCGCGGCGCGGCGATCGCCGCGCTCGCCTTCGGCGGACTCGAGGTCGCCGAGTACACCGCGCTGCAGATGAAGAAGGCCGTCGTCGGCCATGGCCAGGCGCGCAAGGAGCAGGTGCAGCAGATGGTCTCGCGCCTGCTCGCGCTGCCCGGCCTGCCGGGCAAGGACGCCGCCGACGCCCTCGGTCTCGCCGTCTGCCACGCGCACGCTGCGCGCTCGTTCGCCGCGATCGAGGCCGCGACGCATCGGGTGCGGCGCACCCAGTCGCAGTACAAGCGCGGGCGCAGTCACTGACGCTCGCAGCGGCGCGCGCGCGGACCGAAGGTACCGGGCCCAAGCAGGACGGCAGGTGAAGACAGCCGTCGATCAGCCACGCCGTCGCGGTGCGCCTCGTTCGATGGGTCGTGCAGTGTTTCACACTGTTCAGCACTCGAAGCCGCGTCGTTGCCCCCGTGGCGGCGTTGCAAATCCTCGCCATACCACTGGGTATGGCTGCGGTTTGCGCCTTGCCAC
>JACSRM010000157.1 GCA_014879745.1 Burkholderiaceae bacterium | reverse complement strand
CACGAACTGGCGCGGCGCGAGCCCGGCGTGCGCGGCGTCGTCAGTGCGACGCGCGGCAACCACGGCCAGACGATCGTGCTCGCCGCGGCGCGCCACGGCCTCGGCTGCACGATCGTCGTGCCGCACGGCAACTCGGTCGAGAAGAACGCCGCGATGCGTGCGCTCGGCGCGACGCTCGTCGAGAATGGCGATGATTTCCAGCAGGCGCGCGAATACGCCGCGCGCCTTGCCGCCGAGCGCGGGCTGCACATGGTGCCGAGCTTTCACCGCGACCTGGTGCGCGGCGTCGCGAGCTACTGGATGGAGTTCTTCGAGGCGACCGCCGAAGATCCGCCGGCCGCCGTCTTCGTGCCGATCGGCCAGGGCTCGGGCGTCTGCGCCTGCGTCTGCGCGCGCGCGGCGACGGGCGCGAAGGCGCGCATCGTCGGCGTCGTCTCGGCGCACGCGACGGCGTATCTGGAGAGCTTTCGCGCCGGCCGCGCGGTCGAGGCGCCGGTCACGACCCGGCTCGCCGACGGCATGGCGTGCCGCGTGCCGGACGCCGACGCGCTTGCCCTGATCCTGCGCGAGGTGGACGACGTGATCGCGGTCGGCGACGCCGAGGTGGCGCAGGCGATGCGCACGCTGTTCGCCGACACCCACAACGTCGCCGAAGGCGCGGGTGCGGCGGCGCTCGCCGGCGCGCTCCAGCAGCGCGGACGCTGGGCCGGGCAAAGCATCGGCCTGGCGCTCACCGGCGGCAATGTCGACAGCGACGTCTTCGCGCGCGTGCTGGCCGGCGGCTGCGTGTAGACGAGCGCCGCGCGGCGCCCGGCGATCAGTCGGTCAGGCTGTTGATCGCGGCGACGCCGAGGCCGAAGTTGGCGAGGATCTGGGTCCAGTCCTTCATATTGCGAGTGAACGCGCGGCCCCAGGTCTCGAAGTCGAGCTGGTTCGGAACGATCAGCGCGTCGCCCGGATGCATGATGACGCCGTCGACCGTCGTGCGGCCGAAGATGCCGCGGCTCTCGCCCGGGCTCTGGACGGTGCCGTCGGCGCGCAGGATGAACATCGTGCTCGTGTCGGCCGCCTCGTCGGGGCCGGCGATGCGCAGGTAGTCGCCCGCGGTGCGGTTCTCGCGCCAGAGGAAGGCGTTGTTGTTGGCGACCGCGCCGACGACGGTGACGAAGCCGGGCCGCGGCGGCACGATGATGCGGTCGGCGTTCTCGAGCACAATGTCGGGCAGCGCATCGACCGAGCGCACGTCGGGTGCGAGTTCGAGCGCGATGCGCCCGTTCGGCTGCACCTGCGACAGTCTCAAGAGCTGGGCCTGGGTCGCGGCCGAGCTTGCGCTCACCATCGAGGCGGCGTTCGGCACGTCGCGCTGGTTGGCCGCCTCGCGCGCGGTCTGCGTCGCGGCGAGTGTCTGCAGGCGCGCCATCGCGGCGGCGAGGTTCTCGGCCTGGCGCTTGCGCGTCGACTCGCGCGAGAACTCGAGGCCGTAGACATAGGCCTGCGGCGTGAAGCCGCCCGCGCGCATGATCAGCTGGCGCATCGTCTCGCCCGGCAGCAACTGGTAGACGCCCGGCGTCGCGACCTCGCCTTCGAGCGAGACGAGGCGGTTCTGGCGCGCGACCGGCACCCGGAAGTCGTTCTGGCCGAAGATGCTGACGACGTCGCCCGGCATCAGCTCGATATTCGCGGCCTGATCGTGCTGCAGCACGACCTTGCCGAGGCTGAACGGGATGATCTGCGTGCTCAGGTCCTTGATGTTGAGGCGTTCGATCACCGCGTAGTCCCAGTTCAGGTCGTCGAACAGCGTCGTTGGCAGGCGCGGCGCATTGTTGTCGACGGCCTGCCCGGTCACATCCTGGATCAGCGTGCGCGGCCGGCTGCCGGTGGTCGTTCCGGGCACCGGCAGCGGCACGGCCTGCGCCGCGGCGGCGGCGGGTGCGCCGGCCCCGGTGCTGGCCCGGCCGGCCGGATTGGGCGCTGCGACGCCGGGTGCATTCGCCACCGCGCCGGCGGGCGCGGCCGCAATGCCGGCGCCGGCAGCGCCCGGTGCCGGGACGGCGGCGCCGGGTCCAGCGGGCGCTGCTGCGCCGCCGGCCGGCAGCGGCTCCTGGAAGACCTGCACGAGGACATTGCGGCGCCGGTAGTAGTCGGCCGAGATCAGGGCCTCCGGGCTCGGGATCAGGTCGCTGATCCGCATGCCGGGGAACCACGGATAGCGCAGCGGCTGCGCGACATGCCCCGTCAGCGTCACCGCGTTGCTGAAACCGGGCGAGACCGGCAGCAGCGTCAGTACGTCGCCGTCGCGCAGCGGCGTTGCAAGGCCCTGCGGGTCGAGCGCCAGATCCTCGACGATGCGCGATGCGCCGCGGCGCAGCGGATCGACCCGCTCGAGCAGCGCGCGGTTGTGATCGGCGAGCACCGGAACGCCGCCGGCGTAGGACAGCACGACACCGGCCGGCTCCTCGGGAGCGTTGAGTTCGTAGATCGCCGCGTTGTCGATCTCGCCGTTCAGCGCAACGCGCGGCCCGACCGTATGGAAGACGACGACGTCGCCGGCGCGCAACTGCAGATCCTTGGACTTGTCGCCGCGCACGAGAAAGCTGTACATGTCGAGTTCGGAGACGATCTGGCCGTCGCGCCGCAGGCTGATCCTGCGCATCGACCCATTCACCGCCGGCCCGCCCGCGGCGACGACCGCCGACAGCAGCGTCGACTGGCCGCTCAGCGTGAAGACGCCCGGCATCTGCGCCGGCCCGACGACGAAGACGCGCACCCCGCGCATCTGGCCGAGGCTGACGTTCAGCTTGAAGCCGGTATACAGGCGCCCGATCTGCTCGCGCAGATGCCGCTCGAGGTCGGCCGCGCGCACGCCGGCGACCGAAAAGGTGCCGATGCGCGGCAGGCTGATCTGGCCGTTGCGGTCGACGACGGCGCGAAAGTCGATATCGATCGAGCCCCAGGCACGCACCACGATCTCGTCGCCCGGACCGACCGTATAGTCGGCCGAGACCGGCACGTTGTCGACCGGCGTGAAGGTATCGGCCGGCTTGCCGAAGAAGCTCGCGCCGAAGACCGGCAGCAGGCGCCCGGTGGCGGTCTGGACGAAGCGCTGGAATTCGCTCGGGCGTGGCGGCGCGGCGGGTGGCTGCTGGATCGCTGCGTTGGCGGCGGACGGCGCGCGCTGCGCCGCGGGCAGCGGGCCGTTGACGATCGGCGCCGGAAGCTGCGGACTCGTGATCGGCTGGGTGCCGGTCAATGCGCGCGGATCGACCGTGGTGTCGCCCCGTGAGCCGGTGTCGGTCGTCGTCGGCGGCGTGAGTGGGTTGCCGAATGCGGCGCCGATCGAAGACTGGGCGGCAACCGGGGTTGCCAGCATCGTGAGCGAGACGCCGAGCGCGGCAAGCGCCAGCCGCAGCGGGCGGGAGAGAGCAGATCGCAAGAATGTCATGCAGGGGCCGATTCTCGGGCATCGGACTTCGGCGGCGAAACGGCTGACGCGGCAGCCTCGACCTGGCCCGAAGAGCCTCGCGCACCCGCGTCGCGGGCGACTTGCGCGGTCGCCAATGGTAGCGGATGGCCCGACGCCCGATTTTCGCCCGGGCGTGGCGCGACAAGCCAGGCGGATGGCGCGAGTCTGGCGGCCATCGACGTGGCCCGTGCGCGCCGCGCCGCCGCAACGCGCAGGCGTCCGGCGGCGCCGGCCCGGTCTTCGGGCTCACCCTCAAGAAAACGCCGGGCCGCCCCAAGTTTTCTTGCGCCCCCGCGGGGGGCGGGCCGGACTTGGCCCGGTCCTGGGGGCGCTCTCAGGCGGGCAGCGGAATCGCGATCCAGATCAGCGTCACGGCCGCAAGAAAGGCGGCGACCTCGAGTGCGGTTCGCAGTCGGTTCTTCATTCGGGTTCTCGTCAAGGGGCGGTCGTTGGCGTGGCGGTGCGGGTGCATGCCGCGGCGCGTCCGGGGCGGATCAGTGCATGTGGCGCCGCGCCTGCAGCGGGTCGCGCCCGGCGTCGGGTTCGTCTGGCGCGGGGGCGCTGCAACGGTCGAGCCGGGACTGCGCGTGCGCGAGAAGTTGCGTCAGCTCGCGAAATGCCTGCGGCTGCAGGCGCAGGCTCAGGTGCTGCATCGTCAGCGTGACGACGCCGCAGCGGCAGACGAATACCTCTCCCGCCGGGGTGCCGAACAAGCGCAGCAGCGGGCCATGCGCGCCTTCGCCGTGCAGCGCGCTCATGGCGCGGTGCCGCCGGCGGCGGCCTGGAGCGACTGAGCTGCGGTCTTCATGTGACGATCCTTTCAAGGGGTCTGCGAGATGACGGGGGGTTGACCGGCGCCGGTCCGATATCGTGGTCAGGCCCGAACCGGGCGCGCAGGAGCTGCAGCAACGGGGCCGGCATCGGCTGGCGCAACGGGCACGCCGGGTCGTCGCAGCCAAGCGTCACGACGGCCCCGGCTTCGATCGCGGCGCGCGCCTGTGAATCCAGTTCGAAGCGCAGGAAATGCACCCCGGAAGGCCGCTCGAGATGCCGCGCATTGGTGCCGAAGGCAAGGTCTTCGTTCGCCAGCGCGCAGATGCGCTGGCCGTCGATATCGAGGTGGATGCGATGCGCGGCCAGACTGAGCATCGGCAGGCTGCGAGCGCGCAAGGCGGCATCGGGCACCTCGATGAACAGCGTGGCCGTCCAGTTCGACGCATCGGGCAGCAGGTGCGCGTAGGCGTCGAGTTCGCCGCGCACGGCGTGCGCATCGGCGATGCGCTCGGCGCGCAAGATCTCCTGCACCTGATAGCGCAGCGTCAGCGCATCCTCGAACTGCAGCCGCATGCACGGGCCGAACTCCAGCGTGCGTGCGCGGCGGTAGGCGATCATGCGGCGCCGCGTCGCAGCGCGCGTCGCCTCGTAGGCTTGCAGCGGCAGCAGGCCGGACGCGAGCACGTCGATGGGGTGGAATGGCAGAGGCATGAGGTGATAGTAATGCGAATCACTCGCATTCGCAACAGAATTTTCGTGCCTTTCTGTCGGCTGCGGACAGGCGGTCGGCGCAGCGCGGCGTGAGGCGTGGCGGCCGCACCCTCTAAACTATGGTGCGCATGAGCCCTGTCCTCTCCAGGTTCACGACCTCAGACGGCCTGCTGCTTCACCGCTGCGACTGGCCGTGCGCCGGCGAGGCAAAGGGCACGGTGCTCATCGTCCACGGTCTGGGCGAGCACATCGGCCGCTACGACCGCGCGGCGGCGCGGCTCAACGCAGCCGGCTGGCACGTGACGGGCTACGACCAGCGCGGCCACGGGCAGTCCGAAGGCGCGCGCGGTGCGCTCGGGCGCAAGGACAGCCTGCTGCGCGATCTCGCCCATCTGATCGATACCGTGCGCGCCGAGCGCGGCGGAGCGCTGATCCTGCTCGGCCACAGCATGGGCGGGTTGATCGCGGCGCGCTTCGTCGCCGAGGGCCTGCAGTCCGCGCCCGCGGCGTGGCATCGCAAGGTCGATGGTCTGGTGCTGTCGTCGCCGGCGCTCGATGCCGGCATGAACGGCGCGCAACGCGCCTTGCTCGCCGTGCTCGGGCCGATCGCGCCGGGATTGGCCGTCTCGAACGGCCTGTCGCCGCAGTGGATCTCGCGCGATCCGGCGGTCGTCGCCGCCTATATCGCCGACCCGCTGGTGCACGACCGCGTCACGCCGCGCCTGGCGCGCTTCATCGTCGAAGGCGGCGCGCTGACCCAGCCGCTGGCGCCGCGCTGGAGTGTGCCGACCCTGCTGCTGTGGGCCGGCAGCGACCGCTGTGTCGCGCCGGCCGGATCGCGGGCCTTCGCTGACGCCGCGCCGCCCGGCACGGTGCAATCGCAATGCTTCGATGCGCTGTTCCACGAGATCTTCAACGAGCCCGAGCAGGACGAGGTCTTTTTCGTCCTCCTCGGATGGCTCGCCGGGCGCGCCGGACAATAGCCGGGCCGCGCAGCACGCCCGCACTTGCGACCAGGACCGAACCATGAACGCACGCGATCCGCACCTTCCGCTGCAAGCGGGCGAAGCCGAAGACCTTCGCACATTTGCTGCGCGCACCTGGGACGAGGAGATCGTCCCGGCGCTCACCGACTACATCGCCATTCCCGCGAAGAGCCCGATGTTCGACCCGGATTGGGAGCGCCGCGGACTGATCGAGCGCGTCGTGCGCGACGCCGCGGCGTGGGTCGAGCGCAAGCAGGTCGCCGGACTGAAGCTTGAGGTGATCCGCCTTCCCGGCCGCACGCCGGTGATCTTCTTCGAAGTCCCCGCCACCAGGTCCGGCGGCGCGGATACGGTCTGCATCTACGGCCACCTCGACAAGCAGCCCGAATTCACCGGCTGGCGCAGCGACCTCGGGCCGTGGACGCCGAAACTCGAGGACGGCCGGCTCTACGGCCGCGGCGGCGCCGACGACGGCTATGCGATCTACGCCGCCGTGACCGCGGTTCTCGCCCTCGACCGCCAGGGCATCGCGCGCCCGCGCATCGTCGGCCTGATCGAGACCTGCGAGGAAAGCGGAAGCGTCGACCTACCGGCCTATATCGACCTGCTGCGGCCACGCCTCGGTAACGTCAGCCTCGTCGTCTGCCTCGACTCCGGCGCCGGCAACTACGACCAGCTCTGGCTCACGACCTCGCTGCGCGGCATGGTCAGCGGCGTGCTGAAGGTCGAGATCCTCACCGAGGGCATCCACTCGGGCGACGCCAGCGGCCTCGTGCCGTCGAGCTTTCGCATCCTGCGCCAGGTGCTCGACCGGCTCGAGGATTCGAAGACCGGACGTCTGCTGCCCGAGAGTTTTCACTGCGCCATCCCGGCCGCGCGCATCGAGCAGGCGCGCGCGACGGCGAAGATTCTCGGCGACGAGGTCTGGAAGCGCATGCCCTGGGCCTGCGGCGCCGACGGCACGCCGAGCCTGCCGACGACGACCGATCCGCTCGAGGCGCTGCTCGAGCGCACCTGGCGGCCGACGCTGTCGGTGACCGGCGCCGACGGCCTGCCCGAACTCGGCAGCGCCGGCAACGTGCTGCGGCCCTATACCGCGTTCAAGCTCAGCCTGCGCCTGCCGCCGCTGGTCGACGCGCATCAGGCGGCGACCCGGCTGAAGACGCTGCTCGAGGACAACGCGCCGTACAACGCGAAGGTCACCTTCGCGCCCGACGGCCGCGCCGGTGCCGAGCCGGGCAAGGGAGCCGGCTCCGGGTCCTGGGGTGCGACCGGCTGGAATACGCCCGAACTCGCGCCCTGGCTCGAGGCGGCGCTGAACCAGGCCTCGCAGGCGCACTACGGCGCGCCGCTCGGCTATATCGGCCAGGGCGGCACGATCCCGCTGATGAGCATGCTGCAGCAGGGCTTCCCGGCGGCGCAGATGATGGTCTGCGGCGTGCTCGGCCCGAAGAGCAACGCGCACGGGCCGAACGAATTCCTGCACGTGCCCTACGGCAAGAAGCTCACCGCGGCGGTGGCGCAGGTGATCGCCGCGCATCCGGGTCAGCCTGCCGACGCGTAGATCGCGCGGCTGCAGCTTGCATGCCGGCGGACCCTATTCGCGCCACAAGCCCATCCGCAGCACGTCCTGATATTCGCCGTCCACGCACAGTTCGTTGCGCAGGATGCCTTCGACCTTGAATCCCAGTTCCTCGTTCAGCCGCACATTGCGCAGATTGGTGTGGGTCGTGTTGAGGTAGATCTTTCGCAAGCCGAGCGTGGACAGGCCGTGGTCGATCCACAGCCGGGACGCCTCCTTCGCGAATCCCCTGCCGCGCATGCTCGGCACGCCGATCAGCTTGCGCAGCTCGGCGCGATGCTGGGATCGATCGAAGTCCAGGAAGGCCATCGAGCCGATCGGCGTTCCGTCGTTCAGGATCACGGTGCCGAGCACGGTGTACTCGCTGTCGACGAGATCATGCACGCTGTGCCGGGTCGGGCTGGTCGAGGACAGCAGGAAATAGCGGCCGTTCGCTTCCCGTACCCACTGCTCCAGCAGCGGCAGGTCGAGCTGCCGGTCGAATGCGCGGATGCCCACCTCGGCGCCCACGAGCGGCAACGCGTGGCCGCGTGCCTTTCGCGGTGCGGGCGGCGCGCCGGCCGCCGGCTCGCTCGCCGGCGATCGGCCGGGTTTCATCGAGGCGTCGAGCAGATGATTGACATAGCGGATGAAGTCGATCTGCTTGAAGCCGTAGCTGAACGCCTCGCGGCAGAAGTTGCGCGACAGCGCTTCCAGCATCGCGGTGGGAATCTGTCCCTGGGGTTCGCTCATGGTCGGTTCGGGTCGAGGCCCTTTGGTCGCGGATCGCAAACCGCGAGTCGTTACAGAGTGTCGCACCATCGGCACGAAGTCTGCAGCCATCGC
>JACSRM010000221.1 GCA_014879745.1 Burkholderiaceae bacterium | reverse complement strand
GATCATCGGCATGCACCACGACCAGGACATCCGCAACATGGGCGGCCTGCGCAAGTACATGCCGATCACGTGGATCACGTTCCTGATCGGCACGTTGTCGCTCGTCGCGACGCCGTGGTTCTCGGGCTTCTACTCGAAGGACACCATCATCGAGGCGGTCGCATTGAGCCACATCGCCGGCTCGGGCTACGCCTATTTCGCCGTCGTCGCGAGCGTATTCGTGACCGCGCTCTACTCCTTCCGCGTCTATTTCCTCGTCTTCCACGGCAAGGAGAATTTCCATCACAAGCCGTACCCCGCCGCCGATGACCATGATCACGGGCACGGCCACGCGCCGCACGAGTCGCCGTGGGTCGTGACGCTGCCGCTCGTGCTGCTGGCGATCCCGTCGGTTGCGGTCGGCTACTTCACGATCGGGCCAATGCTGTACGGCGACTTCTTCTCCGGCGCGATCTTCGTCGACGCCGCGCGCCATGGCGCGATGCACGAGCTCGGCGCCGAGTTCCACGGCCCGATGGCGATGGCGCTGCACAGCGTGACGACGCTGCCGTTCTGGCTCATGGTCGCCGGCTTCGCGACGGCCTGGCTGTGCTACATCGCGCGGCCCGAACTCTCGACGGCGATCAAGTCGCGCTTCGCGTTCATCAACCGCGTGCTCGACAACAAGTACTACGCCGACTGGTTCAACGAGAACGTCATCGCCGGCGGCTCGCGCCTGCTCGGCCGCGTGCTGTGGCGCGGCGGGGACGCGGCCCTGATCGACGGTCTGATCGTCAACGGCTCGGCGCGCACCGTCGGCGCCGTCGCCGGCGTCGTGCGCCGCGTGCAGTCGGGCTACCTCTACTGGTATGCGCTCGTCATGATCCTGGGTGTGGTCGGGTTGATGACCTGGCAGTTGTGGCCCTACCTCGGCGTCCTGCTGGCGCGCTGATGGCGCCGCAAGCAAGGGTTGCCCGCACCGAGGATACGGAGAACTAGAACATGGGTTTGTTGAGTCTGGCCATCTGGGTGCCGATCGCGTCGGGAACGCTGATGTTCGCGCTCGGCAGGGACGCGCAGGCGCAGGCCGTCCGCTGGCTCGCGCTCGCCGCGGCGCTGGCCGGCTTCGTGATCACGCTGCCGCTCATCACCGGTTTCGACGCGACGAGCGCGGCGATGCAGTTCGAGGAGAACTTCGCCTGGATCGAGCGCCTGAACATGCGCTACCACCTCGGCGTGGACGGCCTGTCGGTCTGGTTCGTGCTGCTCACGTCGTTCATCACGCTCGTCATCGTGATCGCCGGCTGGGAGTCGATCACCGACCGCGTGGCGCAGTACATGGCTTCGTTCCTGATCCTGTCGGGCCTGATGATCGGCGTCTTCACCGCCCTCGACGGCATGCTCTTCTACATCTTCTTCGAGGCGACGCTGATCCCGATGTACGTCATCGTCGGCATCTGGGGCGGGCCGAATCGCATCTTCGCGGCGTTCAAGTTCTTCCTCTATACCTTCGCCGGCTCGCTGCTGATGCTGATCGCGATGCTCTACCTGTACTACAGGTCGGGCGGCAGTTTCGACATCCTCACCTGGCAGAAGCTGCCATTGCCGATGACGGCGCAGACGCTGCTGTTCTTCGGCTTCTTCGCCGCGTTCTCGGTCAAGGTGCCGATGTGGCCGGTCCATACCTGGCTGCCGCTCGTCCACCCCGAGGCGCCGACCGGCGGCTCGGCGGTGCTGGCCGCAGTGATGCTCAAGCTCGGCGCCTACGGCTTCGTGCGCTTCTCGCTGCCGATCGCGCCCGATGCGTCGCACGAATGGGCCTGGCTCATCATCACCTTCTCGCTGATCGCCGTCATCTACATCGGCTACGTCGCGATCGTGCAGAAGGACATGAAGGTGCTGATCGCCTACTCGAGCATCGCGCACATGGGCTTCGTCACGCTCGGCTTCTTCATCTTCAACGACCTCGGCATCGCCGGCGGCCTGGTGCAGATGATCTCGCACGGCTTCATCTCGGCGGCGATGTTCCTTTGCATCGGCGTGCTCTACGACCGCATGCACACGCACGAGATCGCGCGCTTCGGCGGCGTCATCAATACGATGCCGACCTTCACCGCCTTCGTCGTCTTCTTCGCAATGGCCAACGTCGGCCTGCCCGGCACCTCGGGCTTCGTCGGCGAGTGGATGGTGATTCTCGCCTCGGTGCGGTTCGACTTCTGGGTCGGCCTTCTCGCCGCGTTCGCGCTCTTCCTCGGCGCGGCCTATACGCTGTGGATGGTCAAGCGCGTCTGGTACGGCGCGGTCGCGAACGACGAGGTCCGCGCGCTGAAGGACATCAGCGCGCGCGAGATCCTCGTCCTCGGCCTGCTCGCCGCGGCCGTGCTCTGGATGGGGGTGTATCCGAAGCCGTTCACCGACGTGATGGGGCCCTCGGTCGCCGAACTGCTGCGTCACGTGTCCGTGTCCAAGCTGAATTGAACAGGGTCTGCTGACACATGAACTGGCTCTCCATCTACCCCGAGATCGCGCTGCTGATCATGGCGTGCGTCGTCACGCTGATCGACCTGTTCGTGCGCGACCCGATGCACAGGCCGACCTACGTCGTCACGCAACTCTCGCTTGCCGTCGTCGCCGCGATGCATTTCGCGGACTTCAGCGCCGGCCTGACCGTCTACGCGATGGACAGGATGGTCGTCTCCGATCCGCTCGGCCATCTGCTCGGCTTCTTCGCCTGCGTCGTCGTCATCGCCGTACTCGTCTACGCGCGCGCCAACGCCGCGCAGCGCGAGATGCTCAACGGCGAGTTCTTCAGCCTGACGATGTTCTCGCTGCTGGGCATCCTCGTCATGCTGTCGGCGAACAACTTTCTCGTCATCTACCTCGGCCTCGAGCTGATGTCGCTGTCGCTGTACGCGCTCGTCGCGCTGCGCCGCGACCACCCACCGGCGACCGAGGCGGCGATGAAATTCTTCGTCCTCGGCGCGCTCGCCAGCGGCTTCCTGCTCTATGGCCTGTCGATGATGTATGGCGCGACCGGCTCGCTCGACATCCCCGAGGTCTTCAAGGCGATCGCGACCGGCCAGATCAACAAGACGGTGCTCGCCTTCGGCCTCGTCTTCATCGTCGCCGGGCTCGCCTTCAAGCTGAGCGCGGTGCCGTTTCACATGTGGGTGCCCGATGTCTACGACGGCGCGCCGACGCCGGTCACGCTGCTGATCGGCTGCGCGCCCGAGTTCGCCGCCTTCGCGATCACGTTCCGGCTGCTCGTCGAGGGCATGTCGGGCCTCGCCGTCGACTGGCAGCAGATGCTGATCGTCGTCTCGATCGGCTCGATGGCGCTCGGCAATATCGCCGCCATCGCGCAGACCAATATCAAGCGCATGCTCGCCTATTCGGCGATCGCGCACATGGGCTTCATGCTGCTCGGCTTCACGCCGACCGTGATCGAGGGCAATACCTACTCGGCCGCCAACGGCTACAGCTCGGCGCTCTTCTACGTCGTCGTCTACGTCTTCACGACGCTCGGCGCATTCGCGACCATCCTGCTGCTGTCGCGGCGCGGCTTCGAGGCCGACCAGATCGACGACTTCAAGGGCCTCGCCCGGCGCAGCCCGTGGTTCGCCGGCGTCATGTCGCTCTTCATGTTCTCGCTCGCCGGCGTGCCGCCGACGGTGGGCTTCTACGCCAAGCTCGCGGTGCTGCAGTCGATCGTGACGACGAACCAGCCGGGCTATATCGCGCTCGCCGTGTTCGCGGTGCTGATGTCGCTCGTCGGCGCCTTCTACTACATCCGCATCGTCAAGGTCATGTACTTCGACGAGCCGGCGGACAGCGCGCCGATCGTCGCCGGCACCGACGTGCGCGCGCTGCTCTCGCTCAACGGCGCGGCGATCGTGCTGTTCGGCATCCTGCCGGGCGGCCTGATGGCGCTGTGCACGCAGGCGATCGTGCGCGCCCTCGCGACGTGAGGCTGCATCCGGCTGCCTTGAACCGCTGCCGGGCCGGCCGGGCGCCATCGCGCGCGAAGCGATGACGACCTCGCCGACCATTGCGCCGATCGATCCGCGAGCCGATCCGCAACTGCGCGAGATCGGCCTCTCGGGCCGGCAGGTCTATCGGGGCCGCTTTCTCGACGCCCGATGCGACGAGGTGCGGCTGCCCGACGGTTCGACCTCGGCGCGCGAATATATCGTCCACCCCGGCGCGGTGATGGTCGTCGCGCTGCTCGACGACGCCCGGCTCGTCGTCGAGCGCCAGTACCGCTACCCGATGGGGCGCGCGATGCTCGAGTTTCCGGCCGGCAAGCTCGACGCCGGCGAGCCGCCGTTCGAATGCGCGGTGCGCGAGCTGACCGAGGAGACCGGCTACAGCGCGCGCGAATGGGCCTACGCCGGCGTCATGCACAACGCGATCGCCTACTCGACCGAGGCGATCGAGGTCTGGTTCGCGCGCGGCCTCACGCCGGGCCAGCAGCAGCTCGACGCCGGCGAGTTCGTCGACGTCGTCACCGCCAGCGAGGACGAACTGCACGAGCTTGCTCGGCGCGGCGAACTGACCGACGCCAAGACGCTCGTCGGCCTGCTGTGGCTCGCGCGCTGGCGCGCGGGGCGCTGGCCGCTCGAATGGGGGAGTGAGGCGCGCGTGCGAGCGTCGATAATGCGGTCATGAAGGTCATCGATCTGCGCTGCGTGCAGGGCCACCGCTTCGAAGGCTGGTTCGCGTCCGACGACGATCTCGCGGCACAGCGCGAGCGCGGGCTGCTCGCCTGCCCGATGTGCGGCGATGCGGACGTGCAGCGCCTGCCGAGCGCGCCGCGCCTGAACCTCTCGTCGTCCCGACCGGCCGTGACGTCGCTCGCGCTGCCCGCGCCCGACGATCCGCAGGCGAAATGGCTGCGCGCGATGCGCAAGGTGATGGCCAATACCGAGGACGTCGGCGAGCGCTTCCCCGAAGAGGCGCGCCGCATCCACTACGGCGAGGTGCCGGCCCGCGGCATCCGCGGCCAGGCGTCGGCGAGCGAGGCGAAATCGATGGCCGACGAGGGCATCGAGGTGATGGCGCTGCCCATTCCGCCGGCGCTGAAGGGGCCGGTGCAGTAGCGCGGTCGCATGACGCGGGCGGGCGCCCGGACCGGCCGCCGCGCCGGCCTACAGCAGCCGCCCCGGATTCATCCGCCCGTCGGGGTCGAGCGCCGCCTTGATCCTGCGCATCAGGTCGAGCGCGAGCGGCTGCTTGCAGCGCGCGAGCTCGTCGCGCTTGAGCGCGCCGATGCCGTGCTCGGCCGAGATCGAACCGCCGTGCGCGAGTACCGCGCCGTAGACGATCGCATTCACCGCCGCCTCGTTGTCTCGCAGGAAGTCGGCCGCCGGCACGCCCTCGGGCGCCTGCACGTTGTAGTGCAGGTTGCCGTCGCCGAGATGGCCGAAGTCGACGAGGCGCACGCCGGCGAAGGCGCGCTCGAGCGCGGCGTCGGTCGCGGCGACGAAGTCGGCGATGCGCGAGACGGGCAGCGCGATATCGTGCTTGATATTGAGCCCTTCCTCGGCCTGCGCGAGCGGAATCGACTCGCGCAGATGCCACATCGCGCGCGACTGGGCGATGCTCTCGGCGACCGCGGCGTCGGCGACGAGCCCGCGCTCGAGCGCCGCCTCGAGCAGCGCCTCGAACAGGCTGCGGGCGTGTGCCTCGCCTTCGCTGTCGGACTGCTCGAGCAGCACCGTCCACGGCGCGGCCGCGTTCGCCGCCAGCGGCCGGCGCAGTTGCGGGAAGTGGCGCTCGACGAGCGCGAGCGAGAACTCGTTCATCGCCTCGAACCCGGTCAGCGCGGCGCCCAGGCGCGATCGGGACAGGTCGAGCAGCGCGACGGCGTCGGCAAGCCGCGCGCACGACGCCATCGCCGTCGTCACCGCCGCCGGCCGCGGCCAGAGCTTCAGCGTCGCGGCGGTGATCACGCCGAGCGTGCCCTCGCTGCCGATATAGAGGTCGCGCAGCGCATAGCCGGTATTGTCCTTGCGCAGCCCGGACAGGCCGTGCCAGACCTCGCCGCCGGGCGTCACGACCTCGAGCCCGAGGCACAGATCGCGCGCATTGCCGTAGCGCAGCACCTGCGTGCCGCCGGCATTCGTCGCCAGGTTGCCGCCGATCGTGCAACTGCCTTCGGCGGCGAGGCTGAGCGGGAACAGCAGGTTCTGCTTTGCGGCGGCCTCCTGCACCGACTGCAGCACGCAGCCGGCCTCGGCGGTGAGCGTCAGGTTCGCGCCGTCGATCGCGCGAATTCGGTTGAGCCTGGAAAGGCTCAAGACAATCTGCGTGCCGCTCGCGTCCGGCACCGAGGCGCCGACCAGCCCGGTATTGCCGCCCTGCGGCACGACGCTCGCGCCGTATTCGGCGCAGGCGCGCAGCACGGCGGCGACTTCGGCGGTGCTTGCCGGCCGCACGACGGCCAGCGCCCGGCCGCGGTAGCGCTTGCGCCAGTCGACCTCCCAGGCCGAGAGATCGCCGTCGCGCAGCACCTGCGCGGCGCCCACCGCGGCTTCCAGCTCGCGCACGAGCGGCGTCATGCTGCGGCCTTCGAAGCCTGCCCGAGCCGCCAGCGAATATGCACCGCGCAGGCGGCGAAGAGCAGGAGCGTCAGCCCGACCTCGACCAGCGCGAGCCGTGCGCCCGGGCCGTGGTCGCTCGCCGCGCGCACGACCCCTTCGACGAAATAGAGCCAGACGAAGAGCGTCACCCAGCGGTAGGTATAGAGCCGGTTGCGGATCAGCCCCGGCAGCGGCAGCGCGAGCGGCGCGACCTTCAGCGCGAGCCAGCCGCTGCCGGTCGGCGCGAGCCAGAGTTCCCACGCCAGGCCGAGCACGATCAGCGCGACGATGCTGCCGACGGCGATCGCGCGCGTCCAGGCGACGACGGGCGGCAGCGCGGGCGGGGGCGCGTTGGCGGGGCGGAGTGCGGACATCGCTGGCTATCATGCCAGCAATGAACCGCGAGTCGACGCAGACCAGCCCGAGCGAGGAGGTATCGCGCGCGCTGCATGCGCTGCAGGACTGGCCCTGGCTCGATACCGTCAAGGTGCTGCGCCAGCGCTTTCGCGAGGACCGCCTCGGGCTGACGGCGAGCAGCCTGACCTTCACGACCATCATGGCGCTCGTGCCGCTCGTCACGGTCGCGCTCGCGCTCTTCAGCGCGTTTCCGATGTTCGGCCGCTTCCAGGATGCGCTGCAGCGCTACTTCCTGCAAAGCCTCGTCCCGGCGAGCATCGCGCAACCGGTGATGCAGGGCCTGACGAGCTTCGCCGAGCAGGCGACCAAGGTCGGCAGCCTCGGACTCGCCTTCCTCGTCGTCACGGCGCTCGCGCTGATGGCGACGATCGACCGCGCGCTCAACAATATCTGGCGCGTGCGGCGCATGCGCTCGTTCGGGCGCCGGGTGCTGATCTACTGGGGCGTGACGACCCTGCTGCCGCTGGTGTTAGGCGTCGCGCTCAGCGTCGCGTCGCTCGCCGTTTCGGCCTCGCGTGACCTGGTCGGCGGCACGCCCGGCGGCGTCAGATTCCTGTTCGACCTGCTCGCATTCGCGATGCTCGCCGTCGCGATGTCGGCGATGTACCACTTCATCCCGAATACCCACGTGCGCTGGCGCCATGCGATCGCCGGCGGCCTGTTCGTCGCCGTCGCCTTCGAGATCGCCAAGCGCGCGCTCGCCTGGTATCTGCTGCGTGTGCCGGGCTATTCGCTCGTCTATGGCGCCTTCGCGACGGTGCCGATCTTTCTGCTCTGGACCTACATGAGCTGGCTGATCGTCCTCTTCGGCGCGGTGATCGCCGCCTACGCGCCGAGCCTGCAATCGCGCATGCGCACGCTGCAGGATGTGCCCGGCGCGCGCTTCGGCCTCGCCGTCGCGATGCTGCGCGAACTGATCGCCGCGCGCGAAAGGCCCGGGCACGGCCTGAGCGCCGAGGCGTTGTGGGAGGGGCTGCGGATCGATCCGCTGCTGGTCGAGCCGCTGCTGGATGCGCTCGTCGACCTCGACTGGGTCGGCCGCCTCGACGAAGACGGCAGCCCGCGCTATGTGCTGCTGTGCGACCCGGCCGCGACACCGGCGAGGCCGCTGCTGGCGCAGCTACTGCTCGAGGCCTCGCCAGCGATCCAGGGATTCTGGCGGCGCGCGGACTTCGACACGCTGACGCTCGCCGATATCGTTGCGCCCTGAGCGGCCCGCGCGCCGCGCAGGCTCTCGAGAAAACGCAGCGCCGCCCCAAGTTTTCTTGCGCCCCGCGGGGGGCCGGGACGGGCAAGGCCCGGCCCTTGGGGGTGCTCTCGAGAAAACGCAGGGCCGCCCCAAGTTTTCTTGCGCCCCCGCGGGGGGCCGGGACGGGCAAGGCCCGGCCC
>JACSRM010000092.1 GCA_014879745.1 Burkholderiaceae bacterium | reverse complement strand
GATCGACTTCTGCTTGGTGTAGAAGCGCACGCCCTCCTCGCCGTAGGCGTGCATGTCGCCGAACAGGCTTCGCTTCCAGCCGCCGAAGCCGTGCCACGCCATCGGCACCGGGATCGGCACGTTGATGCCGACCATGCCGACCTGGATGCGGCGCGCGAACTCGCGCGCGATGTGGCCGTCGCGCGTGTAGCACGCGACGCCGTTGCCGAACTCGTGATCGTTGACGAGCTGCACCGCGGCGGCGAAATCGGGCACGCGAACGCACGACAGCACCGGGCCGAAGATCTCTTCCTTGTAGACGCGCATCGAAGGCGTCACATGGTCGAGCAGCGTGCCGCCGGTGAAGAAGCCCTGCTCGTGGCCCACGACCTTGTGGCCGCGGCCGTCGACGACGAGCTTGGCACCCTCCTCGACGCCGAGCGCGATGTAGCCCTCGATGCGATCGAGCGCCTGCTTCGTCACGATCGGCCCCATCTCGGCGTCGAGCGCCATGCCGTTCTTGATCACGAGCTTCTTCGCGCGTTCGGCGACGAGCGGGATCACCTTGTCGGCGATGTTGCCGACGAACACCGCGACGCTGATCGCCATGCAGCGTTCACCCGCCGAGCCGTAGGCGGCGCCGACGAGCGCATCGACCGTCTGCTCGATGTCGGCGTCGGGCATCACGACCATGTGGTTCTTCGCCCCGCCGAGCGCCTGCACACGCTTGCCGTGGCGCGCGCCGGTCTCGTAGATGTAGTTGGCGATCGGCGTCGAGCCGACGAACGAGACGGCCTTCACGTCGGGGTGCGCGAGCAGCGCATCGACGACGACCTTGTCGCCCTGCACAACGTTGAAGACGCCGTCGGGCAGCCCGGCCTGCTTCAAGAGGTCGGCCATCAACAGCGACGGCGACGGGTCGCGCTCGCTCGGCTTCAGGATGAAGGCGTTGCCGCAGGCAAGCGCGACCGGAAACATCCACATCGGGACCATGCACGGGAAGTTGAACGGCGTGATGCCGGCCACGACCCCGAGCGGCTGGCGCAGCGTCCAGTTGTCGATCCCGGTGCTGACTTGGTCGGTGTAGTCGCCCTTCAGGAGCTGCGGGATGCCGCAGGCGAACTCGACGATGTCGATACCGCGCGTGACCTCGCCCTGCGCATCGGTGAAGACCTTGCCGTGCTCGGCGGTGATCATCGCCGCGAGCAGGTCGCGGTGCTCGTTCAGCAGCCCGAGAAAGGCGTTGAGCACCCGCGCGCGGCGGATCGGCGGCGTGTCGGCCCAGGCCGGGAATGCCGCCTTGGCGGCAGCGACGGCAGCATCGACATCGGAGGCGCTGCCGAGCACCAGCTCGCGCGCGACGGCGCCGGTCGCCGGGTTGTAGATCGCCTGCCGGCGCGCGCCGGAAGGGCTCACGACGCGTCCGGCGATGTAGTGGCCGACTTCGGCGGTGGCGACAAAGGCTTCGGGTGCACCCATTTCCAGGCTCCTACTGTTCAGTGCGCAAGCATAGGACAGCGCGACGCAAAGTTCAGACCGCTTTCGCGCTCGGCCGCGCGGCGATGCGGTCGCGCCAGGCCTGCAGGTGCGTCAACCCCTCGTCGCCGGGCTTGAACTTGAGCAGGCCGCGCGCGAATTCGAGGATGCAAAACGCGGTGATATCCGCGATCGTGAAGCGCGCGCCGGCGATGTAGTCCTGATCCGCGAGCACGCCGTCGAGCCAGCGTGCAACCTCGCGCGCCTTCTCGGCCTGCGAGCGGCCGAACTCCGGAAACTGCGGCTGCTCGAGCGGCGCAAGGCCCGGATGCGTGTGCCGGATCGCATTCGCCAGGTAGGTGCCGAGGTAGTGTTCGATGCGCCGGTCGGCCATCTCGATGAAGGCGCGCTCCTCGAAGCCATTGCCCATCAGATTCGGCTCGGGCTGCAGGCCTTCGAGGTAGGTGCAGATCGCGCGCGTCTCGCCGAGCGCACGGCCGTCGTCGAGTTCGAGCACCGGCACGCGCGCCATCGGGCTCTTGGCGCGAAACGCCTCGCTGCGGTGCTCGCCGGCGTTCAGGTCGACGTCGACGGTTTCGATCGAGGTGATCCCCTTCTCGGCGAGGAATATCCGCACGCGGCGCGGATTCGGCGCGCGCGGCGCGACGTAGAGCTTCATGCGTTCCCCCGTGCCGGGCCGGCGCGGCCCATCTCGACGATCCGGCTCGCCTCCTGTGCGAACTGCCTTGCCTTCTCGCCGTCGACGGCATCGGCCATGCTCACCTTCGAGGGCGGTTTGACGATGCCGGCCTGCACCGCGGGACGCGCGCGGATTGCATCCAGCCAGCGCTGCAGGTGGGGCAGGCCGTCGACCTCGACCCCCGACCAGCGGTGGGTGCGCACCCAGGCCCAGTTGGCGATATCGGCGATCGAGTAGTCGCCGGCGAGGTACTCGCTGGCCGCGAGGCGTGTATCAAGCACCTCGAACAGGCGCCGGGATTCGGCCTGGTAGCGGGCTATCGCGGGCTGGATCTTCTCCGGGAAGTAGCGAAAGAACACGTTCGCCTGCCCCATCATCGGGCCGATGCCGCCCATCTGGAACATCAGCCACTGCATCACGCGCGATCGGCCCTTGGTGTCGGCGGGCATCAGGCGGCCGGTCTTCTCGGCGAGGTAGACGAGGATCGCGCCGGATTCGAAGACCGCGAAGTCGTCCGCATCGCGGTCGACGATCGCCGGGATGCGGCCGTTCGGGCTGATGGCGAGGAATGCGGGCTTCTTCTGCTCGCCCTCGGAGAGTTGCAGCGTTTGCAGCGTATACGGCAGCGCAAGCTCTTCGAGCGCGATCGAGATCTTGTATCCGTTGGGCGTGGCGGCGGTGTAGAGGTCGATCATGCGGGGACTCGGGTCGGGTTGGCAGGCTCGCAGTGGAACGGTACGCCCCTCAGCGGGTGGCCGGATCGTGGCAGACGGCCTCGACATTGTTGCCGTCCGGGTCGAGCACGAAGGCGCCATAGTAGTCCGGGTGGTAGTGCGCGCGCAGCCCCGGTGCGCCGTTGTCGGCGCCGCCGGTGGCGATCGCCGCGGCGTGGAAGGCATCGACCGCCGCACGGCTCGCGGCGCGCCAGCAAAGATGGGTCGGACCCGAGACCGGCTCGGTGTGATCGACGAACCAGGTGTCGATGTTCGAGCCGCCGTCGGGCGCGTCGAACGCGAAACCGAGCACGCCGACGCCGTCGTGCACCGTGTCGTAGGCGATGCGGTAGCCGAGCGGCGCGAGCGCGGCGCGATAGAACTCGCGCGTCGCGGCGAGGTCGCGAACGCGCAGCGTGACGTGGTCGATCATCGAAGTTCTCCCGATAAGTGGATGCAGGGCCGCAGTATGCGGGCCATCGGGCCCGGTCGGCGCGACAATCCGGCCGTGAACCCGCGATCGAAGCCCGCCACCCGGCCGCTGAGCGAAGACGATATCGAGCGCCTGCAGGCGATGCTCGATGCGGTGCCCGCGCCGCTCGATCCGCTGGACGCGAGCATGCTCGACGGTTTTCTGTGCGGCGTGCTGCTGCAGCCGCAGCCGCCAGCGCCGGATCGCTGGCTGCGCTACGCGACCGACAGCGAGGGCCGCGCGCTGCCGGCGGCGTTCGATGCAAAGCCGCTGCACGCGCTGGTGCTGCGCCGCCATGCGGAGCTTGCGGCGGCGATCGGCGCCCGGCAGTGGTTCGATCCGTGGGTCTTCGAGCTCGACGAACCCGACCCACCGTCTGGCGCAGCGGAGGAAGACTTCGACGAAGCGGACGCGAACCCCGCCTCGCAGGCCGTCTATCCCTGGGTTGCCGGCTTCGCGCTTGCGATGCTGCATTTCCCGGCCCTGATGGCGCTCGATGCGGGGGCGATCACCGCGCCGCTCGCACTGCTGTATCGCCACCTCCAGGCCGACGATCTGGAAGACGCCGACGAACTGCTCGCCGAGATCGAGACCCTCGAGCCGCCGCAGGATCTGCCCGAAGCGGTCGAGGAGCTGGTGCGTGCGACGCTGTTGCTCGCCGACGTGTCGCATCCGCTGCCCGGCCGGACGCCGCGGCCGCGCCGGCCGACCCGATCAGCGCGCCGCTGAGAACCCGGCCGTCAGGCCGAAGCGACGTGCCGCGTCGAGCGCGAGGCCGTTGGCGACGCTCGCGAAGCGGTCGCCGCGCACCGCACGCGCCGACGGAAACTGCGCCGCGATGCGCTGCGCCAGCAGTCGCAGCCCGGTCGATCCGCCGGTGAAATACAGCGCGTCGAGGTGCGCCGGCGCGAGCCCGGCCTGCGCCACGGTGGCGCGCGCCGCCTCGGCAATGCGCGCCAGGTCGTCGTCGATCGCCTGCAGCGCCCGCGCTTCGTCGAGGTCCGCGTGCAGCCCGGATTCGACGAGATCGAGCGCGATGCGCGCCGCGCCGCCGTCGGCGACCGCGATCTTCGCGCCTTCCGCGCGCGCCGCGAGGTCGTGCCCGAGCCGCTCGTCGAGCACCGTCATCAGCCGCCGGTGGTGGCGCCGATCGGCGTAGAAGCCGCGCATCGCGCGCAGCTCGGCGACGCGCTGCGGCTGGTAGACGGTATTGATCAGGTGCCAGGTCGCGAGGTCGAAGTAGACGCCGCTGGGCACTTCGCGCGGTGCCGCGCCGTCGGTCGGCGGGCCGAATGCGCGGTAGCCGAGTTCGCCCAGCATGTGGCCGAGCTCGATGCGGCGATCGAAATCGGTGCCCGCGACGTGCACGCCGTGGTTGGCGAGGATGTCGGCCTTGCGGTCGAGCGCGGCCGCGCGCTGCGGCCCGACGCGCACGACCGAGAAGTCCGACGTGCCGCCGCCGATATCGGCGACGAGCACGATCTGTTCGCGCTGCACGCCGCGCTCGAAATCGAATGCGGCGGCGATCGGCTCGTACTGGAAATCGATGCTCCGGAAGCCGGTCGCGCGCGCCGCCGCCTCCAGCGCCGCCTGCGCCTGTGCATCGCGCGCCGGGTCGTCGTCGACGAAGAAGACCGGGCGGCCAAGCACGGCATGCGTGATCGCCGCGCCGGCCTGCGCCTCGGCCATCTGCTTGAGGTGGCGCAGATATCCGGCCACCACGTCGCGGTATCGGACGCTGCGCCCGGCGCCGACGTCGGTCGTCTGGTCGAGCAGGCTCGAGCCGAGGATGCTCTTCATCGACCGCATCAGCCGGCCGTCGATGCCATCGACGTAGGCGGCGATCGCCGCGCGGCCGAAGAGCCGCGGCGGGTGCGGCCCGGCGGCATGCAGTGCGGTCCCGGCCGGGCTCCCGTCGGCGGCATCGGCGAGATAGAAGACCGCGGTCGGCATCGTATATGCGCCCGGCTCGAGTTCGACCAGCCGCATCCCGGCCTTGCGGTCGAGGACGGCGAGCGCGGAGTTCGACGTTCCGAAGTCGATCGCACACGCGGCTTCGATGACCGGTGACAGGCGGCGCGCGGTGTCGTGTGGCGCAGGCATGGGGATTCGAGTAAAGAATGCGCTCGTGACTCGGGTTTACCCGGATGCCTAAGATGGATCGATCGTCAGAACGACAAACCCGGAGGGTCGAACAATGACCTCTCGCCGCGATTTCATCCGCATTGTCCCGCTTGCCGGCGCAGCGCTGCTTGCCAGCCGCACGAGCTTCGGCGCCGACGCGCCGAAGCTCGACCCTAAGGATCCGCAGGCCGTCGCGCTCGGCTACGTGGCCGACGCGACGAAGGCCGACAAGGCGAAGTTCGCCAACTATGCCGCCGGCCACGAATGCGCCAACTGCCACCAGTTCCAGGGCAAGGCGGGCGATGCCTTCGGCCCGTGCCTGATCTTCGGCGGCAAGCAGGTCTCGTCCCACGGCTGGTGCAGCGCCTGGGTCAAGAAGGCCTGATCGCGCCGGGCGTGCGCGTCGAGCAACGGGCGCGCGCGCCATCGCGGCGTCATGGGCCGGTGCGGCGGATGCGCGCGCGTAAAATCCGCGCGTTTGCGTCCGTAGCTCAATGGATAGAGTACTGCCCTCCGAAGGCAGGGGTTGCTGGTTCGATCCCAGCCGGGCGCGCCACCACCCCATATGCTGCGACCGAACACAGCGTTGCGATGGTCCGGACTGGCGTTTGCCGTATCGCTCGCCGGATGCGCGTCCGCGCCCCCGGCATCCGGCCCGGCGGGCGGCGTCGCCGTCCGCGAAGGCCCGGCGCCTGCCTACGAGCGTGACGGCCCGCAGGCCAATCCGCCGCCCGGCCTGATCGATATACCCGACGCGCAGCCGCGCATCGAGCCGGTGCGCAAGGGCGGGCCGAACAAGCCCTATGTGGCGCTCGGCGAGCGCTACGTGCCGATCACCGACGACCGGCCGTACGTCGAGCGCGGCCTCGCCTCCTGGTACGGCAAGAAGTTTCACGGCCGGCGCACGGCGAGCGGCGAGCCCTACGATATGTACGCGATGACGGCCGCGCATCCGACGCTGCCGATTCCGAGCTACGTGCGGGTGCGCAACCCGGCCAACGGCCGCGAGGTCATCGTCCGCATCAACGACCGCGGCCCGTTCCATTCGACGCGCATCATCGATCTGAGCTATACCGCCGCGCTCAAGCTCGGCGTGCTGCGCGGCGTCGCACCGGTCGAGGTCGAACGCATCACGACCGAAGATATCCGCACCGGCGCCTGGCAGCGCGGCGCGGACGGCACGGCGCTCGCGCAGCGCGCCGCCACGCAAAAGGAAGTGCCGGCAAGCGTGGCGACAACGGCGCCCGTTGCACCCGCCGCACCCGCCGCACCCGCCGCCGCTGCGGCGCTGCCGGCCGCAACCGTGGCGGCCGCGGCTTCGGTGGCCGCGGTCGGATCGACGAACGCGTCGAGCACCTCGCCCGTCACCACGCAGCCGGTGGCCTCCTCGGAGGCCGCCGATTTCTCGCCGCTGGCGTCGTCACCGGCCCCCGAACCGGCGAAGGTCGCGACGGCGGAGCCGTCTGCCGCCACGCCGTCGGGCCCCGGATTCTGGGTCCAGATCGGCGCCTTTCGCGAGCGCAGCGGTGCCGAGACCTTTCAGCGCCGCGTCGCCACCGAGTTCGACTGGCTCGCGCCGCTGCTTGCGATCTTCGACGACCAGAGCCTGCACCGCCTGCAGGCGGGCCCCTATCGCAGCCGAGTCGACGCCGGCAGCGCGCTGCAGCGCATCGGCGACGCGCTGCAGCTCAAGCCCGTCATCGTCGAGCGCTGGTAGCGCGGCCGACGCGGGCGGCCGGGCGCTGGCGTCGATCAGCGCTTGCGCCGCGCGGCATCGACGCTCCACGGGCCGGCACCGGCCGCGGCGATGAAGAGGAAGACGAAGCAGAACAGCACCGCGGCCTCGCCGCCGTTCATCAGCGGAAAGAGCGGATTGCCCCGGCTCGCGTGGGCGATGAAGTAGGCAAACGCCATCGTGCCGGACATGACGAACGCCGCCGGCCGCGTGAAGAAGCCGATCAGCACGAGCACGCCGCCCACCAGTTCGATGATGCCGGCGATGCCGGACAGCGACGTCAGTGGCACGTTGGCAAACATCTCGATGCTCGGCATGCCGAGCAGCTTGGCGCTGCCGTGCAGCAGGAACAGGTAGGCGCTGACGATGCGCAGCAGCGAAAGCGCCTCCGGAGCGAAGCGGTTCGTCGCGGAGGGGGATGGGTCGAAGGTGTTGTTCATGGCGGGACGCGTGTGATGGGCCGGGAGGGAGACAAGCCGCGCGCGCCGGATTGCGCCGCGACCGGGACTCGATTCTCATTCAGTCGGCAAGTTCCTCCTTCGCCATCTCGATATCGAGCCGCTCCATCGCATCGGCCGCCTCGCACGCGGCGGCGTCGGCATAGAGCTTTTCGGCCTGCTTCATCCGCTTCTCGCCTTCGAGCATCACGAGGCCGTTGGCGTATTCGACCATCGCGATCGCCGAATTCGGGTTCAGGCGCAGCGCCTGCCTGAAGTTCTCGAGCCCGGCGTCCTTGCTCGCGCCCTGGGTGCGGCCGAGCAGCGATCCGATCTTGTCGATCACCTCGGCGTGGAAGGTACCCAGCGCGATGTGCGCATCGGCGTGCCCGGGCGACAGCGCGATCGTCGTCTCGAGCGCCATCTTGATCCTGCTGCCCAGGCCCTGCGCGAGTGCCTTCGCGACGCTGATGCTCTGGCTGTAGCGGCCGAGCGCGTAGGCCAGCCAGTAGTGCGCGTTCGCATTTCTCGGCTCGGCAACGGCCTGTGCTTGGGCGCGGGCGACGACTTCCTGGAACATCGCGAGCCGCGTCTTTTCGCTTCGCTCCAGATAGTTGGCGTAGATCGCCTGCGCCTTGTTGGCGACGGTGATGCCCGCGCCGCCCGCCTCGAGCCCGGCGTCGAACGCCTTGCGGAACTCCCCGGCGTGAAACAGCGCCCACGCGGCGAGCACTTT